>JBKAGC010000525.1:0-15870 GCA_046290215.1 Pseudomonadales bacterium | reverse complement strand
GTGTCCTCCACGGTGGTTGCACTGTCATCAATGGCAGCTTCTGTAGGCGCTGGCGGATCTGGTGTCGGCGCGGGCGGCGCTGAACTGCCTCCACCACCGCCACCACCGCCACCACAGCCACCAAGCACGAGGAGAGCGAGCAATAGGAAGTACCGAAATATAGAGATAGACTGCATGGCAACATAGTAACTTTATTTCTGGATTCCGGTCGATGCCTATAGAGCAAACGGCACAAAACCATAATGCATTGCGAACCATTCACTATGCGGGCCAGAGTTTTCGGCTGTTGGATCTGACCACGATTCATCCCAGCGGCAACAAATACTTTAAGCTCAAATACAATCTTCTCGCAGCGCGAGAAGCGGGGCAGCAAACTCTTCTGTCTTTTGGTGGTGCCTGGTCAAATCATATCCATGCACTAGCGCTTTGTGGGGCTGAACAAGGCTTCAATACCATTGGCGTGATCCGCGGTGAGGCACCAGCAAGACCCAGCGCTATGCTGGTAGAGGCGAGGGCAGCGGGTATGCAGTTGCATTTTGTTAGCCGTGAGCAATATCGCAGGCGAGGCCAGGTAGAATTTCATGCTGAACTCAGAAACTTGTTTGGTGATTTTTGTCTAGTGCCTGAAGGCGGCAGTAATTTGGCGGGGGTGCAGGGTGCACGCGAAATCGTCCGGTTGCTTGAGCCGGCAGCTTACGGCCATATTGTGGTGCCAGTAGGCACTGGCGGCACACTAGCGGGTATTGCGCTGGGCCTGCCGGAGAACAAAACCGTCACGGGTGTTTGCGTGTTAAAAGGCGCTGAGTATCTTCAGAATGAGATTAAGCAGCTGGTTGGCAATGGAACCAATTGGCAGCTTGATCACTTTGGTCACGAGGGCGGCTACGCAAAGGTATCACCCCGGCTAAAATCTTTTCTTCAGCACTTCGAAGGTGAAACCGGCGTGCCACTGGAGCCAGTTTACACGGCGAAGATGCTACTTCGACTAGTGGATTTGTTTGAGCAGGGCAGTCTTGATCCAGACAACACGGTGGCAGTCCACACTGGCGGCTTACAGGGCCGCCGTGGCTTTGATTTTTGAGGCTAACTGAGCGAAGGGTACTACTCTGATTCGGGGTAGTCGAAATTCTGGCTCATATCAGTACCCGGGCTGTCGCAACCGGCAGAACCGATAATCTTGGCGGGCACACCAGCTACTGTGACGCAACGAGGTACATCTTTCATGACCACGCTTCCAGCACCGACCTTAGCGCCTTCACCGATTTCAATATTGCCAATAATCGACGCATTAGCGCCAATGAGCACACCTTTACGGACCTTAGGATGACGATCCCCGGACACTTTACCGGTACCGCCTAGCGTTACGCCGTGCAGGATAGAAACATCATCTTCCACCACCGCGGTTTCACCAATAACGAGCCCGGTGGCATGGTCAAACATCACACCACAGCCAATTTGCGCTGCAGGGTGGATGTCCACACCAAAAATGGTGCTCACCTGGTTTTGCAGGAAGAACGCCAGGCTATGGCGTTCCTGTGACCACAACCAGTGGGCCACGCGATGGGTTTGCAGGGCCTGGAAGCCTTTATAGAACAAAAACGGTGTTGAGTAGCTGTTGCACGCCGGGTCACGATCCCGGGTGGCTTTAATATCGATTTCCGCCGCCCGGGTAATGGCCGGCTCGGCGTGAAATGCCTCTTCAATAATTTCCCGGATGGCCATGCTGGAAACCACTGTGCTATCAAGCTTACTGGCCAGCAAAAAGCTTAATGACGCTTCTAGTGTGTCGTGGTTCAGGACTGTGGCCTGAAAGTAAGTGGCCATAATCGGCTCAAATTCAGCCCTGGCATGAACCTCGCGGCGCATGGCTTGCCATAACGAGCCGGCAGATGCGATCTCTGCAATGTTCGATTCGCGGGCTAATTCTGTGGCGTAGCGTTTGTTGATAGACGAATTCATAACGGCGCCTGGTTCACGTGATCAGTGTGGCTGTGTAGTTTCTACATATTTTAATGAAATACAAGCATGTATTTATGCTTCTGGGGAATAAACCTAATCCGATTCTACATTGCACATTGTGGTCATCTGCTTTTTAATGCGGGCTCTTAAGTGGGGCAGAATTGGGAGTGGGGCGACCCATGAGCGAATTTAACACCGTTGGACTGGTCGCCAGAACCAGCAACGAGCTTGTGCTCGAGTCAGTCCGGCGCGTGCAGAGCTTTCTCTCGAGCCGCAATGTCGAGGTGCTGCTGGAAGATCACGTTTGCGAAATGCTGCAAGACTGCAAAGCAGAAGCGTATCCACAAGAGGTGCTCGCCGAACGCTGCGACCTGATTATTGCGGTCGGTGGCGATGGCAACATACTTGGTGCCGCGCGCAGCTTCGCACCCCACGGTGTGCCGATCCTTGGCATTAACCGTGGTCGATTGGGATTTCTTGCCGATGTGTCCCCCAGTGATATTGAACGTAGTGTTGGCGATGTGCTGCAAGGCCAGTACACCATCGAAGAGCACTTTCTGTTGGAAGGGGAAGTCTCAGTAAAAGGCGTCAAGGAAGTGCCTTGTGCGTTGAATGAGGTGTTAATCCATTCTGCCACCATGCCGAAAATGCTCGACTTCAGCCTTTATATTGACGACGTATTTGTCTACAACCAGTACTCAGATGGCTTAATCCTGGCCTCGCCAACCGGCTCCACGGCTTACGCACTTTCAGCCGGTGGACCCATCATGCACCCGACTCTGGATGCCATCGTGCTAGTGCCCATGTTCCCCCATCAGCTGAATAGTCGCCCGCTCGTGGTACCTGGCGATGCGGAAATCAAGATTACCGTGGGATCACATATTGGTACCAATGCCAAGATCAGCTTTGATTCCCAGGTAGAGTTCGAGATTGAGCCAGGTGAATCGCTAGTGGTGCGTAAAAAACAGAAAAAGCTCAAGCTATTGCACCCGCCCGGGCACAATTTTTATGAAGTGTGTCGATCCAAACTGGACTGGGCGAGCCGGGTGGGTAACTAACCCGTTCGCCTAGGATGCAAGATCGCCCGGGGTATCAATATCCCTGATGACGCCAGGGTCTAGCACTTCAACCTCAAACACCTCGTTAGGGTGCGCCTGGATTACACGCTTTGCGCCCTGATCCCCTGAAAGTGACATCATTTCAGGAAAGTATTGCTTGTCAAATAAAACCGGGTGACCACGCACACCCTGCTGGGTAGGCAACACGATGGGCGCATGTTGTTTTTTTCACTGTATGCCGCAGCATTTTCGACCGGCCACCTTTGCCCAGTTGGCCGCAGCCGTCCGGGGAAAAAACCCTTAACTGCCATGCGATTTTTTCGTCTAGTTCCCGGGCAAACTCGCGATCGCCAAAGCGTAACACCACGAGCACCTCATCAATAACACTGGCTGCCTTGTGAATGCTCTCTTCAAGAAGTTGCTGGCCACTAGGCAATAGGGAGCGACGTTTGTCGTCGCCAAAACGGCGGCTAGAGCCAGCCGCGAGCATAATGGCACCAATCATATTGGTCTCCGTTAGAGTTATGCGCCTTCCACTGCCTGTAGCAGGGACTGAGCCTCCTCGGCTCTAAGGGCAGTGAGTTGCGCCAGTATCGAAATGGCAATTTCCGCCGGGGTTTTGCTGCCAATGGCCAAACCTACTGGGGCGTGCAGCTTGTCGATTTCTGCCTGGCTTAGATCTAATTGTAGAAGACGTTCACGGCGTTTCGCGGACGTCCGATCCGAGCCCATAGCGCCAACGAAAAATGCGTCTGTCTTTAATGCTTGCATAAGACCCATATCATCGATTCGTGGATCATGGGTCAAGGCAATGATGGCGGAGAACTTATCGTCAGCATATTTATCCACGGCGTCGTCCGGCATGTCATTCACCAGTTGCACACCCTCTACGGGCCACTGCTCAATCATTTCCGGCCGCGGATCACACACCAGCACCTGGTAATCCAGAGTTAAGGCCATTTGTGCCACGTAAATGGACACCGGCCCGGCACCTATCAGGAACAACTGAAACCGCGGTCCAAATACTTGAGTGACCTCATATTCGGTTGGCGTCTCCGTGACTTTTAAGTGCCGAAAGCGCGGCACTGGTTGCACAGCAATGGCACCTGTTTTGAGGTTGGTGGTGCGTTGGATACAGGTACGTTGCCGCAAATGCTGGACGATTGTCTCAATCGGTTCCGCGTGTTCAGCGCGCATTGGTTCAATGGTTATGTGCAACTGCCCGCCGCAAGGCAAACCGAAGCGATCCGACTCCTCCTGGGTTTTGCCGTAAATCATTTCCACGGGCCCGTCGGCAGCAATGTCGCCGTCGATTAACTTCTCGATGAGATCATCTTCGACGCAGCCGCCAGATAGCGAGCCAGCAATTTCACCTTGCTGGTTACAACTCAGCAAAGAGCCCACTGGTCGAGGTGAGGAGCCCCAGGTTTTAATCACGGTACACAGCCAAACTCGCTGGCCAGCTTGCAGCCAGTCAAGCAGTTTACCCAAGACTAATTGATCAGCATTTTCCATAGCTTACCTATCCGAACCTCCCTGCATGGAGGTGTTATCATTCCACCAGTTTACCTTATTTCAAGCGGGATCAAGTACATCATGAACGGGTTGTTAATGTGTTAAGCGTACCGGCATTGCGAGTGCCCCGTGAGGTGGACCTTACAGATTTCGTACATTATCTCCGGCATGCTGGCTTGCCCCACAGCACCAGTCTAGAGGATGACTCACAAATTATCTGGGTCGAATCCGAGCAGGCCGCAGAAGTGGTGCGTGATGGATACCGATTGTTTGCGGCGGGCACCTTGCCGAAAGTGGACGTGCGTATTGGCGCAAACTCCGTGAGGCTAAGGCATATCTTGCCGGTGGTTTTTTCATCGCCACTCACTTTAACCCTGTTGCTCGCAACGCTGATTTGCTTCCCAGTAACTGCGGAGTTTATGGAAACAGGCATGCCCGGTGAGTGGCTGCCACTCTTCACCTTGACTAACCTCACGTTGATGGGTGGGCAGTACTATTTTGCCAACTTGGCCCACACGCTCGAAGCGGGTGAGTGGTGGCGCTTTATCAGTCCAATGCTTTTACATTTTGGCTGGTTGCACCTGATCTTTAATTCTCTCTGGATCTGGGAGATCGGCCGGCGTATTGAACAGCGAAACGGCGCCATCTTATTGTTGTTGGTCGTTATGGTTAGCTCTGCTGCCGCGAACTTGCTGCAGTACTTCATGTACGGAGTCGGATTGGTAGGCGGTATGTCCGGCGTCGTGTTTGGCTTGCTTGGCTTTGCGTTGGTGTGGAGCAAACGCCTCCCCGAGAAGGATCTTGGTGTTGCGCCAGGTATCTATATTTTTATGTTGGTTTATCTTGCTGTGGGCTTTACCGGTGCGATTGATTTGCTCGGCCTTGGCACACTGGCCAATGGTGCTCATCTGGGAGGATTGCTTGGTGGCGTATTAATCGGACTTGGTGCTAGCCAGCTAAAACGAGGCTTGCGCTAGCGGTTCAGAACAGTCCCGGTGCGGCCTCTGCAAACTCAATTTCATACGCGCCAAATTTGCGGATGTTGAGTACCCCCACGTCAAAAATTAGATACTGACCTTTGATGCCAAGCAGTAGACCCTCAACTTCTGGCGTTTTATCAAACGACATACTCACCACTTTGGTGGGGTATACCTCCACCGGATACTGAATGCTGGTTACCTCTGCTTCCGGTGCAAAACGGAAAGCATCAGTGCCGAATTGAGCCTTAATCTGGTCGAGCTCTGGCGTAAACTTCGCCAGCAGCTCGTGACGGCAGGCAAGCATATCCAGATGCAAGTCTTTGCTCTTAAGCATTTTCTGCCACTGGGTTTTGTCGCTAATGTGCTGCTTAATAAGCACTTCTAAATGGCCGGCAATCTGCCGGGTCTGGGCGTACAGCATGGGAATGGCTTGTACTGCGCCCTGATCAATCCAGCGAGTAGGAATGTTCGCTTGCTTTGTAATGCCGACTTTCAAGCCCGAGGAATTAGCCAGATAGACGATATGCTGTTGCATACAAAAGCGTTCGCCAAAGTCATCGTCGCGGCAGGTACCCTGGGCGAAGTGACAGCGCTCTGGGCTCACCATACACAGGTCACACTGGGGTAATTTCTTAAAGCAGGGATAACAATAACCCTGGGAGTAGCTCTTTTTCGTCACCCGGTCACAGTGACTGCAGCGGATGTTGCCGGTATGGCTGAGTTTGATTCGGGAGCCCAGGAGCGGGTTTAAGTGCAGTTTGTCGTCGCCAATGGGCAAGTAATACTGGACTGGGTCGTGGTGTTCGCTAACAAGTTTTTGGGTAAATCCGCGCATGGTTCATCCTAGCAAATTTGCGCTTGGAATATCTGTTGTTTACGTGGCTGAGTTTGTGTCGAGGGGCGATGGCGGAGAGTCGAGTTTGGACCGATGCGCTTCAGCGGGGGGCGATATGCCTCTACCGTAAAGGTCGCACATACCCCGCAGCGCGGCGGATCATTTACCGGGTTTCCTGGTGTTGGATATTAAATAGAGGTCTGGTTTTTACCGATGCGCTTCAGCGGGGGGCGACATGCCTCGGGCGTAAAGCCGTCGGCACATACCCCCCACAGCGCGCGCAAATCATTTACCGTGTATCTTGGTGTTGGATATTAGAGAGCGGGGTTTTCCGAAGTCCTCAGATAGAAACCATTTATCTAATATCCTACGCCACGAAATACGGTCATCAGCCTAGTGCGCGCTGGATGGGGGTATTTCCCGACGGCTTTATGCCAGAGGGACATGCCCCCTCCTGAAGCGCACCGGTAACAGGCGAAGCATTTCAACACCCAGCCGCGGTTGCGATCTCAATGGAACGCGCCGATTAACTAATGGTTTCTTAGCGGTGGATACTGGAGTGACGTCTGGTTTGTACCGATGCGCTTCAGCGGGGGGCGAAATGCCTCAGGCGTAAAGCCGTCGGCACATACCCCCCCACAGCGCGCGCAAATCATCTACCGTGTATCTTGGTTTTGGATATTAGAGAGCGGGGTTTTCCGAAGTCCTCAGATAGAAACCATTTATCTAATATCCTACGCCACGAAATACGGTCATCAGCCTAGTGCGCGCTGGATGGGGGTATTTCCCGACGGCTTCACGCCAGAGGGACATGCCCCCTCCTGAAGCGCACCGGTAACAGGCGAAGCATTTCAACAGCCGGCCTCTGGTGCAATCTCAACGGAACGCGCCGACATACTAATGGATTGTAAGCGCTGGATATTAGTTCGCAGCCCAGCCTAAACAGCGTGAAGTTCATCAAACGTCGAACCGGCTGGTTCCCTGCGGTACAATGCCGCTCTGGCCAAAAGCCGATGAAGACAATATCCCGCCAGTAGCGATCTGGCATCTTTAGTTCACAAGACTTAGAAAAGGCACCATATGAAAGACGGGCAACCTAAAGCCATCGAGCTTAGCGACTACCAAGTTCCTCCCTATCTGATTGACCATGTTGAGTTGTTTGCTGACCTCGAAGAAGACCATGCAACCATCAGCGCTACGACGCAGATTCGCCTGAATCCAGAAACTCGTCAGGAAGGTCGTGATCTTGTGTTGAATGGCGGTAAGGACATGGAGACCACAGGAGTAAAGATTGATGGCCGAGAGCTGCTCTCCAATGAATATGCCATCGATGATGATCAGCTAACGATTTATAGCGTGCCTGATGAGTTCACTTTGGAAACTGAAGTGGTGATTAAACCCCAGGAAAATACAGCGCTCGAGGGTTTGTACAAGTCTGGCGATATGTTTTGTACTCAGTGTGAAGCAGAAGGCTTTCGCAATATCACCTGGTATCTTGACCGCCCTGATGTCTTAAGTAAGTTTCGTACCACCATTAAAGCTGACAAGGCTAGTTATCCAATTTTGTTAGCGAACGGCAATGAAGTGGCCCGTGGTGATGACGGTGCTAAGCACTGGGTGACCTGGGAAGATCCGTTTATGAAGCCCGCCTATTTGTTTGCCATGGTGGCCGGTGACTTGCAGCACATTGAAGATCACTTTGTCACCATGAGTGGGCGTAAGGTGAAACTGCAAATTTTTACCGAGTCGCACAACATCGACAAGGTGGACTATGCCATGGAAGCCTTAAAGAACTCGATGGCCTGGGATGAGAAAACCTACGGTCGTGAGTACGACCTGGACATCTTTATGATTGTTGCGGTTGAGAGTTTCAATATGGGCGCCATGGAAAACAAAGGCCTGAATATTTTCAATACGTCTTGTGTGCTGGCGCGACCTGACACCACTACCGATGCTGGTTACCAAAGAGTAGAAGCAGTAGTGGGTCACGAATACTTCCATAACTGGTCGGGGAATCGGGTCACTTGTCGTGACTGGTTTCAGTTGAGTTTAAAAGAAGGCTTTACGGTGCTGCGCGATCAGCAGTTTTCCGCTGAGATGGGGTCGGAAACGGTTTGCCGTATCAACGATGTAGGCGTTTTGCGCAGCGCGCAGTTTCCGGAAGACGCGGGTCCAATGGCCCATCCGATTCGGCCAAGTTCGTACATTGAGATCAATAACTTTTATACGGCGACGGTTTACGAAAAGGGTGCGGAAGTGGTGCGCATGATTCGCACGCTTTTAGGCCCAGAGAAATTTCGTCTCGGTACGGACCTGTATTTTGAACGTCATGACGGCGAGGCGGTAACAACAGAAGATTTTGTTCGCGCCATGGAAGATGCTAACGATACAGATTTGTCGCAGTTCCGTTACTGGTACAGCCAGGCGGGCACGCCGGTTTTGGATATTGCGGCGAGCTATGATGAAGCAGCGCAAACCTATCAGCTTAACGTCAAGCAGACTTGTCCGGCGACGCCAGGTCAGCCAGATAAGCAGCCGTTTCATATGCCCATAGCGCTGGGACTGTTAGACGCGACCGGCAATGATATTGAGTTCACCTGCGTGCCTGAAGACGTTGCCCATATTGATAGTAACGAGGGTTACACGGCGGTCTTGCACCTTCGCGAGGGCGAACAACAGTTCACCTTCGGTAATGTGACAACTCGTCCGATTCCTTCGTTGTTGCGCGGGTTCTCAGCGCCGGTGAAATTGAACTTTGATATGAGTCGCAGTGACCTGACGTTTTTGATGCAACACGACAGTGATGGTTTTAATCGTTGGGAAGCGGGCCAACGACTGGCCGTGGCTGTGATCCAAGAGGTAATCGGGCAAGTTCAGGCAGGCAAAGAAATTCAGGTGGATCATAAGATCATCGCGGCTTTTGAGAGTTTGTTGAACGATGTGGTGGCGGCTGATGACATTGACCGCGCCATGGTTGCCGAGATGATGGTGCTGCCGGGCGAGGGGTATCTGGCTGAGTTAGCGGAAGTGGCTGATGTGGATGCCATTCATCAAGCCCGTGAGGCGGTGCGGCTAGAAATCGCCAAGAAGCTAAAGGGCTTGTTGGTGTCGGTGTACAAACTTTGTCAGTCCGATGTTGCTTACCAACCGGACTCTGAAGGTGTGGCACAACGCGCCTTAAAGAATGTCCTCGCCTACTTGATGGCGGACGACAGCGGCGAATATGTAGAGTTGTGTCTAAGCCAGTTTGAGAAGTCCGACAACATGACGGACACCGCAGCGGCAGTGCGTGGGTTGATCAATTGCCCGGCGGAAGCGGCGGCCGGTGCCAGGGACAAAGTGCTCGCGGAGTTCTATAAACGCTGGCAAGACGAAGCATTGGTTGTGGACATGTGGTTCTCTATGCAGGCGAACAGTGGGCAACCGGGTACACTGGAAAAAGTCAAAACGCTTATGTCCCATGAAGCGTTTACACTGAAGAATCCCAATCGGGTACGTTCGCTGGTCTCCGCCTTCTGCATGAACAATACCGTTCACTTCCATGCTGTCGATGGCTCTGGCTACCAGTTCCTGGCTGACCGGGTGATTGAGCTCAACGCCATTAACCCGCAACTGGCTGCCCGGTTGCTGTCGCCTTTGACTCGCTGGGGTAAGTACGACGAATCTCGCCAGGCGCTGATGCGCGCGGAATTGCAGCGCATACTGGCGGAAGGGGACTTGTCTCCGGATGTGTACGAGATAGCGTCGAAGAGCGCCTAGCCTTTTCGTGTCCAGCGCTCAGCGGATTGGTTAAACAGGATTAAGCGCTGAAAGAGTCGTCTGCCCTTGTTGGGCAGGCGGCTTCAAGTTTTTCACCGCGCTGAATAGTGCCTCGCCGCGCCAACTACCAGAAGCCTCTCTGGCAAACAGTGACTGCTCAAGGTCGCGGACCGCGCCTAATAATGCTTCATCCCGGGTCATTTGCGCCAGGTCTTGCATGGCGCGGACGTTACCAAATTTGATATTGGCCCAGTTTATTAAGGCACGTTGTGCTGCTAGACCATCACCTGCCTGACAAGCTTTTTGCAGTGCCGCGAGTGCTGATTTTTCAGAGTCAGTAGCTTGTGGGCTGGCGTTTTCGGATCGAATAGAACGGTTTGGGTCACGGCGAAAGGCTTGTCGTAGCCACAGCATCAGTGTCAAAAGCCAGAGTACCAGTAAGCCGAGGGATATCCATTGCCAGGGTAAGCCGGGTGCGCTTGGTTCGCTTGTCAGCACCGGTGTTTGGTTTGCCGCTGTGGTTGCTGGGTCCGTGGGCACGACGACGGGGTTTTGCAGTGATGGTGCTACGGTAAAGGTTTGTGCTGGTATCACAGCGTATTCAAGGGAGTCTGTTTGCGTATTCCACCAGGGGATTCTCACTTCCGGTAAAGTCAGCTGGCCGGGCTCTGTGGGCACAATGCCAACCACGGTCGTTTGCTTCGCGGTTAAACCATCAGCAGTGACAGTTTGCTCTTCTACCGGCGGGTCCTGATAAGTCTTAACGCCAGCGGCCGTGATCTCTGGTAGTGGTGGTAAAAGCGACGTTGCGACGCCTTTGGCGTTGATTTCGATGGAACGGTTAATCGGTTCCCCCACAACAAAGTCAGGGTCGCCGCCGAGCCAGGTGCTTTCCAACGTTAGCTCTGCGGCAGGTAGCCAATGTTCGCCAGGATAGTTCGATGGTTTCGGTTTGACCTCTATCGTATGCGCTTCTGAGCGCGACAACACCGGCTCTCGCGTGGAAAAGAAACCCGGCCCTACCCGATAGCCGGAAAATGTTTGTGCTGGAATGGTCAAGGTGCCGCTCTTTTGTGGGTAGATACCGTAGCGTTTTTCCAGCACATAGTAGCGCCGACCATTACTGATGGTGTCATAGCGCCGCTCGTTTTCAATGATCTCGACAACCGCATCATTTAAGACTGGTGCTGCTGGGAAGTCACCAGAAATATTCTCCACATAAAATAGTTTGACGGTGTAGAGAATCTGGCCTTGCACATAGGTCTCGGTGGTATCCACTGAGGTATCAAAGAACACCAGCTGCGACATCTTGCGTTTCATGGCCTCGGACTGCTTGTTAACGCGAATCTGGATCGGACGAGAAGTAGAACTGCCCATGCGAAACGCGGGAATTGTCAGGACCCCGAGGCGCTTGGGACGTAACCGCAATTCCCAGGTGACAAAAACCTCCGAGGTCTGACGACCATTGACGATGGAAATGCGGCTACTCTGGTTTGGACCGCTACGCTGAATGATCTCAAAGTCTTGCTCTAGCACACTGAAGTCAGGTGTGGTGCTGGTGGTGACGTTCTCAAGGCGAATCACGAGTTTCAGCAAGTCAGCATCAGATATTTCAGTGCGGTCTACCGAAACGGTTAGATTGCCGGCTGCATGGCTGGTAAACAGCAATGCGAAGAGCGCCAGCAAGATTGTACTCAGGCGATTACCAGTTCGATGAATCATTGTTTGTCCTGTCACCTTGTTTCAATCGTTCTTGAAATTGCATTTCGAACTTGCGCCGGAGTAAGCCGCCGGGGTCGTCCGGTACCTTTCTTAGCCACTGTTCCAGCGCTTGTTGCTCTTCCTCTGATAGGGGTTCGGAATCGGCTTCTGAAAATTGTTGGTCGCTGGCTGGCTGTTCTTCACCTTGCTGTTGTTCTGCTTGTTGCTGCTGTTCGGCTTCTTGCTGCTCAGCTTGTTGATTGTCCTCAGGCTGACCGTTTTGCTCTTGCTCGCCTGATTCTTCTGATTGGTCAGAGGCATCCTGAGATTGATCGCTATCTTGATCTTCGCTGTTTTGCTGATCCTCGCCTTCGCCTTCTTGTTGCTGCTGCTCCTGTTGTTTTAGCAGTTCTTCCACGAGCTGCTTGTTGAACCTGGCGTCTTCATGGTTTGGATCTTTCGCAAGGGCCTCATCATAAGCCTTAATGGCAGCCTCGTATTGGCCGTCTTTTGCCAGGGCATTGCCGAGATTATAGCGACCGTCGGCATGTTCTAGTTGGGCGAAAGTATCCGCTGCCGCAGCGAAATCAGCGGCTTTATAGTGCGCAGTGCCGCGCCATTCTGGATCGGTGAATTTCTCTGCGGCCTGGGCAGGCGCGTTGGATTCCAGTAGCTTCTGGCCTTGTTGATTGCCATTCCACCATAGGTCATCCCACAGTGATGCGTGAACTTCCTGCCAGGGTAATATCGCGACCAGGGCTACTTGCCAGAGCCAGCCGCGGCGGAACCCCAGCGCTGCCAGGGGTAATAGGAGCAAAAGCAGCCAGGGACCTTCTTCATACCAGATATCAAAGTCGCGATCGGTTTCGCGGAATGACTCATCAGTATCAAGGGGCTGCTCAGCCAGCAGGTAATCGAGATCATTCTCCAACAAGGTCATGGGTGAAAACCTTCCTCCGGCCACCGCAGCGAATTCTGCCAGGGCCGTATAGTCTACCTTTGGTATGACCATGCCGCCGTTGCCATCCCGGATATAACCTTCTCCAGGCGCAAGAATGGGCGCGCCTTCTGGTTTACCCACCGCCATGATTGAAACCGGGTAAGCATAACGATGGGATCGGGCCACAGATTGCGCCTGGGCCACGTCACGTATTTCATCGGTCAGAATCAAAATGCGGCCTGAAGCAATCCCGGCGTCTTTAAATAGTTGGTGGGCCATGGTGATGGCTGGTGCAAGTTGGCTGCCCGGTGCTGGCATAATGTCAGGCGATACCGCGGGTACCAGTTCGGCGATGGTTTTCGCATCATCCGTCAGCGGTGACACCAGATGGGCGTCTCCCGCGTATACCACCAGGGCAGTAGTGCCTTCAGTTCTGGTTTCGAGTAGATCTAATAACTTTCGCCTCGCCCTGACCAGACGATTGGGTTTGGCATCGGTGGCGTACATAGAACGGGTCAGGTCAAGCACAATCACCAGAGCATCTTCACGCTCATGCACCGGTTGCGGCGTTTGCTGCCAAACCGGGCCAGCCAGGGCCGTAATGGCCAGGGTCCACCCCAGTAGCAATAACCAGCGCGTTACACCGGCGCCGCTTTGTTTGGCATTTTCTAACAAATACGGCAGGAGTTCGGAATCAATAGTTTTTTCCCATGCCGAGCCACGGGACTGCCGATAACGTAGTATCAATACCAGCAAGATGGCAGGGATTAATGCCAGGAACCATTCTGGCCGAATGAAGTGAAACTCGCTCATGTGGCGTTCACCTCGGGTTCTACATCATTCGATTCTCGTGAGAACAACTGTCGTAACCAGATGGTGATTTGCGGATGGGACAGGGTGAGGAGCATTGACAGCAGTAACGCGATACCTAGCGGCCAATAAAACAATGCGCGGATCGGGCGATAGGTTTCCTGATCTTGTTCGATAGGCTCCAGTTCATCCAGGGCCTCGTAGATCATGTTCAATTCCTGGGCATTTCTCGCGCGTTGATAAATGCCGCCGGTTTGCTCAGCGATTTCTGTCAGCGTTTTGGCATCCAGCTCCGACGATGGATTAATGGTGCGATTAAATAGCAAGCCAGGTACCACCAGTTCATCAGCGCCGAAGCCCACGGTGTAAATCTTAACGCCCTGCTGATTGGCAATTTTAGCGGCTTGTAGTGGCGTCACTTCACCAATATTGTTTTGTCCATCGGTCAGCAAGATGAGCACCCGGCTCTCGGCAGGGCGATCGAACAAGCGTTTCACCGCTAAACCAATCGCATCACCTATGGCAGTTTTACCACCGGCAATACCGAGCGGTGTTTCCTCGAGCAGGGAACGCACGGTGGCGCGGTCAAAAGTGAGTGGGGTTTGTAAATAAGCCTGGCTGCCGAACAAGATGAGTCCGATACGGTCACCGACCCGGCGCTCCACAAATTCGCCCACCACTTCTTTCACCACTTGTAGACGCGTCACGCTTTGATTTCGCAGCACCATATCCTCGGTGCCCATGGAACCTGAAATGTCCACCGCCAGCATTAAGTCTCGACCGGTTGTGGGCAGTTCGATGGGATCGCCGATCCATTGAGGGCGCATTGCCGCGAGCACTAGCAACAACCAGCAAAGCACGGCTAACAAACGCCTGAGCCAGCGGCGTTTTGGTGCGGCAGAACCGCTCACCTCATAGCTCGCCGCCGCCTGATAAAACGGCACATGCAGGGCCGCATCTTGTTTGCTTGCTTTCGGTAATAACAACGCAAGCAGCGGCAAGGGTAGAAAAGCTGCTGCCCAGAGCCAGGCAAACTCAATCATGCGCCTGCTCCTGTGGCTTAACCGGATGGTGTTTGTTAATCCAGTTACGGGCTACCTCAAGGAGTTCTGGTTCAGAAAAGGTTAAGGTGTCCACATTGGCATAGGGGCCATCGATGAGTACCTGGCCAGGCCCCATACTAAAGTCGTGGCTGCTGCTAGTGCTATCCAAAAAGGCGACCCAGGATTCACCACTCAAATTCGCCACCGAGTCTCTGGGGAAGCGCGTTAAGGCAACCCGTTTTAAGAGTTCGTTGGTGGCTGCCAATAACTGTTGCGGTTGCCCCTCGTGGTGACTAAACACACGTTGCAGCTCTGCGGCCGCCTCACGCCGATAGGCATTGCGACGCCAGTGACGAATCACGAGATAAATCAGATAACAAATGCCAAGCGCGGCAACGGCGACCAGAATCCACCAACCGGGTGCTGGGGGCCAGAGCTCAGGCGGTGCTGGCAGGTGAATGTCGCGAAGTTCTGCCAATGGATCTTGTGCTATCTCGTTTGCCATTAGCGACCTCTGTCCTTAGGCGCCATGGCTGTGATCAAGGCAGGCACTACCTCATCGGCGGTAGAAATGTTGAGCAAAGGTGATTTGACCCGGGCGAACGCCTGGCTGACTGTTTTTAAGCGTGCCGTATGGTGATCTCGGTAAGCTACCCGATGATCTTTTGCCGCGGTGTTGATCTCAACCCGCTCAGTGCCGTTGGTAATAGTGTAGAGATCTGGTGCGGGTAAATGACTTTCCAGAGGATCAGACACCATGATGCCTAATACATCGTTGTGCCTGGCAAGTTGGGTTAGATGTAGTGCGGCCGTTTCATCAAATTGAGTAAAATCGCTAATGATAATTACGGTGTAGCCGTGTCTCGCGATGCGGCGGATATTTAGCAAAGCATCGCTGAGCTTACTGGTCTGATCCCTGGCACTGTCTTTTGTTAAACGATGATTAAACTCGTTCATCTCATTCAGTAGTCGGAGCACAGAGTGTTTGTTGCGCCGGGGTCTCACTTCGCGGTGCTCGGCGTTGTTAAACACCATGCCGCCAACCCGGTCACCATGATTTAAGCAAGACCAGGCCAGTACTGCCGCTAACTCTGCTGCTAGCACGGACTTAAAACGCAGCTTAGAGCCAAAAAACATGGACCCTGATTGGTCAACGAGAAACATCACCGGTCGTTCTCGTTCTTCCTGAAATAGCTTGGTGTGTGGTTCCTGGGTTCTTGCCGTGACGCGCCAATCGATGGTGCGAACATCGTCACCAGGTTCATACTGG
>JBKAGC010000524.1:0-1266 GCA_046290215.1 Pseudomonadales bacterium | reverse complement strand
AGACTCCGTCAGTAGCGGCGAGCGAACGCGGACCAGGCCAGTGGCGATTGGGAGACAAGCGGAACATTCTGGAAAGGATGGCCATAGTGGGTGACAGCCCCGTACGCGTAATGCAACCAATCGTCCTCGAGTAAGGCGGGACACGTGAAATCCTGTCTGAACGTGGGGGGACCACCCTCCAAGCCTAAGTACTCGTGCATGACCGATAGCGAACCAGTACCGTGAGGGAAAGGTGAAAAGCACCCCGACAAGGGGAGTGAAAGAGTACCTGAAACCGGATGCCTACAAACAGTCGGAGCGCGCAAGCCTGACAGCGTACCTTTTGTATAATGGGTCAGCGACTTAATTTAACGAGCAAGCTTAAGCCGATAGGTGTAGGCGCAGCGAAAGCGAGTCTGAACAGGGCGTTAAGTTCGTTGCATTAGACCCGAAACCGAGTGATCTAGCCATGAGCAGGCTGAAGGTTGGGTAACACCAACTGAAGGGCCGAACCCGTATCTGTTGCAATAGATTGGGATGACTTGTGGCTAGGGGTGAAAGGCCAATCAAACTCGGAAATAGCTGGTTCTCCGCGAAATCTATTTAGGTAGAGCGTCGGATGAATACTCTCGGGGGTAGAGCACTGGATGGGCTATGGGGGCTTACCGCCTTACTGATCCTAACCAAACTCCGAATACCGAGAAGTACTATCCGGCAGACACACAGTGGGTGCTAACGTCCATTGTGGAGAGGGAAACAACCCTGACCGCCAGTTAAGGTCCCTAAGTTATGGCTAAGTGGGAAAGGATGTAGAGATCCCAAAACAACCAGGATGTTGGCTTAGAAGCAGCCATCATTTAAAGAAAGCGTAACAGCTCACTGGTCTAAATAAGGGTTTCCGCGCCGAAAATGTAACGGGGCTAAAGCCATACACCGAAATCGCGGGCTCGCAAGAGCGGTAGCAGAGCGTTCCGCAAGTCAGTGAAGGGATACCCGCGAGGGCTCCTGGAGATATCAGAAGTGCGAATGCTGACATGAGTAACGATAAAGGGGGTGAGAGACCCCCTCGCCGAAAGTCCAAGGGTTCCTGCTCAACGCTAATCGGAGCAGGGTTAGTCGGCCCCTAAGGCGAGGCCGAAAGGCGTAGTCGATGGGAAGCAGGTTAATATTCCTGCACCCGGAGGTAGTGACGAATGCCGTAAATCGTCATCCCTTATCGGATTGGGATGGCGGTGATGGTGTTCCGGGAAATAGCTCCTCCGTACGGACCGTACCCGAAACCGACAC
>JBKAGC010000523.1:0-24259 GCA_046290215.1 Pseudomonadales bacterium | reverse complement strand
AGCTCCGGCTCCATTGCCAGCGTTCTGGCAATACAAAGTCGTTGCTGCTGACCGCCGGACAAGTTGAGCGCATTTTCTTCCAAGCGGTCTGACACCTCATCCCAGAGCGCGGCCTGCTTCAAGGCTGTCTCAACTCGCAAGCTAATGTCTCCTTCCAGGCGATTAATTTGCGGGCCCCAGGCGACATTTTGAAAAATTGATTTAGGGAACGGATTGGCTTTTTGAAACACCATACCCACCCGCAACCGGACCTCCACTGGGTCCACATGGGGGGCGTAGATGTTCTCACCACGATAATCAATCGCGCCTTGCAACTGCACACCTTCAGTAAAATCGTTCATGCGGTTCATGGCACGAAGCAAGGTGCTCTTACCACAGCCAGACGGCCCAATAATGGCGCTAATGGACTTTTCGGGTATCCGCAAATTCAGGTGTTTGATGGCTGGCTCGTTGCCATAAGACACTGAAAAGTTTCTTACCTCCAATAGCGGCGCGTTCATTTTGAACTCCAATAACGAATGGCAAGGGCTGCAGAGTTGGTGATCAGCAAAATCCCCAGCAAAACGAGAATGGCCGCTGCCGCGAGACCATGAAACTCATCCTGTGGGCGAGCAGCCCAGTTAAATATTTGTACAGGCAAGGTTGTGAATTCATCCATGGGGCTAGTAGGCACAAATGCCACATACGCCAGTGCCCCCATGACCAGAAGCGGTGCGGTTTCACCAACTGCTCGTGACAATGCCAATATGACACCAGTCATGATACTCGGCGTTGCTGTGGGTAAGACGTGAGCCCATACCACCTGCCAGCGGCTCGCGCCAACACCGTAAGCAGCTTCACGAATCGATGTGGGCACAGCAGCCAGGGCTTCTTTCGCCGCGATGATGATGATCGGCAGAATTAGCAAAGCCATGGTCAAAGCGCCAGCCAGTAAACTTCGCTGAAACTCAAAAAAGCGCACAAACAATGCCAGGCCCAAAACACCATAGACAATTGAAGGTACCCCCGCCAAATTAGCGATGTTCAGCTCAACCCAACGGCTTATGCGGTTCGCCGGGGCATATTCTTGCAAGTAGATCGCCGCTAAGACGCCCGTCGGCACAGCGAACAAGGCGGTCAAGGTCACAAGCCAGAGTGTCCCGAACAAAGCACTCTTGATGCCTGCCAACTCGGCATTGCGGGAAGGAAAACTACTCAAAAACTGCCAGTCCAACCAGGGTAAGCCGGCACGGAACAGCTTGTACAACAACAATGCAAGCACTGCCAACGCAGCAAAGGTGCACAAGGTGCAAAAAGCGTGAAAGATGTTCGACAGCAACTTGCGCTGCTTTAACTGGGCACGAGGATTGGTCAGGCTCATTGATAAACCTCCCGCATTTGCCGCATCACCTTTTGAGCAATCAGGTTCAATACCAGGGTGGTAAAGAACAACACGCCGGCCACGGCAAACAGCGAGTGATAAATCAAACTACCGCTGGGATTGTCACCCAGGCTGACCTGAATCATATAACCCGTCATCGCTTGAATACTTTGCAGAGGTTGCCAATCCATGGTCGGTGTTGCGCCCGCGGCCAGGGTGACTGCCATGGTCTCGCCCATCGCCCGGGCAATAGCCAGCACGAACGCGGCAAACACACCGGATAGAGCGCCGGGTAAAACAATTCGGGTATTCACTTCAAGGGGTGTTGCACCCAGGGCATAAGCTGCATCGCGGAGAGAACCTGGTACCGTGCGCAGCGCATCATCACACAAGGACGCTACCATCGGTAAGATCATTATTCCCACGACAATCGCTGCACTGGCCGCATTAAATATCTCGGTTTCAGGAAATATAGAGCGCAATGCCGGGGTTACTACAATCAACGCAAAATACCCGTACACCACGGTGGGTACACCCGCTAATACTTCCAACAGCGGCTTGATGATCCGCCTTCTTGGCGCACCCGCATACTCACTTAAATATATTGCTATGGCTAATCCAACAGGCAACGCCACCAGCCCAGCCCCCAACACGATCATTAAGGTGCCGATTACCAGCGGCAGTACGCCATAACTCTTAGGCTCGATAATGGGGGACCATTCTGTGCCAAAGAGAAACTCAAGCGGACTAACCTCCTCAAAGAAGTGCACGCTTTCAACCAACAAAACAGCAATCACCGCCACGGAAACCAATACGGAAATCAGCGCACAAAGAAAAAACAGCCCGCCCAATAGAGATTCAAAACGACGGGGGCGAACGCTGGCCAGTTCCATTAGCCTTGCACCGAAGGTAATGGGGTCAACCAGATTCGCTTTTCGTACTGCAATTGGACAGCCTCTTGCTCTCCTTCCGGTAACTCAAAATAGCCGACCTCAGGTAAGAGTTGGCTGAGGTTATCCAGATAAAACTCCACGAAGTCAGCCACCTCGGGGCGAGCCAGGGCAGTTTCGCTTACATACAAGAAGACCGGCCGGGTTAAGGGTGAGTACTGACCGCTAGAGATTGTCTCGGCACTTGGCGCCACCGGTCCCATTCCTGAGTCTACCGGCACCAATCTGACCACATCACGGTTCTCAAAATAATAAACAAAACCAAAGTAACCCAGGGCAAAGCGATCGCCCGCGATACCCTGCACCAACAAATTATCGTCTTCACTGGCACTGAAGTCCGCACGAGAGGATTGCGAGCTACCATTCACTCGTTCTGTAAAGTAATCAAACGTACCAGAGTCAGCCCCTGGGCCATAAAGCTCGATCTGCTCATCTGGCCAACCGGCCCGGACATCCTGCCAGGTTTTAATTTGGCTCCCGGATTGCCAAATAGAGTTGAGTTCATCGAGGGTTAAATAATCCACCCAATCGTTGTTGGCATTCACCACGACCGACAATCCGTCATAGGCGATAGGTAGTTCAAGAATACGTTCACCACTAGCTGCTAAGGCGGCTAATTCTGCTGTAGTGATCATGCGGGAAGCATTGTTAATCTCGGTTTCACCCGCCAGCAGCTTTTTAAAACCACCGCCAGTGCCGGATACACCCACGGTGACTCGCACATTGGGTTGCACGCCGAGATATTCCTCGGCGATTGCCTCGCTAATGGGGTACATGGTGCTCGAGCCATCAATCCGCACCGTACCACTCAAGCCGTCGTCAGACTGCTGGTCGCAAGCCGCAACAAACAACAGTAGCAAAAGGGTCAAAAACCGCGCTGGTATCATCCGAGCACCGGTAGTCGTACTGTAAAGGTAGATCCTTTGCCAGGTTCACTCGACACTTCAACGCTACCATCGTGAAGATCAGCAATATGCTTCACGATAGACAAACCAAGCCCTGTACCACCCATCTCCCGGGATCGTGCCGGATCAACCCGATAGAATCGCTCAAATATACGCGCCTGTTCCGGTGCCGAAATGCCAATACCGTTATCTTCTACTTGAATGACCGCAAGATTCTTTTCGCGGCGGAGCCGGATTTCCACAGTACTATCTTCCGGGGAGTACTTGATGGCATTTTCCACCAGATTAGATAACAACTGCGAGAGTGCCTCACTATCACCAAGGACATGCAGTTTTTCTTCTTCAAGCTCTAACTCAAGGCTTACCTTCTGTTCTTCCGCGGTTACCTTGAAAGCGGAATAAACCTGGCGAATCTCCCGCACCAACTCAACCCGGTCGCGGTGAACTTGTTGATTACGATAACTATCGAAGCGCGATAGCTGCATTAAATCCAAAACAATTTTGTTTAAGCGATTAGTTTGTGACAGCACTCGATGGAAAAACCGCTTGGCCACATCTGCCGGCATTGCCTCATCATCAATGACCGTTTCCATAATGCCTTTAATGGCTGCAAGCGGCGTCTTGAGTTCATGAGAAGCATTGGCAACAAAGTCGCTCCGTATCCTATCCAGGCGATCACGCTCCGTCACATCCTGGAAAACCAGAATTGTGCCTTCATGTTCGCCACTATCCGATGTGAGGGTCAGAATATCCAATTCCAGGGTACGGTCGTTCACCACCAGAGATTGGTCCGGTTCCGTGCTGTCATCATTTAGTGCCGCTTCAAGCATGGACTGGATCTTGGTAATCCGAATCGCTTCCCAGACCTTACTACCAACCACCGTATCATCCAGGCTCAACAATCCGAGCGCGGCCCGATTTATGTGGGCAATCTGTTCATCTCGATCCAGGGCTACTACGCCTTCATCCAAACCAGACAGAATCGCCTCGAGCTGATTGCGACTTTCCACGATACTGTCCATACGATCTTCAGTTTTTCGCGCCAATTCATTTAGGGAGCGCTCCAGAACCCCTAGCTCATCACGGCGACGGCCTGGTAAGCGAAGCTGGTAATTGCCGTCGGCAATCTCTCTGGCATAGTTGGTTGCCTCGGCAATGGGCCTATAGAAGCGGCGAGACAGCAAATAACTCGTGAAGAATACAACGGCCAGAGTAAGCAAAATGACCAGAAGCAGTTGGTTTTGCAGATCCCGCAAATCATCTGCGATCAAACTCACTGCTGAAGACAAGCGCACATAACCCAGCGTACCCTGGTCGGTATCCAGCCTTTCAGCAATGTACAGCAGGTTCGAACCCACGCTTTGTGAGTATCGCTGGGCCTGGCCTTTACCGGACCTGGCCGCCTGAAGTATCTCGGGGCGATTTCTATGATTATCTAAATCAATGGCAATATGACTTGAGTCATAGGCCACTGTGCCGTCCGGCAATATCAGCGTAAAGCGAGTATCAGAACTATGTATGTTTTCGAGCCAGGCAGAGTCCTCACCAAACTCGCCTTCCAGCAATCGGTTCCTTGCTACCGCACTGGCGAACAGCATTTGTGCTTCTAAACTGGCTTTTGCCTTATCGAATAGGGCCTTTTCGAACTGGAACTGCACATTGATGTAAATCACCAGTGCAGCCATGACCGCAGCAAAACCTGCTGTAGAGAACATCTGCAAAAATAGCCGATTGTTGGTCATCTAGGTTTTTCTGCGCCTGACTAAAACTCGTGACAAAAAATGCGTCCATACCGCGACAGCGAAGCATTAGACGGTACTGCCCCCTGTTTAAGGGTAAACGCAATATAAAATTACGGTAAAGACAATATGGGGTATTCAGGCGAGTCTAACGAGCATTTATAAAGATTTAGCAAAGACAATTTTCGTACCTGACCCCGAAAATCTTTGTTATTCTCGACGCAACAACAATAACAATTAGCGATATCTCATGTCTGAAATCGATCGGTCTGAGTCTCAAACCGGAGACACCCCTCTCTACACCAAAGGCTATACCCACTACGTCCTCGGCGTACTGGTCATGGTGTATATCTTCAACTTTATCGACCGGCAGATTCTTGCCATTCTCGCAGAATCCATCAAACTGGATCTTGGTCTTAGTGATACCCAACTCGGTCTACTAAGTGGTGTGGCTTTCGGCATCTTTTACGCCACGTTGGGTATTCCCATTGCCCGTCTGGCGGATCGCTATTCCAGGGTCAATATTATTTCCATTTGCTTAGGTATTTGGAGCTTGATGACCGCGCTGTCTGGCGCTGCCCAGAACTTCTGGCATTTGCTCATCGCGAGAATTGGCGTCGGCATTGGCGAGGCAGGTGGCAGTCCCCCCTCGCACTCCCTAATTGCCGACTACTTCCCTACCGATGCTCGTGCCTCAGCCCTGGGCATTTACGCCCTGGGTATTCCTGTGGGCATCTTATTCGGTAACCTCGCCGGCGGCTGGATTAACGAATTCTTTGGCTGGCGCTACGCGTTTCTGGTGGTGGGTATTCCGGGTGTGATCCTCGCCATTTTAATGAAGGTAAGCGTTAAGGAACCTCCCCGGGGTTATTCTGAGGGTAAAAAACCCACGGTTGAGCATGTGCCTTTTATTGACGTGCTAAAAACCATGTGGGGCTACAAGAGTTTTCGCCATTTGTCCCTGGGCGCGGCAACCCAGGCATTTGTTGGTTATGGCGCCATTGCCTGGATGCCACCTTTCTTAATTCGCACTCACGATATGTCCAGCGGTGAGGTGGGTACAGCATTAGGGTTAATCATTGGTATTGCTGGCGGCGCAGGTACTTTCCTTGGCGGTTTCCTTGCGGACCGACTGGGCAAAAAAGATCAACGCTGGTACATGTGGATTCCCGGGATCGGCTTTCTCATTGCCGTACCGTTTAGTCTGGGCGTCTATCTCGTGGATAGCTTATATCTGGCGCTGGCGTTTTATATCGTCCCAGCGTTTTTGGTCAACCTCTACACCGGGCCAACCTTTGGTATGACTCAATCCCTGGCACCGCTGGCCATGCGCTCGGCAGCCTCGGCGCTGCTGCTGTTTATCATCAACATCATTGGCCTGGTGTTCGGTCCAACTACTGTTGGTTTCTTAAGTGACATGTTACAGACTGGCTGGAGCATGGATGCCACAGAATCTCTTCGTTGGGCCCTATTTGCCTGTTCATTTGTGTACTTGATCAGTTTTGTCAATTACACCATGGCTGCAGTAAACTTAAGGGAAGACCTTAAAACCAGTCAGGCGCAATAACATGGTTGATCTAGTTGCTGATTCTTTAGAGCAAACCGCTGAACTGGCCGGGGATATCAGCCCGGCCATTTACGAGCGTTACTTTGCCCGCTGCCCAGGTTCTGAGGCGTTGATGTCTCATATTGACGAACTGGTGCGGGCCAAGATGATGGCGGAAGTTTATCGTCTGGTGATGTTGCCAGACTTTGAGGAAGAAGCCGGATACCTGAACTTTGAGATGGATAATCACGCCCTGGCCTACAGTGTTGAGCCACATATGTATGGCAATCTGCTGTACGCTCTAATGGACACGGTCGCCGAGACCATGGGAGACGCCTGGAACGACGACTACAAAACAGCCTGGGAAGATCGTCTGGAACTGCTGCTCAAAGAGATTAACGTCAGAGTGACAGGCTCTAGTGCCTGACTTCGACCCTTCTAGCGCTACCTATGTGAGTCTTGTGACCTACCGCAAAACCGGTGTTGAGGTTGCCACACCGGTTTGGATTGCGCCGCTTAATGGCAAACACTATGTGTTCTCTGAAGCTAATGCTGGCAAAATGAAACGCCTGCGCAACAATCCCGCTGTAAAGCTCACTCGCTGCGATATGCGCGGTAAGTTGCTCAGCGATCAATGGCAATCGGGTACAGCGCAGGTAATTAAAGACCCAAAGCTGCTTGACGCAATATACGCCAGCTTTATCGATAAGTATGGCTGGCAAATGCGCCTGACCAACTTCCTAAGCAGACTCAGTGGTCGCTATAACAAGCGCGCCATGCTTGAGATTACCCTGGACCAGGCACCAGCCTAATTTGCTACCAGCACCTGTTCTTTACCGTACCAAATCGCCGAGCGGCTAAAATCAATAAAGTTCGTTTCATCTTCATAGAGCATAACGCCAGCGTCTTTCGCTTCTGGCTTTGCTGATCGACTTAAATCAAACCAGAGTTCCGCATGGCCATAAAACGGCTGGCCAAGACCCCGGCCCCGCTGCAAACGCTCGTTAAATTCATGCTCTAGAGCGTGTACCTGGATATAGCGCAGGGTTTGAATCTGCGGGCCCGCTTGCCGAACCAGGGGACCATGTTGCACGCGCCAGTAAAACTGTGCATCAGCCACCGACATGGCTTGAGGTTGGTTTAACACATAGAACAGCTTGACGATGTTTGACTCGTTTGTGGCGATCACATCTTCCGGTGTGGGATTGATATGGGGTACCTCGTAGCTAATCCACGCTGCAGAGGCAGGGTGATCAACAAACTGCTGCTCGCTCTGAAACAGTTCTGAGTTTGCGCCTAACAAAGTTTCTGCTTTGAGTAGCGTCTCCATATCCGGGAACCAGTAATCCTCCACCCCGTCATAGGGCTCAAGCATTTCTCCTCGCAAGGGATCATGGGTTGGGCCGTCAGGAGCTTCAAGGCTATGTAACTGCACATAACGTTTCAGGCCTAGCTGCTCTGCCGCGACAACCACCTTCGGGCCATGTTCATTCAACCAATAGTCATTAAACTCGGCAAAGCTCATATTCGGCTGACGACGCAAAACATTAACTAATCGAATCATCTAATTTGCCTTTACCTAATCAATGAGCCCGCTGCGGTAAGCGATTCATCATTTGCAATTTTTGTAGCCAGCGACTGAACATCACCTCAGAATCCAGGCACTCGTGAAAGCCCGCTTGCCTGAGTTTAATAGTACTAACCAGCGCCGGGGGTGGTGGCCGGTCGGCGCCGGTCGCAAACAAGGCATCTGCGTAATAGAAGGAATCACCCACGAATTCTTTTAAGGTGCAGCGTTCCAACTCAAACTGCTCGCAAAGCTTTTGCCAATCATCTTCTCTTGCATAAAGTTGAGTTAATGCCATTGGCTCTGGTGGCGCCTCAGGCAAGCCAAACACTCTGGTAAAAGCTGGCCAGAGATTCGCCCATTCCATCACGTCGCCATTGGTGACGTTAAAAATTTGATTGCTCGCCTTTGCCGATTCCAGCCCAAACAAAATGGCCCGACCTAGCAGCTCTGCATCCACTACTTCCATCGGCGAGTTTGGCCCGCCCGGATAACCGCAGGGCTTACCGTCGTAAAGGCAAAAGGCAATGTAAGCACCAATGGCTGCTAACATATTCATTGGCGCGCCCTGACCACCGGCAAAACCGTGACCGATAATGACCTGAGGTCGCCAGATGGAGTAAGCAAAGGAGTGTTCTGCAGCACGCCCGGTTAAATAGTCTTCCTGTAACCAGTAGAAGTTATCATGGACAACCCGGGGTTCAGACTCTTTGCCGGGGATTTTCATGGGACCAAGATGAGCGCCGTAAGCTTTAGTCCCTTGCAGCAAAGCCACATGCGCTAGCTCGGCTTGAGCTAACAGATGCTCAAGACAGTTTTGCAGCATGGTTAAATTAGTTTGCATCTGGTCGGACTCGCGCCAGCCGCCGAGCAAACCCGGCTTCTCAAACAGCGCAGTGTACACAACATGGGTCACATCACTCAGGTGTGGACTTTGCTCACGGCAGGTTTGCTCATCTAAAAGATCCACTGGAACAAACTCACAATGGGCAATATCCGGAGCATTGCGCGATAGCGCCACCACCTCAATGCCTTGCATTTGCGCCTGGGTTACCACCGCCCGGCCAACAATGCCGCTAGCGCCCACCACAGCAAGTTTCATGGACACTAAGCCTTGAGTTTGGCCATGATGGCCTGGCGATGATCCGCATCGTTGGCGGCAAAGTTAGCGGTGGTGCGATCAGCAATACCAGCGAAACGCGTCTTGAACTTTTCAACTGCCGCATCGGTTTCACCCACCACGGCAAACTCATTTAATATCTCGTCAGTAATCAACGTACCCATTTCATCCCACTGCCCCTGCTTCGAGAGCTTGTTCAACTCTAGTTGCAGTTCGCCCCAGCCATGAGCTTCTAGCACAGGTTTGTATGCTGGGGTCGAGCCATAAAATGCAATTTGCTTACAGGTGGCCGCCTTGACGGTGTTAAATTCTTCTTCGGTTTTACCCGTCACCACAAAACCTGGATAAGAAATTTGGAAGTCCTCCCGCTTGCGTCCGGATTTTTGCAAGCCGGTTTCAATGGCAGGTAGCGTTACCTCGCGAATATACTTTTCGGTGGTAAAGGCATGCAGGATGATGCCATCGGCCACTTCACCGGCCACCTCGGTCATTTTCGGGCCCACTGCCGCTAACAATACTTTTGGCGCGCCGTAATCCACGTCAGTAGGTGTAAACATTGGCGTCATTAAACTGTGGGTGTAAAAGTCACCGCGAAAGTCCAGCTTCTCGCCCTTGTGCCAGGCGTTCCAAATGGCGTGCATGGCACTAATAAACTCGCGCATTCTTTTCGCCGGTGAAGACCAGGGCATACTAAAACGTTTGGTAATGTGCGGCTGAATTTGCGAACCGAGGCCCATCACAAAACGCCCCTTTGAATAACTGTTTAAGTCATGGCCAATGTTGGCAAGGAGCATTGGCGTCCGCGAGAAAGCCACCGCGATGGACGACATCACTTCAATTTTTTCGGTGCTCTGGGCAGCGAGCAATAAAGGAAAGAACGGATCGTGGGCTGTCTCAATGGACATGGCACCGTCATATCCCGCTGCTTCTAAGCGCTGGGCACTTTCCGCAACGCTATGTAGATCTTGCGCTAAACCGCTATCTAGTTTCATCGTCGTTCGCCTGTTGGGTAGCTATTGTTGCGAAAGATAATGGCATAGCGCGGCCATAGCGTCACCCATAGGCCCTAAGCGCTGGGTCGGGACAGCGAGCCGCTAACCCTGGGTCACAGCATCGTAAATGCCGGCCCGATCAAACGAAAACTGGTTGTTGCAAAACTCGCAGGTGAGCTCTACTTCCGCTTGATCGCTGAACAAATCATCCAGTTCGGATTCACCCAGGGCTACAAGGGCACTGGCCATCCGTTCCCGTGAACAACTACACAAGAAGCGCACCTCATGCTCGGCTAGCACGCGCACCTTCTGATCGTGATATAACCGATTTAAAATCTGTTCTACTGTCAGGGTTCGAAGCTCTTCGGTCTTTAACGTCTCACCCATAACGCGCACATGCTCCCAATTGAGGCTGCGCTGTTGATCTGACTGTACCAGTTGCTTCGGCAATTGCTGCAATAAAAAACCCGCCGCACCGTGATCATCCGCGGTGAGCAACAGCCAGGTGGAAAGTTGCTCTGACTGGGCGAAATAATGCATTAAACAAGCCGCCAGGTTCGCGCCATCCATTGGCACCAGGGATTGATAGCGCTCGCCATCATCCGGGTCAACCGTCACTACCAGACTGCCGCCAGCGAAAAGCTCAGCAAACTCCGCGCCACTCACATCCGCCTCTTCCACCAATCGGGCAATACCGCGGAACGTGTGATCGTGGGTAATCTCAACCATGAGTAACGGCACTGCCCCTTGACTACGCACTTGCAGAATCAAACGGCCCTGAAATTTGATGGTGGAACCTAATAGCAAACCCGCCACCACAAACTCGCCCAGAAGCCATTGCACCTCTGCTGGGTAATCGTGGTTTGCCACCAGATCACGGTAGCTCTGGGTAATTTGCACAATGTCGCCGCGGATGTCCGTGGCTTCAAACAAAAATCTTCGTGATAAATCCATAACTTTACTCTAGTTGGGTCTCGCCTCTGGGCCACTCACCGTGACCGCGATATCGCCAACACTTTCAATATGCCCTTGTAAAACATCGCCCGGCACAATGGGACCGACACCGGCTGGGGTACCGGTAAAAATGAGATCACCGGGATACAAGGGGAACAGTTGCGACAAGCGACTAATGATTTCTGGCAACTTCCAAATCATCTGATTTACATTACCCACCTGACGCTGTTCGCCATTCAACGTCAGGGTAATTTCTGCCTGTTCGATAAACTGCGCCGATGCCACCAGTTCAGAACAAGGCGCGCTATGCAAAAACACCTTGGCAGCATCCCAGGGCCGCGCGGCCTGCTTGGCTTCCGCCTGAATGTCACGCCGGGTCATATCAATGCCCACCCCGTAGCCAAACACACAGTCCAGCGCTTCTTGCTCCGAGATATTCTCGCCGCCACGGGCCAGGGCCAATACCAGTTCCACCTCATGATGAACATCCCCGGTGAGATTTGGGTACTGCATCACCCCGCCGCCAGCCAATACCGCATAAGCCGGCTTCATAAAGAAAAAAGGCGGCTCGCGGCTCGGATCATGACCCATTTCCACGGCATGATCGGCGTAATTGCGGCCCACGCAGTAGACATTATTCACGGGGAAGGATGCCTCAGAGCCCTTAACTGATAGGGTCTTTCTCGGTTCAGCAGGGACAGCAAATTTCATCGATTTGGCCAGTAAAGAAACAAATTTGGCGAGGCTTATAAGTGTACCACAGCAGCAAAAGCACTTGCTGTTTAGGCCGCGAGTTCAGTATCTTGGGTGCACAAAAATACCAATTGGAGGGAATATGAATTTCGAGTTTGGCGACGAGCAAAATATGCTCCGAGAACAAGCGCGGGGCTTTCTGCAGGATCACTGCTCTATGAAAGTTGTGCGCGAGGCGCTGGAAAGCGGTAGCCCATTTAAACCGGATCTATGGCAGAAGGTTGCTGAAATGGGTTGGACCTCAACTGTCATTCCAGAGCAATACGACGGGCTTGGCCTTAGCTACCTGGAACTCTCGGTGATTGCCGATGAATTAGGCCGCGCGGTTGCTCCGCTACCCTTTTCATCTTCTGTTTATCTCGCGACCGAAGCGATTCTGCATTACGGCAGTGAAGATCAAAAACAAAACTGGTTACCACGTCTTGCCAGCGGTGAAGTCATTGGCACTTTCGCCATGGCGGAAGGTATGGGCGCTACCACCCCGGCCAAATTGCAAACCTCTGGTCCAAATGAGGTATCGGGTACCAAAATCGCCGTACCTGATGGTGACATTGCTGACTTTGCCATTGTGGTTTGCCGCTCCGAAGCCGGAGACGGCGCACGTCTTGCCCTGGTTGATCTGAAACAAGATGCCGTGAGCAAAGAAGTCATCAGCACCATCGACCCAAGCCGCTCCCATGCCAATTTGACCTTTAAAGCCGCCAGCGCTGAGCCGTTAGGCGACAGCGACAATGGCTGGGCTGCCACGCAAAATTTGCTAAATCGTGCTGCAGTACTGATCGCCTGGGAACAAACCGGTGGTTCCGACGCCGCACTAGAGATGGCCAAGGAATACGCCATGGGTCGTTACGCCTTTGGCCGGCCTATTGCTGGCTATCAGGCCATTAAACACAAACTGGCCAATATGTACGTGAAAAACACCCTGGCGCGATCAAACTGCTACTACGGCGCCTGGGCATTGAACACCAACGCTCCGGAACTACCGGTTGCTGCTGCAACAGCGCGCGTTGCCGGTATTCAAGCTTATTACTTCGCTAGTAAAGAGAATATCCAAACCCACGGTGGTATGGGCTTTACCTGGGAGTTTGATTGCCAGTTCCACTACCGCCGCTCGAAGTTATTGTCGGTGAACATCGGCAGTGAAGCGCAGTGGCAGGACAAACTTATCACCGCCATTGAATCAGACGCAGCAGCTTAAGGAGACGCAAGATGGACTTTAAAGATTCCCCAGAAGAAGCCCAATTCCGCGCTGAAGCCGCAGCGTGGCTCGAGGCAAACGCCCCAACAGAACAAGAATTGGCAGGCATGGATCCCATGCAACAAGGTAAATACTGGCAGAAGAAAAAGGCAGACGCCGGTTGGGCCTGTATTCGCTGGCCGAAGGAATACGGCGGCCGCGGTGCCACCGCCATTCAACAGGTAATCCTGAATCAGGAAGAAGCCAAATTCGACACGCCTAACACCGGCATGTTTGGTATCGGCCAGGGTATGGCAGCGCCGACGCTGATGGCCTGGGCCACCGAAGAACAAAAGCAGCGCTACCTGCCGAAACTCGCCAGCGGTGAAGAAATCTGGTGTCAGCTATTTAGTGAGCCTGCCGGTGGTTCTGACCTCGCGGCGCTACGAACCAAAGCCGAACGGGACGGCGACGAGTGGGTGATCAACGGCCAGAAGATCTGGACTTCAGGCGCGCAATATTCTGACTGGGGCATTCTAGTGCTCCGGACTGATCCTAATGTGCCCAAACACCAGGGTTTGAGTTACTTCTTTATCGATATGAAGTCACCTGGCATTGAGGTGAAGCCCATCAAACAGATCTCTGGTGCTTCAGGTTTTAACGAGGTGTATTTCACCGACGTGCGTGTTTCTGATTCACAGCGCCTGGGTGAAGTGGGCCAGGGCTGGCAAGTAGCGCTCACCACCTTGATGAATGAACGCGCTTCTATTGGTGGCGGCAGTAGTGCCGCGGGTTTCGATAGCGCCATGCAATTAGCCAGAGACATTGAAATTGACGGCGAACCTGCCATCAAAGACAAGAGTGTTCGCGCCAAACTGGCCAATTGGTATGTGCAGGAATCCGGCCTCAAATACACGGGTTATCGTTCGATGACTGCCCTGTCTAAAGGTGAAACACCCGGGCCAGAAAACAGCATTGGCAAACTCGTTGGCGCGCCAAAAACCCAGGACCTTGCCTCATTTGCCATTGACCTGATGGAGCAAGCTGGCGTCATGTGGACACCAGGCAGCGAAGAATTCGACAACCTATTTCAAGGTGCTTACATGAGCATCCCGGGTTTACGAATTGCCGGTGGTACCGACGAGATCATGGCCAACATCATTGCCGAGCGCGTGCTTGGCTTGCCACAAGATGTTCGCTTGGATAAAGGCATTCCGTTTACGGATGTGCCTAGTTCTTCGAGTTAACACTAGCGCCCAGTGCATCGGGGGCAGACTCGCGTCTGCCCCTTGTTGCCTACGAGTTACGCCTTGGCTGAGCAAACTTTTCTCACCGGGCAACCCCCTTTACTACTTGTTCTGCCAACTTTCTTGCCAAGTGCAGACAAAACCCAGTTTTTGACCGAGCTTGCTTGTAGAAATTAAGCCGTCAGTTTCTAGATCAGAGTGCCCCCTTAGATAGCCAAGTTGATGGAAAGCAAGTTCACCATGTCCTTGATGACATCTGCGGAATGCTTCGTGACTGAGGTTATCGCTGTAGCAATGCATTAAGTTGCTTTGAAACAGCTTCTCCGCCTAATCGTGTCACACTTTTTAACTATCAAAAATTGGACTAGCCCCGATACGGCAAGGAAACAACACCTTTCCTAGTGAGTTGACTGACATGACTAAATATGGGATTTTCTCGGAACACCCCGATACGGTTTATGTTGATTGTTGATTCGCGATCAATTGCAAAAACGGTACGCCTTAAACGGCACGTTCTGCACCTCTAATAGGTGTTACGACGTTCGCCTTAGCGGTAAAGTGAATCCGATCGGGGTGTTCTATTATGTCTACTGATCTTGAAAAACTACAGACCTTTACACCGTTTGACCTTGCTTATGAGCTTGGAACTAACTACGCGGCAATATCCCACTACTACTATAGCAATAACATCGACAGCCACTATAGAGTTCTCAAAGTCTCAAAAGCAACAGGCGGAGAACGAGAGATACGCGCGCCAGACAAACAACTTCTAAATCTTCAAAGAAAGCTCTTAGTATTGTTGGAAGCAATGTATAAAGCGCCCGATGCGGCTACAGGATTTATTAAAGGACGCGGTATATTTCAAAATGCTTCTGTACATCGGAAGTCAAAGTTTGTCTTTAACCTCGATCTATCAGACTTCTTTACAACAATAACTTTCCAGCGTGTGTATGGACTATTAAAGAGTCCCCCATACTCTTTACAACAACAAACAGCGGCCGTAATAGCCCATCTCAGCTGCGTCAAAGGGCACTTACCTCAAGGCGCGCCAACATCACCAATAATCTCAAATATGATTTGCCGAAGATTGGACCGTGAATGCCAAAGGCTTGCACTAAAGCACTACGCTAAATACTCTAGATACGCTGATGACATCACATTTTCCTTTAGAGGACGAAGAACCACCTTACCTGTGGAGATAGTAGAAGTCATAGGCCCACTCAGCAACCCTTTGGGAGCTTCTGTAGGGCAATCTCTAAGGAACATAATTAAGGGTAACGGCTTTGACATAAACCAAAGAAAGACAAGACTTCAATCTAATCGACAACGGCAATCCGTTACAGGTTTGGTGGTTAATGAAAAAGTAAATGTTCCAAGGAAATTCGTCCGAAATACACGAGCACTAATTCATTCAGCGCGTAACATTCCACCATCGGAAGATGAGTTCAAGAAAATCGAGAAAAAAGCAAGAGGATGCCTTGAGTTCATTCGGACAGTGAAAGGAATTGATTCACCCGTATACGACAACCTCGCCAAAAGATTTAACAATCTCAATCCAACCAAGAGAGCGCCGCGAAGGGCCTCAGGCAACCGGCACGGTGGTAATTCAGTACATACTTCCGCTTACCAAAAAGTATGGGCGCTGGACTTTGAAGGAATCTCTGAGTCCACAGAACTGGTTCAAGCAACTGCTTTCTCTGTTTCCTCGAACTTAGCAGTAACTTGTCTGCATGCATTTCGAAAGGCCCAAGAAGATAACGCCGAACTTCCTCGCAGATGCTTTCTCATTCGTCCACCACCCCTTGGTGAGAAGGTTGAAGCTGAACTTATCGGTGGGCACGACAATCGAGATATCGCAATTTTAAAACTAAAAGATTTTTCGACGAGCAACTATTATCAAATTTCGGAAGAGGTCGAGCTAACAACTGGTGACAGAATCCATGCATACGGTTATCCGGAAAGGGTTTTAGGCACACAAGGCATCTATTATTTGAGCGCTAGTGTTACTACTTTTCAAACCATTAGCACTGTGCAGCACATTGTGATTGACAAAGAGATCAAGCAGGGTTTCAGCGGTGGTATCGCATTGGACGGGAGGGAAGAGCCAATTGGAATAGTTTCTCGTGGAACAAGTAATCTCGGTGAAGGCCTAAACATAATCACCAAAATTTCAGAAGTCCAAAAAACCCTCAAAGAATACAACGAAGCAATCGTAAATGGTAAAGACCCACTCGCAAATGTGGATGTATCCATTCGCCCCCCTCGGCGTACACCTTCTGTTAGCAACAAGACTGATAGATTGCCCACATATTTACTGGATATCCTTAGAAAGGCCTGGCGCTCAATATGGAACCGGGATTAGGGTGACACGATTTCACGTCTCAAGCAGAAAAGTCCATGCTAGCTAAAGCGTCCCGGGATTCCTAGATTTTGACCTTACCCCCAGAACTGAACCATATCGGAGCTGATTCCTTTAGGTCAAGCAGCATGTAAGTGCAGAATGACATTCCGTACATAGTCTCAGAACTGGTCGCTTCAGCGTTGGGGGGACAGTTTATCGATTTCGGAATTATAACGTTTAGGTTAAGTAAACTGTTCTTTAAAGCACTGTTGTTACCAACATGTAACGACAACTTTAGCAAAGATTATTTCCTGCCTGACTGCGAGCCACCAATGAATCGCTTATGGCGCACCCCTAATTCTCGCCACGAAGATCCTCTAACTTTGGTTGTAAGCGTTACAAATATCTCGGAAAACCAACTTGGTGGCCCAGTCGTGCATTTGAGCTTTATCCAGGGAAAGAGTGTTGTAGAGCACCAACTCTCGAATCTTCACATAGAAAGTCAGCAATTTCTTCGAAAGTCTCAACTGCCGACAAACCTGCTACCTGCTTGAGCACCTCATCAACCGTGGTGAAATAGATGGACCCGAGTCTTGGATTTACCAAACCTAGCGAAGTAATCTTTAGTGGCGAGCCAGCTGCATGATTTAACGTCAGGTATACTAGGACCTGCTTGAAGTCGCTACTCCTAAACCCTCTAAATCCGGCTTTCACTTCAAGAAGAGTGTGCCCCACGAGCAAATCGCCTTGGCAGTGCGAAACTACCCCGCACCCCTCGAATGATGGAAAGGTTGTTATAGGCTGGTCTGGATAGAACTTTTCAACACAGGCTCGTAGTCGATTAGCAAGGTGCTTTGCTTCCTCCACTTCAACATCGGATAGTTTGTTATTGGCATTAGATGATGGACTTCTGAACCTGCTTATAAATTTACTTGCCTCAGAAACCGCATCCTCAATATCTCTTTCTTGGTATGTGTTTTGGTGCGGAAAGCTACAGAATAGCTTGAAACCTGTCTCATTCACCAAACCTCGTGCAGTAGATTTATAGTTTCGAATAGGATCAGCAAACCTTCTAGAGCTGAGATTCACACGTCGAACAAACCTATCAGCACCTGGTAAAAGCTCACGCCAAAAACTCGAGTAACCCGATGCGAATTGTCGTTCTGTAATCATGGCTTGAGTAAGAGTTTCCCATTGGCTTGTTTGTTCATTGAAGCCCATTCTCGAACAAACGAGGAGTATGGGTCGAAAGTTTCCTTCACCGAACCTCTCCAATGTTTACCCTCATCATCTAGGATGTATGAAGCGCAAATGTATGCAGACTTTTCCCAGGGGGTGAATGTTGGAAAACTATCCTTCAGATTAGATATCCACCATTCGGATTCGCGGAATGTCATTACAAAAATAATGTCCCTGCGAATCATCATGTCTGTAGTTGACTGATATAACTTAGAGAGTACCGCATCTGTTTCTTCTGACTTATCGAACGCTAAAACTCTAAGGGCAAATGCTAAGTTTGCTGGTACCTGGGTTATGTAGGAACCATCGGCAATCAGCGAATTAACTGTGTTTAGTGTTTTCAACTTCACCGCCGTGTCCAACTTGTCGAAAGATGCTAGAATTAAGGTCATTACAGAAGGAAACACTGGGTAGAGAACAGATAAATTTTCAAGCATGGATTCAATGGCAGCGTTTCTCGTAGGTTCGCCGAGGTGGCGGATAGAATTTAATAGCTGGCGAGTTACTCGTTCATCAATCCGAGATTTCCGAGTTTCGCGCATCAGTAAGCCGACCACATCAAACTTTTTCAGTTCGCTTACGAGCGCCTCATAATCTTCGTCGGCAGTAGGTGAATATGGATCAAACTTCAACCTTAACTTCATAAAGTCTCTTAGTTCGGCATCGTCGGAAGATTCAGTGGAGTCGTCGACATTAACTGTGGAGGTTGAAAGGAATTCTCTTGTAGACAAAATTCTGGTTTTTGAACGATTCAAGGTTAGCCCTTCGTTCCGTTGAAGGAAATCGCTCAACGTAACCAAAGCACGATATGCTTGCTCCTCACTTTCAGCAAATATACGGAAGTCGTCTACAAACCGAATAAAATTGACACCATCAGCGCGAAGAAGTCTATCAACACGATTGAGCAACAGTTCACTCAGAAGACGAGCTGCAGGTCCACCCACAGGCAGCCCATATGAAGCTACACCAGCTATCTTGGATACAAGATCCATGATGCGCTTCTGGATCAAAGGGCTGGTTGGCTTCAGCTTGTTCAGTGCATTTTCTAGTCTGTGATGATAAATACGCCCATAGAAGTCCGCGATATCAGTTATCAATACATGGCTAGCATCGCTTGCCAATACCTCTGCGGTCTGGTTGAAAGATTGCCAATTATAATTCTTGTCGAACAAAGTACCTTTAGAGGTGTCAATACTGACTCTGTAAGAAAAGACTATGTTTTTAGATGGCTCGAGTCTCTCATTCTCAAGTTCTGCCGATAGTTCGATCACTAAAGCAAGGAGATAGGTATTCCACAACATGTCGATCTGTGTCGCAGCACGAAAACCATGGTAGCCAACTGCAGCTTGAGATCTGACGTGTTGGGGGGAATAGCTCTTAAACCATTCGTCATAATTGGCATCTAATTCTTCAAGAAGGGCTACAAAATTGCCCTCTGCTTCTCGGAGAGCAAGCAGCTCAAACGGGCGAGGGAACACATCGGTGTCCGAAAAGTGCACAACATTTTTCGTCGCAATCTCAATTGAAGTTTTGGAAACAACCATGCTCGTACGCGATCAAAACGTACGTGAACTATATCAGCAATGTACATTATGTCCTATGATCTATGCCTAAAGAGGCATATCGTTACGAGTGAATATAGTGGCAACACAGATTAGGTAGGTAATCAGACCACTGAATTGAGGTACTGGTTGGCATATTCATCGGAGCCTATAGAACTCAAGATTCCGAGTCCCTTAAACAATACGTTAGCGAACCTCACAACAAGATCTGCTCAAAATATAATCAGTTTGAAGCTTAAATGCTGACACAACCAACGAATTCGTTTGCATTAGACGAAACTCTATGTATATTTACTATGCCTTCTGAAAAGTCAGGAGGGAACTGTACATGATGTCAAGCCTTGTAGGGAAACTTACTGGTAACTGACAGCCAAGGATACGCAGAATTAAGCTGCCGATTCTTCGGAAACTCATAGTATATGTGATTGTTAACATACACGGCTTCACTAGTTCGCTAGTTAGATAGTACAAAAGTACTTGGTTTTGCCGGCGATGCTGGTCTACGAGATTGCCGTAATCTCAAGGCTCGCCGGTTTGGCTAAGCAGCTGTATTCTCAAACAATTATGACCATCGATTCATGGTACAAACAACGAACATATCTTCATTTCGATTTACCTCTTAGTAAAAAGAAAGCCCGATCTCTTGTTACTAACAAATCTAAAGTAGCGCAGCACAGCTTCTTACCCTTCCTTGCCTACACCACTCGTTCTCAGAAGATTACCAAGGACAAGCATGGGCGTGTTATTCAGAAGCCTGCGAAAGAACGACCGATTGCCTTTGCGTCTCATGCAGATTCTCATATCTATGCGTACTACTGCGAATTACTAACGCCTCTGTACGAAAGGAAAATTAATGAGTATGCACTTAACGATACGGTGCTGGCATTTAGAAAACTTGGCAAAAACAACATTGATTTCGCTGCAGAAGCTTTTGATACGATTAGAAATACGGGGTCATGTACCGCCATTGCGTACGACATATCAGGGTTCTTTGACAACTTAGATCACAGGATCCTCAAAGAATCCTGGTGTTCACTACACAACGTCAAACGCTTAGCTGAAGATGAGTTTGCTGTGTTCAAGTCAATCACAAGATTCGCAACCGTAGAACGCGACCGAGCCTACGAAGTTATGGGCATCTCAAAAAACAACCCTAAAAGTGGCCGCTATAGAATTTCAGACCCCATAGAGTTTAGAGAAAAGATTCGCAAACAGAGCCTAATTCAGACTAATACTCAAGGAAAAGGCATACCCCAAGGCTCGCCTATTAGCGCGTTCCTATCAAATATCTACATGCTGAAATTTGACAAATATATCAATGAAGAGGTCCTCAAATTTGGCGGTACTTACTATAGATATTGTGATGACATGCTTTTTGTAGTTCCAAAAAGTGCTCGCAACAAAATAACAGACTTAGTTCGCAGAGAAATCAAAAGACTGAAACTCGACATAAACAAGGACAAAATTGAAATTAGAGATTTCAATACCAGAAGCGGGAAATTACGAGCGCAGAAACCACTACAATACTTGGGCTTCCTCTTTGACGGACAACACACATACCTTAGGTCCGCTTCGCTCGCTAGGTACAGTGAAAGAATGCGCAGAGGAGTGAACCTAGCGAAGAAAACACAAAGAAAGCACAACAAGCAAAGAAGCATAATGGGCCTCAAGGAAAGAGCAGTGTTTCGCAAGAAACTTTACTCTAGGTACTCTCACTTTGGTGCGAGGAACTTTGTGACCTACGGACTAAGGGCTGCGGAGAGAATGAGTTCCCCTCAAATCAGGAAACAACTAAAACCATTGTGGCATCGCTTGCTCAAAGAAATAGACTCTTAAAGACTATAGACTCTCACATTCAGCTACAGTACTCGATCCCACCTTGGTTGACTTATCTACAACGAAAAAAGTGCTACTGATGCCAACTGACGACCTATTTCCACGAATGCAAACCTAGTAGATACTAAAGAATAATGACCTATAATTTTGAACAAATTGATCCTTCGCCTCTTGTAATCGAATGGCTAAAGTATTTAGCAAGTACCGAAGAGACAGCGATTGATAAACTAGCTATTACTTCTCAAGATCTCGTTAGGCGGGGTTTAAACCCCTACGAAGTTGACTATCGACTAGTTTCACATGGCCGATTAACTTTAGTCGGACATTGGCACATTGATAAAGATGCAGAAATCTTCAGAGTAATAGATCGACTGATCAAAATTATTCGAGATCAAGCTATTGAATCGCAATCCAAGATTCCTATCGAAGAAATCGCAAACCAACTAAATTTTACAGCAGAAGAAGTGGCGCAATTGAACCAAATTTATCTTCGTGAAATCGAGATGCACCTTGAGCCTGACGGAGAAGCATCGGAGTTGGAATATTTCGCTGCACCTTCAGGTCATGTCCTAATTAAATACATTCAGTACTCCAATGTTTTCTCGCTGATGGAAGAATGTTTTCAATCAAGATTTATTAACCTTAATCGCTTCAACGAAAATAGCATTGAGCCCCAACTTACAGGCATAAAATCACACACAGTGAATCAAGTTCACGAAACCGAGCCAGGAACGGCCTTTATCATGATGAGCATGAACCCTGAGGATCCTTTTCTTGAGGATGTTCACCAAACATATAAAGAGGTCTGTGCCAAATATGGTTTGATCGCAAAAAGGGTGGATGACCTTCAACACGCAGACAAGATTACGGACGTCATCCTTCATCAAATATCTACATCAGAACTTCTAATTGGGGACTTAACTGATGCACGCCCTAATGTATATTACGAAATCGGTTACGCCCATGCCAAAGGTAAAAGCGTCCATCTGTTTCGTAGGTCTGGGACTAATCTACATTTTGATCTTTCCATTCACAATGCACCGGAATACAGGAATATAAGTGAGTTGAGAAGCTCACTCACTGGAAGACTGTCTGAGGCCTTGGGGAGAAATCCTTTAAACGACGCATAGTACAGAAATGGCTGCCGATAGTCGCTAGGATCTTAGGTTATCCTTGGGGATGCCCGGTGACTGACTACCAACTCAAAAAACTCAAGGCAAGGACGTAGGTACACCATCCCTTGAATGTTCACGAACTTTTGATTCATGTGGCCACGGCCTGGATACACTAACTTACCAAACTCAACGAAATCCGCCACTCTCAATAATAAGTTGCAATACTTCTGCCTCGGAAAAAGACACCGCTCTTTAAGCGGCCGGCACGATTTTAAGGCCTCATCCAGAAAATACTAATACTGCAGGGTGTCATCGCGGCGCCCACCTTAATTCTTCAGCGCCTGACGCCCAGCTTTACTCTATCTTTTTATCGCTGAAACCGTAGGTCGAGGAATCCTGGACAATTCGGCGAGTTGGCTTTGGCCACACTTCTAATATTCGCGTAGAGCCTCTGGCAGCGTCTTGCTTTAGCCACTATACTATACCGTCCAGACGGTATAGTTAACGAATATGAAAGAAGGTTCAAGAGCAAACAATCAGGCTCACATCATCATTCAGGCTGCTGCAGATGTTGTAGCCCATCAAGGCGCGCATAAGCTCACTATAGAGAACGTGGCAAAACAAGCAGGCTTATCCAAGGGTGGCGTGCTTTATCATTTCCCAAATAAGGAAGCGCTACTCTCGGGCATGCTCGAGCACTTAACCGAAACCCTCGATGCCCGCCGGGAAGAAAAGGCTCAAGACTCAGAGCTTGAGAAGATGCTCAACACCATTGACCTCGATAACGAGACAGACCGCGCGTTGACGTTGGCGATATTAGCGGTCAGCGCACAACAACCTGAGCTACTAGCCTCTGCCAGAGAATACTTCAGGGAACGCGTCGCCACGATCAATCAGCAGTCGGATGATCAGGAGATGGCTGCCATTTTATTGATGGCGTTAGAAGGGTTACGCCTCTTAACCATGTTGGACATGAATCCCTGGTCCAAAGCGCAAACCCGAAAAACCCTCAAAAAAATGCATGAATTGGCCAGGGAGACGGTGTAATGAGGTATTTAACACTTCTGGCGTTAAGTTTGCTTGCGGCCTGTAGCGACAATGCGCCGCTCGCACCAACGGATCAAATGGTTCGTACCGCAAAAATCTATACCGTCGAGGAAGCCTCGCCCACCATGAGGTTTGAATTTGTTGGTCGTATTGAACCGTTACAAACTGTGGATATGTCTTTTCAGGTAGGCGGCCCCATTGAAAGCATCCCGGTTCTGGAAGGCCAAACCGTCAAGCAAGGAGATTTGATCGCTGCGCTTGAGTCTAATGAGTTTGATCTCGCACTAAGAGAGGCCACGGCACAACTAAAACTTGCCCGTGAAGACTTAAAGCGCAAGCAAAAACTCTTGTTAGACAAGGGTATCGCCAGGTCCACAGTAGATGACGCTGAAACCATCCTTGAACTGCGCCAGGTTCAAGTGGACAAGGCGCAGGAAGCATTAAGGGATTCACGCTTGCACTCACCATTTGATGGTTATGTGGGGAGGCGTTATCTAGATAGCCATACCAACGTAAATCCTAACGAGCCGGTTGTGCGACTCTATGATATGAGTCAGCTGCTGGTGGTAACGAGCGTGCCCGAGGTAATTCTGGCCACAGCGACGCCCGAACAGGTGGTGGAACTAAGTGCAGAATTTGCTTTTCTAAAGGGTCAAAAATTCCCGCTGACTTACCGGGAAAATCGCGGCTACTCCGACCCACTTTCCCATACTTACGAGGTGTCCTTCAGCCTGGACAGCAATTCTGCAAGCAACAACCGCGGTAGCTCTCTTTGATAGCGGGGTGGTCCCATTCATACCCGGTGTCTT
>JBKAGC010000522.1:0-57839 GCA_046290215.1 Pseudomonadales bacterium | reverse complement strand
TCGCACCCACACCAGCAGCTAGCGCAAGCGCCAGCGACCAGTTCGCAGCTTTTTCTTTTAGTTTAAACATTAAGTAATCCCCAATAATTTGGAAGTTAAGTAGGGCCGAGCCAAGGACGTTGTTCCCCGGCACTCTGGGCTCTCCAGATCCCCCGCCAGGGCGCACTAGTCACGGCACGTGTAATAGAACTACATATACTGGTTCCCCTCTCTGAAAGAAGGGTTCAAAGAAATGTGCAATTAGGAGAAATTTTGTTCATGTGCTCAATTTGAACGGGTTTGCACCGCCAAAAGCACCAAATCAGGGGGGATAGGAGATGGCTCAAGCCGCTGAAAATGGCCACTATAAAGCCATGTAGCAGTAACAAAAGTCTGGGAAACAGCCTTGAGCCAGCGTGAAGCTTTGCTTCAAGCATAAAAACAGCCTTGAGCTAGCCTGAAGCAAAGCTTCAGGCATAAAAAAAGGCCGCGCAATGCGCGGCCTTCTCTTTAGCTTTGTATCAAGCAGTCGATTTAGAAATCAACGCTGATACCTGCATAGTAGCGACGACCAAGTACGTCATACACTTCAGGTGCAGTGTTGATACCAGTAGCGCCATAGTTAGTGGCCTGGCCGATCACTTCAGGATCTTCATCAAGAACGTTATTAACACCGAAGTAAACATTGATGTTGTCATTGATGTCATAAGCAGCCTGCAAGTCGTGGTACCAGATGCTATCCAGGTTGTTCAGACGTGAACCGAACAGTGCACCACCGTCAGACGCTTCGTTAGCATCTTTCACGTCATCCCAGTAGCGCATGCGCCATGTGATAGCCAGGTTGTCGATAGAGTAAGTAGAAGAAGCAACCCAACGATGCTCTGGGTATTCAACTTCACCAACCAGATCGTCAGTCAGACCTGAAACGATACCAGTGATTTCGTTTTCTTCCTGGTAGTTGTACAGAACGTTAGTAGAGAAAGAACCTCTCCAGCTATCCACCCACTCAGATACACTTCAGTGTTGTAGGTGATGTCCATGTCAATACCGGCAACGAAGAAGTCGTTTTCGTTAGACTGGCTTGAGTCAACTGCAGTGGCTGCACCCAGGTTGTTACGAGTTACCAGACCGCCACAAGTAGGATCGAAACCTGATGTAGCTTGTAGACAACGACGCAGTACTTCAGAACGGCTAGTAGCAGCAATCGCGCCTTCCACTTCGATGTCGTAGTAGTCGATAGCAACAGTCAAACCTTCAACCATTGGTACGTCAATTACTGCACCGATAGTGAAAGAATCAGCTTCTTCTTCGCCTACATTTGGGTTACCACCAACAATACCGCCGGTGCCTTGTAGTTCAGTTTGAGTCAACTGAAATACACCTACAGTACCATTGTCGTTACCAACACCAGTCTGGATTCGGCTAAGGATAGCTGGAATAGAACGACAGTTGTCAGCAACTGTACCAGTCGTAGCTAATGTAGTGCCGTCACATAGGTCATTAACCTGAGCAAAAGTTTCACCACCGCCATCGAACAGCTCAGCAATGTTTGGTGCACGAACAGACTCAGAGATGCTACCACGGAACTTCAACCAATCCAGAACTGGCGCTTCGAAGCCAACTTTCCAGGTAGTGGTGTTACCGATGGTTGAGTAGTCACCCATACGTACCGCAGCTTCAATTGAAAGCTTGTCCAGTACTGGGAAGCGTGCTTCAACAAAGTAGTCAGTCACATCAAACTCACCCTTAGTTGGGTTAGCTTGAATTGTGGTTGTGATACCTGAAGTGATGATACCGGCAGGAGTTACAAAACCTTTCTCTTTACGGTATTCAACACCACCAGCCACGCCAATACGGCCGCCTGGCAATTCAAGAGGAGTCTCACCAGATACTACTGCACCCAGGTAAGTCTGCTCAGCTTCTGCAATGTTGTTAGCAGAAGTTGTGATGTAGTTAATCATCTCAGGAGTCATCTGACCCGCTGGCAAATAGAAGTTAACTGGTACACAGCCTTCAGCGCGAGCAATTGCGCTAGCACACTGAACTGTACCGTCAGCCGCTAGTTCAACGTCCAGACCGTTACGAACACGTTCGTTGTTGATCAGACCTTGAGTTGAAGTATCGAAGCGAGTACGACCCCAGCTACCATAAACTTCAGCGGTGTAATCTTCAGTAATGTCATAAGTCACAGAACCGTCGATGTATGTGGTGTTACGGTCACCTTCACTACCACGGTTACCAACGTCAGTCATACGACGTACGAACAAAGCACCAGCATCAGCCAGGTCCTGAACAGTAGGACCAACACCCAGACCCAGCAGAGACTGCTTGAGGGCATCAGGCATGATCAGGTCAGTAGCGATGTCGATGTTAAATACTGTTTGGTTATTCTTCAGGAACACTTCATCAGGAATGTTGTAGAAGAAAGACTCAAACTCAGTGAAAGTCAGAGTTTCAGTGTAACCAGCATTCACGTTGAATGTCAGGTCATCAGTCAACTCATAAGTAATACCGGAACGAACAAAGCGACGCTCAAGTGGGTTGAACAGAATACGTTCGCTACCACGGTTGTAACGGTCACTGGTCAATTCAGAACCAACACCTGTGCCTAAGTTAGCAGCAGCACCTGTACCGAAGAAGCCAGCAAAGTTACCGTCTGGCAAACCTGAAGAACCCAGGAAGCCGTAAGTGTCGCCGTAGTTGAACAGGTCAATCAGGCCACGGTCACGGGCATAAACAGATTCTTCATCAGAAAAACCGATGCTCACGTAAGCGTTACCACGGTCGAAGTTAGCACCCAGAGTCAGGTCAACGTCAACAGTTTCACGGTCGCTTTCAGCAGTAACACCAGAACGAGCGTTGAAGCTTACGCCTTCGAAGTCGTCCTTCATGATGATGTTGATAACACCAGCAATCGCGTCAGAACCGTAAACAGCAGAAGTACCACCAGTTACGACTTCAACACGCTCAATCAGAGGTACTGGAATCATGTTGTTGTCAACGCCGTAGCCAACGTTTGGTGTAACACCAGAAACGAAGCGCTTGCCGTTGATCAGAGTCAAAGTACGAGTTGAACCCAGGTTACGCAACGAGTTCAAAGTCAGGCCGAAGCTGTTAGACGTGAACGTGTTGTTAGACTGGTTGCTCGCGGCGATGTTCGAAGGCAGTTTCTCAAGGAACTCACCAATGTTGGTAGTACCAACACCTTCGATTTGTGGACGACCCAGTACAGTCATAGGTACTGAAGATTCCGCGTTGGATCTCTTAATACGAGAACCCGTAACGACAACTTCTTCAATCAAACCGTCATCATCGTCTGCCAAAGCTGGGACAGAGCCTACGCTCGCACCCACACCAGCAGCTAGCGCAAGCGCCAGCGACCAGTTCGCAGCTTTTTCTTTTAGTTTAAACATTAAGTAATCCCCAATAATTTGGAAGTTAAAAATAATAAAGCCGATGAAGGACACTCTCGGGCAAAAATCACTTACCGTTGACTGGCACTCCAGCTCAAGCTGGATCCCCCGCCAGGGCGCCCCACTCCCGACACTTGCTTAAGAACCAGAGATACTAGTTCCCAAACCACGCGCGCGAGTTCAAACGTACTTTTAATTACGCCGCGTAGTGTACCTGAATATTTTCGCTTAAGAAGTACAAAAGTGAAGAAAAGTGAAAAAAAACAAGGTTATTAGCGGCTAAATCTAAAGAAACGCATTCAAATTATTCGGGCATTTATATAAAAACCTTTTAGTTATGCGTATTTAGCATATAAACCACGGCCAGCGCTTTAACCCACTCTCCACTCGGCTTACCCGACGGACGGTATCAGTGGACCTCAGCCGTGTTACACTTCGCCGCTTTTACCTCACCACAAGTCGAGAATTCTGCATAATGATCAGAACTACACTGCTAGTACTGCTAGCGTTTTTTACCGTAGCCGTCAGCGCCGACACGGCAGTAGACTTCGAAAACCAGACCATTACCATCGCTCTAACTCAGGAGCCGCCGCAACTTAATAGTATGAAGGCCACAGACCAGGTCAGTGGCTTCGTCCTGCCGCATGTGATGGAAGGCTTACTGCGCTATGACCGGCGCGGTAATGTCGTCCCCGGAGTCGCAGAGCGCTGGGAAATTGATCGCAATGGTGCCACCTTCTGGCTACGCAAAAACGCCCTGTGGAGCGACGGTAAACCAGTGACCGCCCATGATTTTGTGTTCGCCTGGCAAAACGCCCTGTCGCCGGCCATGGCCTCCGAATATGCCTTCATCCTCTACCCCATCAAAAATGGTGAAACGATAAATAAAGGCGGCCTTGAACCCAGCGAACTCGCGGTGACCGCTGTGAATGACTATGAACTTCGCCTTGAGTTTGAAAGACCCACCAGCTATTTCGCAAAACTCACCGCGTTCACCACCTACTTCCCAATTCGTGAGGATTTCTATAACTCGCGCGAAGGCCAATACGCCGCCGATGCTGACGACATGCTCTATAACGGCCCATTTAAACTGGTGGAGTGGGTGCACAGCGCAAGGTTGAAAATGGTTAAAAATGAAAACTACTGGGACAAGGACAAGATTCATCTCAATGAGATCAATGCCGCTTACATCACAGAAGATACTCGCGCCCGACTTAACCTTTTCATCGACGGCAAAATCGTCCACACCAGACTGGACGGCGAAACTTATAAAGACGCCTTAACCCAGCGTTTACGCATCCGCAGCTTTAGCACTGGCTCGGTGTTTTTCTGGGACTATAACCACCGCGCCGACCGTGTGACCCGCAATAAGAATCTTCGCAAAGCCATCCAGCATGTGTTCGATCCTGATGAATTCGTTAACAAGGTCCTGGGAACACCGGGCAACTTGCCAGGCAAAAGCGTTTTCCCTGTGTGGCTACAGGGCGTCGAAGGCAAGTTCCGCCAGGAATACCCCGCGCCCGAGGCGGAGATCAACATCGCTAAAGCCAAACAGTATCTTGAACAAGCCAAACAAGAACTCGGTCTGGATGAAATCCCCCCTCTTGTTCTGTTAGTGGGCAACAGCCCCACCGCGGCAAAGCAAGCAGAATATATGCAAGGCTTACTCAAGCAGCGCTTGGACATTGACCTGAAGATTGACGTGCAGACCTTTAAGCAACGACTGGCAAAAATGACCGCTGGCGAGTTCGACATGGTAGGCGCTGGTTGGGGTCCTGACTTCGACGACATTATGACCTTCGGCGATCTATACGCTTCGTGGAACCTGAATAATCGTGGTCGCTACAACAATCCTGAATACGATCGCCTGGTTCGTGTGGCGATGGATAGCCTTGATCAAGAAGTTCGCATGGATGCCATGGCGAAACTACAAGACATATTGTTCGAGGATGCAGCCATGCTGCCCCAGTATGAGCAAGGTGTGATTTACCTGATGCATAACAAACTGCGCGGTGTTACCAGGCGCGTGGTGGGTGCCGACCCGGATTACACATACGCCCGGGTTGTAAAGTAAGCGTATTTCAACGACAGTTAGGTTTTTCGTAGGGATCCAGCACACTCGATGTTGATGTACACAGTCAAACGCCTGCTTGCGGGTATTGTTACTGTCTGGTTTATCGCTACTGCCACCTTTATCGCCATGCACTCTGTGCCTGGCGACCCGTTAATGAACGACAAGGCTGTGTCTGCTGAGATTCGTGCGAATCTGGAACGCAAGTACGGCCTTGATCGGCCGAAAACCGAGCAGTACGTGTTATTCCTGACCAATATGCTCAAGGGCGACTTTGGCATTTCCTTTACCCAACAAAATCGCCAGGTCAACGACATCATTCGCGACCACTTTCCGGTTTCAGCCACGCTGGGTGTACTTGCGATCTTGTTTGCGGCATTGGGTGGCGTTCTCTGGGGCGCGCTAACCGCGTTGTATCGGAACCGCTTACCGGACATCATCATTATGTTTCTGGTGATTCTTGGCATCTCTGTGCCAAGCTTCGTTTTTGCCGCCATCGGCCAGTTGTTTCTGGTAAACCTAAACAGCTTCTTCGGCAGTAGTATTATCCCAGTAGCAGGTTGGGGCACCTTTATGCATATGCTGATGCCTTCCATGGTACTTGGTCTTGGCACTATGGCCCTGTTAACTCGATTGATGCGCTCCTCCATGTTAGAAGTAGTGAACGAGGACTACATCAAAACCGCGCGAGCCAAAGGCTTGTCACCCACACGGATATTCTTTCGCCACCAACTACGCAACGCGATATTGCCAGTGGTGACGGTGCTAGGACCGCAAATCGCCGCCATCACCACCGGCGGCTTCGTGGTGGAGTTGGTGTTTGCCATCCCAGGGCTTGGCCGTTACTTCGTGCAAGCGGTACAACAACTGGATTACACGGTAATCATGGGCACCACGGTGTTTTACGGTGCCTTTTTGGTTTTTATGGTGATTGTGGTCGACATTCTTTATGGCTTTATTGATCCACGGGTGAGGCTGAAATAATGACAACCTACCAGCCAAAAGCTGAAGACTTTGCTCCGGACCGGCCAGATGTACACGCCGAACAAATCTCAAGACCTTCTTTGTCTTATTGGCAAGATGCCTGGATTCGCCTGAAGAAAAACACCCGGGCCATCATCTCCCTGTATATCGTCGTAGGGCTCGCGATCTTCACCTTGCTTGGCCCATATATGTGGCGAGTTGATCCAGCTTTACAGGACTTAAACCAGATTTCACAGCCACCTGCCTGGCCTAAAAAAGCACTTTTGGTAGATAACTACGAGCGGTTCAAACCAATTGTTCTTGAGGACTTCCCGGCTGAACCAGAAGAATATTTAGAAGACATTCCCGCACCAGACAACATCCGTACGATAGAAGCGCCAACTACACAACAAGTGCGCATCACCTGGGACCCGGTGGAAGGTGCTGGCGGCTACAATATTTATCGCAATCAGCGTCAACCCGAGAGCATCAATGATCTGGGTTTACCACTTGGCTCAACGCTCGGTGGCAACGAGATAAGCTACGAAGACCGGCTTAACCTCGAATCACGAACCTATTATTACTCCATCGTTTCTACTGACGGTTTCGATGAGTCTTTTACCTACAATTCTGTGGCCATCACCCCACAACTTGCCATCACCTATGATGAGGCCATGGACCGCGGCTTGATCGAGTCGAGACAGGATCATGCTGAAGGCAGTGAGATCGAACTAGAGTTTCATCCCCTGGGTACCGATTACCTGGGCCGTGATATGTTGGCAAGACTGATGGAAGGCGCCCGGGTGTCATTATTTATCGGTATTTGCGCGCCGTTTTTGTTTGTGCTGTTCGGCATTTTGTATGGCGGCTTTGCAGGCTATATTGGTGGCAAGCTCGATCAGTTCTTAATGCGCTTCGCTGACTTCGTGGTCGCCCTGCCGTTTTTGTTGTTTATGATCTTATTCAAGATCTCTTTTGGTATTGGTCCTGGCGAGAGCGGCGTCATACCCATGTTAATAGCGCTGGTTCTACTGGGCTGGCCAGCCACGGCAAGACTGGTGCGAGGACAGGTGTTACAAATCAGAGAGCAAGGTTTTATTGATGCGGCGCGCTTGCTCGGCGCAAAAAACCACTACCTGATCATTCGTCATATCATCCCCAACACTATGGGGGTAATTCTTGTCACTCTAACTTTCGCTGTGCCAGCCGCCATATTTACCGAGGCCTTCCTATCGTTTATTGGTATGGGGGTTGCGCCGCCCACACCATCCTGGGGCTCCATGTGCAACGAGGGTGTAAAAACCATGTTAAGCCACCCTCATGAACTGATTTTTCCTGCAGCATTTATTAGCATTACAGTTTTAGCATTCAACCTACTAGGTGACGGCTTAACTGAGGCGCTAGATTCTCGCATGAGGTCGCGTGAATGAGCGGAGCACTCCTTGAAGTCAGCAACTTGAATGTAGAGTTCGCCACCTACGGCGGCAACGTTAAGGCCGTGCGCGGCGTTAACTTCCACGTTGCCAGAGGTGAAACCCTGGCGATTGTCGGCGAGTCTGGCTGCGGCAAGTCGGTCACCGTGCAGTCGATTATGGGCATTATTCCGATGCCGCCAGGTAAAATTACGGCTGGCAGTGCGCTCTTAAATGGCAAAGAGATTCTTGGCTTACCTGCCGTTGAAGCGAACAAATTTCGCGGCGTGGAAATTGGCATGATATTCCAAGATCCCATGACGTCCTTAAACCCCACTATGACCATTGGCGACCAGATTGCCGAAACGCTTATGGTGCATCGAAACGTCTCCAAAAGTGAAGCAAGCAAACGCGCCGTGGAACTGCTTGAGAAAACCCATATTCCGGAGGCTGCAAAGCGCGCCAAACAATATCCGTTTGAGTTCTCCGGGGGGATGCTGCAAAGAGCAATGATTGCCCAGAGTCTCGCTTGTAATCCATCTATTTTGATCGCCGACGAGCCCACGACGGCGCTGGACGTAACGATTCAAGCGCAAATTCTTGAGCTTATGCAAGAACTACAACGCACCGAGAATATGTCCATCATTTTGATTACCCATGACCTTGCGGTAGTGGCCAAGATGGCAGACCGGGTAGCGGTGATGTATGCCGGTCAAGTGGTAGAAACAGGTACCGTGGACGATATTTTTTACCGCAGTGCGCACCCTTATACCCAGGGTTTGAAAGTGGCCATGCCAAGTAACCAGGGCGACCGGGATAAAAAACTAACGCCCATTGAAGGCAGTCCACCAGATCTGTTTGCACCGCCTCAGGGTTGCGGCTATTTTGCTCGCTGTCCACACGCCATGAAGGTTTGCGGCCCACATATGCCAGAGGAAAGCCTGATTTCCAGCGACACAGATCATCGTGCGCGCTGCTGGTTACAGCACACTGATGCACCCGACATAGCCGAGGTCTACCAACCCTCTAACCGCAGCCAGGGAGAAGGTTAGTGCTGGTCCGAACAGAAAATCTCACCAAACACTTTGAAATTGGTCGTAAGCAAACGCTGCATGCGGTGGACGGCATTTCTCTCGATATTGAAGAAAACGAAATTCTTGGCCTGGTAGGTGAAAGCGGCTCTGGCAAATCCACTTTTGGTAAAACTTTAATCGGCTTACACCCTCGCACCAGTGGCAAGGCCATTTATCGCGGTGAGGCTTTGCCCGCTACCTTTAGCCCCGAGGATCATCTGAAGTATTCCCGGGAATTACAGATGATCTTCCAGGATCCTTATTCTTCATTGAATCCTCGAATGACCGTACTAGATATTGTGGGCGAAGGCTTACACATCCAAGGCCAGCACAGCCGTACGCAAATTCGCGAGCTGGTGGCGGAATGGATGGTAAAAGTTGGCCTCAACGCCGACCATATGTCTCGTTACCCGCACGAATTCTCCGGCGGACAAAGGCAACGAATTGGTATTGCCCGGGCGATGATTATTCAGCCAAAATTTGTTGTCTGTGACGAACCAATTTCTGCCCTGGACGTTTCTGTGCAAGCCCAGGTCATTAACCTATTGGATGAGCTTAAACAGTCGCTGGGTTTAACCATGCTGTTTATTGCTCACGACTTGTCCATGGTGCGTTATGTATCTGATCGAATGGCGGTCATGTACCTGGGCACGCTGGTGGAAACCGGGCCATCTAATGAAGTGTTCTTTGATCCAAAACACCCCTATACCCAGCTGCTGATTGAATCTAATCCCGAGCCAGACCCGGAGCACGAACGAACTCGTCAGCACATTCCCATTCGCGGCGAAATTGCCTCACCAGTGAATGTCGGAGCGGGTTGTCGTTTTGCTGACCGCTGCCCGAAGGCGCTTGACCACTGCAAGACAGTGACACCTGAGGTAATTAAGCTCTCGGAATCCCGAACAGTTGCTTGTCACCTTTATTCTTAAACACCGCCTCTAACTAGCTTGCCTTTAGCCACTCACTAGTCTTTCGGACCATCCTTAACACCGATTCTTCATTGGTGTATTGCGACATGTCATTCAGCGCAATCCAGCTTAAATCGTGGGACTCATCACTGACCACATAGTTTGTGGAAGTGGCTTGCAGCAAAAAACGACAGTCATAGTGAAAGTGTGCTGGCTCCTGCTTGCGAGCTGGTATCTCATGGATATCAATATCGAAAATCTCCCCGGAAACTAAAGCCAAATCAGTTAAACCAGATTCTTCCTCGGCCTCCCGGGCTGCAACTCGCTCAATCTGACTGTCACCATCAGCGTGACCACCTAACTGCACCCAGATATTCAACTTCCTGTGGTGGGTCAAGAGCGCTTGATCGGCTTTGGCGTTCACAATCCAGGCCGAGCCCGTGATATGGCCACGGAGTTGCTCACGATAAAAGCAATCTTCATGGTCCATGACAAAACGTTTTATCCGTTCACTGGTTGCTGCTTCCTCCGGATACCTTTCGGCATAGCGATCAATCAGCGCTAGGATAGGCTGGCGGTGCATACAGAACTCATCCGCTTACTCGATAATCTCGGCGCGTACTGGGCCAAGATTTTTGTTGGATTCCTCATCAAACAAATCCACGAGTTGTTCGGTCATGGCATCACCGAGCTGTTCGGCATCGGTTATGGTGACAGCACGGCGATAGTGGTGCGTGACATCGTGACCAATACCAATGGCTACCAGTTCTACCGGCGACCAGTTTTCAATCCGGTCAATGGCGTATTTCAAATGCTGCTCAAGATAGTTACTTGGATTCACCAGCAAAGTACTGTTATCCACCGGTAAACCGTCGGAGATGACCATCAATATTTTGCGGTCTTCCGGTCGCCCAACAATTCTGTTGTGTGCCCACAATAACGCCTCGCCATCAATGTTTTCTTTGAGCAGTTCTTCGCGCATCATCAAACCAATATTGCGCCGCGCTCGACGCCAGGGCATATCCGCAGCTTTATATATCAAGTGGCGAAGATCATTAAGGCGACCGGGTTGGGGCGGCTTGCCCTGCTGCAACCATAATTCCCGCGCCTGACCACCGCGCCAGGCGCGTGTTGTGAAGCCGAGAATTTCAACTTTCACCGCGCAGCGCTCCAAAGTCCTGCCGAGAATATCCGCGCACATGGCCGCGATGGTAATAGAGCGGCCGCGCATAGAACCGGAGCTATCGATCAGCAGCGACACTACAGTGTCGCGGAACTTGGTATCTTTTTCTTGCTTGAAAGCCAGTGCCGAAAACGGATCCATAATGATATTGGGCAAACGCGAGGTATCTAACTGGCCCTCTTCCAGGTCAAACTCCCAGGTACGGTTTTGCTGCGCCATCAGTTTGCGCTGGAGACGATTGGCGAGTTTGCTTATGACAATTTGTGAGTTCTGCAAATGCTTATCCAGGACGCCGCGCAAGCGATCTAGCTCGGCTGGCTCACAAAGTTCGTCGGCGTATATGGTTTCATCGAACTGATCGGTGAACGCTTTATATTCGCTTTCTTTAGGTCGATTCCAATTAGGATCAATGGCGGCATCCGGCGGGCCGCCAGCCTCGTCTTGTTCCCCTTCCGCCTCGGCCATATCCATGGCTTCCATATCAGCAGGTACTTCGCCTTCAATGGCATCAGACATTTCACCATCAGCGCCAGCATCTTGCTCCGAGGACTCATCACCAGATTCCGCCTCTACCTCTTGCTCATCCTGCTGTTGGTCTTCTGCGTCGCCGTCGCCATTTTCCTCGCCCCACTCCTGACTCAAACCCAGATCAGAAATTAACTGATGAGACAGCTCACGAAATGCCGCCTGGTTGCGCATGGAATCTTGTAAGCCATCCAAATGGTCGCCAATGCTTGATTCAATATGATCACGCCACAGGTCTAGTACGTGCTTCGCGGTTTCTGGCAACTCAATGCCAAGCCGTTCTCGAACCAGGAAGCCAACGGCCTCGCCAAGGGGCGCTTCCGTTTGGTGCTGAAGTTTTTGCATACCCTGGCTAACGCAGCGCGCTTCAAGCTGCGCATTGAGGTTATCCTCAACGCCGCGCATCAAGTAAGAGCCGATGGACGCTACCCGCGCTTCTTCAACGCAATCAAACAAATCCTGGGCAATCCCAGTTTCAGGACGGAAGCGGCGATGGCTTGCCTCGTCATGAAAACGCATGCGCAAGGCGAACTGATCGGAAGTACCGCGCAAGACGGCTAGCTGCTCTTCTGAAACACCCTCTTCCGGCAATGGCACGCGCGCGCGATTACCCTGAATGTAAGCTTTACCGCGACCAAAACTCACATTCAGCTCTTCGTTACCAGAAATGGCACGCATGGTTGAGGTTACGGCTTGCTTGAAAACCTCTGTGTTGTCATCAGTATCTGACACGACTCAGGCACACCTATCCAATCTATGCCAATACCACTTTAGAGCTAGACTCAGGTAATTCTTCACCCATGCAGCGCTGGTAGTACTCCGCGACGATGGGACGCTCGGTCTCATCGCACTTATTGAGGAAAGTTAAGCGGAAGGCAAAACCAAAGTCATTGAAGATGCGGGCGTTTTCTGCCCACATGATCACCGTGCGCGGCGACATAACGATACTGATGTCACCGTTAATAAACCCTTGCCTGGTTAACTCGGCAACAGACACCATGTTCGATAATGTCTTCCGATCCACATCGGGGATCTTCGAAGAAACAATGTCTGTTTCGCTTTCGTGGGGCAGATAGTTCAGGGTAGTCACAATATTCCAGCGGTCCATCTGACCCTGGTTAATTTGTTGTGTACCGTGATACAAACCTGAAGGGTCACCCAGACCAATCGTATTAGTGGTAGCGAACATTCTGAAGTGAGGGTTGGGGCTAATCACTTTGCTCTGGTCGAGCAGCGTCAGCTTACCTTCTACTTCTAGCACACGCTGAATCACAAACATGACATCGGGCCGGCCTGCATCGTATTCATCAAACACTAGCGCACAGGGGCGTTGCAGTGCCCATGGCAGCAAACCCTCTTTAAACTCAGTAATTTGTTTACCGTCCTCGAGCACAATGGCGTCTTTACCCACCAGGTCCATACGGCTGACGTGACTATCCAGGTTGATACGAATACACGGCCAGTTGAGGCGAGCAGCAACCTGCTCGACGTGGGTCGACTTACCGGTACCATGATAACCCTGCACCATCACCCGGCGGTTGTAGGCAAAACCTGCCAGGATTGCCATGGTGGTTTCATGGTCAAAAAGATAGCTGTCGTCTACCGGTGGCACATGTTCGCTACGCTGCGAAAATGCTGGCACTTTTAAATCGACATCGAGACCAAATACCTCTCGAACATCCAGTTCTGTATCCGGTCCATCCAACGTGTCTAAGCTTGGGAGCTTCTGGTTCATACCGCGGCCTTAACAAAAAATATCATAGACTGAAAAAAACAATCCCACAGCCCGGTGCAACTTTCACAATGACTCACAATAAGTGCCAAATTGCCCTGCTGCGGGAAGGCCACAGAATAGCGGTAATACTAGGAAATTACCAACAACGAGGTGGCGTTCTAGGCGCGTCCGGCGAGCGCCATAAAACCGCCTTCCAGGGCAATCCAGGGATCCCCGGTTTGCATGCCTTTGACTCTCGCGTCCACGTTTGCAGCCGCATTCAGGCAGTCCAGCAGTTCCGCTTTACTGCGGTTTTTGAGGCAGCGCCCCACCAGATTCTTACGTTTATCCCAGATTCGGAACTTCTGAAAAACGGCACTTGAAGATTGTCCTGCAGCTAACGCTTCTTTGATCTGGACTAAATTTCTTACCTCACGGGCAAACATGGAGTTCACATACATCACCTCAGCACCCTCGCCGCGCAAACCTTGCAGCATTCGCCAGGTTTGTTTGCCATCCTGGCCTACCGCCACGTCGATCAAGCCAAACACGTCGTAGCGGGCATTGTTCGCCACCGATGCCTGCACCAACTGCGCCGTGACATGACCATCATCTGCCAGTAATTTAAGTCGCTCAACCTCCTGAGCAGCGGCCAATAGATTGCCTTCCAAACGGTCAATTAACACCTGAATGGCATCATGGTCAGCACGTAACCCGGCTTTTTGCATACGGCCACCGATCCAGCGCGGCAGGTCTTTCTTTTCAATGGGCCAGACCTGAACAAACACGCCTTTGGCATCCAACGATTTGAACCACTTGGTGCGCTGCGCCGCCTTATCCAGACGCGGTAATATCAGCAGCATGGCGGTATCTTCCGGCGGATCCTCCATATAGGTTTGCAAGGCTTTGCCGCCCTTGTCGCCGGGCTTGCCGCTAGCCAGACGCAACTCGAGAATTTTCTGCTCGGCAAACAAGCTCATGCTGTTGGCACTAAAGAGTACTTCTTGCCAATCGAATGAAGCATCCACATGGAACAGTTGCCGCTCCAAATAGCCTTTGGCACGCAGTTCTGAGCGGATCAAATCACTCAGTTCTTGAATCAGCAGCGGCTCATCACCGCTCAGAATATATACCGGACTAACAGATTTCTTCAGATGAGCCGCTAGTTTGTCCGGATAGACTTTCATGACTCAGAGGCGGTCTCGGTCTGATTTCTTAAGGTCGCGCTAAAGCGGCGTACCAACTGGCCTGCGATATCCTGGCGCATTTCTTCAATCAAGAGCGCTTCTTCTTCAGTGTTGCTAACGAAATTGGTGGCATCGAAGCTGTAGACTCGTTCTGCCACCAGTTCCGAAGCCGGAATCAGCTCTTTACCCTCGGCATCAAAAATACTGAAGATTGCGACGATGCGCACCTCATATTCTGACACCGTAATAGCTCCGGAGCTGGCCACAGCACGGCGAGTGAGGCTTTCGTTCGCCAGGTTGATGCGATATTCAGGTTCGCCGTCACCACCCACAGAAACACCTATGGTTTTCAGGGTATCACCCAACTCATCAATCAAGTCTCGCGGTGAACCGCTCAGTGCAACTCGCTGCACATCCAACGCTGGAGCGCCGGTCCCGCGCAAGTGAAAACCGCACGCGGTTAGCAGCAATAAGGTACTTACAAGCAGGAAGGTGCGAATCATTTAGCCCACCACAAAGTTAACAAGTTTGTTTGGCACGACAATCACTTTACGAATGGTTTTACCTTCAAGAAACTTGGCGACGTTTTCAAGATCTTTCGCCTCGGCTTCGACTTTGTCCGCTGCGCCATCCGGCTCGGTTTCGAACTTGGCTCTCACCTTACCATTGACCTGGACCACCATCTCAACCACGGTTTTCGCCAGGGCGGATTGGTCCAACGCCGGCCAGGATGCCTGAGTAATTTCCTCGCCTTTAAGCTGCTGCCAGAGTTCATGGCACATGTGCGGGGTTATGGGTGATAACACCAACACCGCGACTTCCAGTGCTTCTTGCATCACGGCACGACCTTGATCGCTCGTGTCTGCAAACCTGGTCACATGGTTCATCAGCGACATCACGCCGGATACCACCGTATTAAAATTCAAACGCTTGCCATAATCATCGTTGGCGCGGGCAATGGTTTCGTGAACCACCCGGCGTAGTTCCTTTTGCTCATCGTTTAGCGCAGACACATCCAGTGCCGGCACTTCGCCCCCGGCAAGATGATCCTGGGCGGTGTTCCAAAGCTTTGTGCGTAACCAACGATTCGCCGATTCAACGCCGTTTTCAGACCACTCAAAAGACTGCTCCGGCGGCGCCGAGAACATCATGGCCATGCGCACTGCGTCGGCCCCGTAAGCATCCAGCAAATGTTGCGGGTCACCCGCATCACCGGCGGATTTCGACATTTTTGAGCCGTCCTTTAGCACCATACCGAGAGATAAAAGGTTCTCAAATGGCTCGTCTGACTCCACCAGCCCCTCGTCACGCATGACCTTATGGAAAAAGCGCGCGTACAACAGGTGCAGGATGGCATGTTCTTCGCCGCCAACGTAGTGATTCACGCTACCCCAGTATTTCGCCCGCTCATCTAACATGCCTTCCTCATTACCGCTGGAGGCAAATCGCGCGTAGTACCAGGATGATTCCATAAAGGTATCAAACGTATCGGTTTCACGCTGCGCTGCTTTACCGCAAGATGGGCAAGTGGTGTTGTAGAACGATGGCATCTTTTTAATCGGTGAACCGACGCCGTCAAACTCAACGTCCGTGGGCAATACCACCGGCAAATCCTCTTCTGGAACCGGGACGGCGCCGCAATCATCACAATTGATGATAGGAATTGGGCAACCCCAATAACGCTGCCTGGAAACACCCCAATCGCGAAGCCGATAATTCACCTGCTTTTCACCCAGTCCTTTCGCCGCCAAAGCCTCAGCAATGGCATCAAAACTGGTTGAGAAGTCCATACCGTCGAACTCGCCGGAGTTCACTAACACGCCATCTTTACTCACATAAGCTTCTTGTTCGATGTCACAACTGTCATCGTCCGCTTGCGGCGCTACCACCTGAACAATGTCCAACCCGTATTTCCGGGCAAACTCCCAGTCGCGCTGATCATGGCCCGGGACCGCCATCACTGCACCGGAGCCATATTCCATCAAGACAAAATTGGCGACCCAAATGGGCACCTGCTTGCCAGTTAAGGGATGCTCGGCAAACAAACCAGTGGCCATGCCAAGCTTCTCCATTTTCGCCATATCCGCTTCAGCAACCTTGACGCGATTACACTCTTCAAGGAACTCTGCCAGTTCTGGCTGTGATTCTGCGGCGGCTTTAGCGAGAGGATGCTGGGGCGCAACCGCCACATAAGTCACACCTAACAGGGTGTCAGGGCGCGTGGTATAAACCGTCAAACCATCGCCCACATCTGCAGCCGCACGGGTTTCAGCAGGCAATGGGAAGGTTAACTCAACACCCTCGGACCGGCCTATCCAGTTACGCTGCATGGTTTTAATTTTCTCTGGCCAACCATGCAAGGTGTCCAGATCCGCCAGAAGTTCTTCCGCGTAGGCAGTGATTTTGATAAACCACTGGGCCAGTTCACGACGTTCCACCGGTGCGTCCGAGCGCCAACCGCGGCCATCGATTACCTGTTCGTTAGCCAGTACCGTCTGATCAACTGGATCCCAGTTCACCCAGGCGGCTTTTTTATAAACCAGCCCCTTGGCGAACATTTTTGTAAAGAACCATTGTTCCCAGCGATAGTATTCCGGGTCGCAGGTGGCAAGCTCGCGGCTCCAGTCAAAGGAAAAGCCGAGCCTTTGTAACTGCTGTTTCATGTACTCGATGTTGGATTTGGTCCAGGTGGCTGGTGCGATATTACGCTTAATAGCTGCATTCTCCGCCGGCAAGCCAAACGCATCCCAGCCCATGGGTTGCAGCACGTTTTTGCCAAGTAAGCGCTGATAGCGGGCAATCACATCACCTAAGGTGTAAGTTCGCACGTGGCCCATGTGCAGTTGGCCGCTTGGATAAGGGAACATCGCCAGGCAATAGAACTTTTCCTTGTCAGAGTTTTCAGAGACTTCAAAGGTCCCGTTATCACGCCAATAGGCCTGTACACCGAGTTCCGTGGACTCGGGATCATATCGATCCGCGCTGCTTTGCTTGCCGCTCATGGATTACTGCTCATTCGCTACTGAAAAAATAAGGCGCAATTCTACCCGATCAACTGCGGAGGGGATACGACAGCCGCCGTGCAAAACTGGGAATACCAGCTAAGTTTAAGTTATTCCAAACTGTTTGCTTGTTATGCCCGTTAGACCACCCATCAATCAACTGGCTCGCTATCACCGCGAGACCTTGCTCGACCAGATTGCCGATTTGCATGAGCAAATTGAGACCAATCTCGAGAACAAGCAAAGCATCCGCCATCTCAAGGACTTAATCGCCGAACGCCAGCAATATCTTAGTCAGATCGAAGCCGGCTCAAGCCAGCCAGGAGTAAAGCGAGGCCCACGAGTAGGGGCCAATCGCCCAGGCGGGTATATGGGGTAAGCCCATCCAGTGGCACCACAGTGCCGCGCAAAACACCTGACTCAAACTGCGGTAATCGCCCGGTAATTTGCCCCTTGGCATCCACCACGGCGGTAATGCCATTATTGGTTGCCCGCACCAGAAAGCGTTGATTTTCCAGTGCCCGCATTTGCGCCATTTGCATGTGTTGATGGGGGCCAAGGCTTTGCCCAAACCAGGTGTCGTTACTGATCGTTGCAAGTACCGCCGCCTCCCGGGCATCCTGGCGAACCAGGGCAGGAAAGGCGATTTCATAACAAATGGACAATGCCAGCTTGAAGTTCTTCACGCGCAGTAAGGGTTGATCATCGGGTCCTGGTTGGTTGTGGGACATGGGCAAATCAAAAAACTCAATGGCGCCGCGCAGCCAGTTTTCCAAAGGCACATACTCACCAAATGGCACGAGATGGCGTTTGATATAAATACCCTCGCCGTCTCCGGTCACCAGAGCAGAGTTGTAATAGGTCCCATCCTGACGCCGCGGCAGGCCCAACAGCAAAGCAGTGCCACTATAGTCGCCGCGCACATCCAGCGGCTGTAAAACCGAACCAGCACTATCGGCAAATAAGGTCAGGGCAGCCTCTGGCCAGACTACCAGATCACGGCCCCACTCGGCTTCCGTTAAACCCACATACTGGCGAATAATCGGCTCTACCATGTCTCGCCGCCATTTCGTCTGCTGCGCCACATTACCTTGCACCAGGCTCACTTTAAGCGGTTCTGAGATTGGTTGAGTAAAGTTAAGCAACCCCAGCAGTAGACCAGACCCTGTGAGTCCCGACGCGCTCAATAACCACACTAGCCTGTGTCTGCCGAGATTGGTCACCGCGGCAAACAGTAACGCCGCACACAAGGCCACCACAAAACCCACCCCCAGGACACCGATGAGGGGCGCATAACCGGCGAACGGCGAATGAATATGTCCGTAACCAAGCAACGCCCAGGGAAAGCCTGCCCAGAGCAGCCAGGTCGTACTCCATTCCTTAAAGAACCATAACGCCGCGAAAGCTGGTATCCAAAGCAACTGCAAGTGAGAGAAAAACCGCTGATAGACATAACCCTGGGCCAGAGTAACCAGCGATATGGCGGCAATAAACGCCCCGGTTAAGCCAGCCGCAACCAACACACTAGCGCCACCGTGGGTATTAATAGACACAAACACCCAGGACGCACCCAGCAAGAACTGACCGATGCCAAACAAGTACCAGCGCAACAGCGCCTGGTGAAAGCTTGCCCCCTGCAGTAAGGCAAGGAGCAAAAATACCGAGATAAGTCCGGACCACCAAAAGTCAAATGGCGCCAGGGAAAGGGGGAGCAACAGGCCCGCCAACACAGCCAGGCCGGCAGCAATCAGGTTTTTACCGGGGAGTAGCTCAGCACCCTGCACGGCAAGTGTGCGCCTATTTCTTGCCGCGGGGCGGCTTCATGCGAAGCAGCTTGATGCGTCGGTTATCGGCATTGAGCACTTCAAAATGAAAACCTTGTACCTCAACGGTTTCTTCTCGCTCTGGTAGATGACCAAAGTGATGGGTCACCACGCCGCCGATAGTGTCAAACTCATCCACAGGGAAATTGGTTTGAAACTTCTCATTGAAATCGCTGATTGGCGTGCGGGCTTTAATGGTGAAGAAGCCATCTTTGTGCTGGTTGATAAAATCGTCTTCTTCAAAATCGTACTCATCTTCGATGTCACCCACAATTTGCTCTAGCACATCTTCAATGGTCACCATGCCGGAGACGCCGCCGTACTCATCAAACACCACCGCCAGGTGATTACGCGTGGAACGGAATTCCTGCAGTAGCACATTTAAGCGCTTACTTTCTGGGATGGCGGCGCAAGGCCTGAGCAGATCTTTTAACTTCAAGCGACTGCGATTGTCTTCAAGGGCCATGGGCAGCAAGTCTTTGGCGAGCAAAATTCCCACCACGTCGTCTGGGTTATCAGAAAACACTGGGAAGCGTGAGTGACCGGACTCAATCACCACCGGCAAGATATCCTCAAGGGACATATCCAAACGGACCACCACCATTTGCGAGCGCGGAATCATGATTTCCCGGGCTTGCATATCAGAGACCGTCAAGGCCCCTTCGATAATGCTTAGGGCTTCCGCGTCTAACAGCTCTCGTTGTTCTGAAGATCTTAGAACCTCTAACAACTCACTGCGAGAGCTCGGTTCTCCGGTTAGAGCCAGGGATAGCCGTTCCAGCCACCCTTTCTCACCCGCGTCTTGTTCACTCATGAGGTGTACCCGTTATCACCATTATCCCCGTAGGGGTCAGCAAACCCCATTGTACGTAAAATATCTCTTTCTATCTGCTCCATCTCCTCGGCCTGATCATCTTCCACATGATCAAAACCAAGTAGGTGCAACACACCATGCACTACCATATGGGCGTAGTGAGCTGGTACGGTTTTACCTTGCTCGCGGGCCTCAGTGCGCACCACATCCGCACACAGCGCCAAGTCTCCCAGCAACAGTGGGCCAGCAACCTGACCGCCATCCAGGGGAAACGAGAGCACATTGGTGGGTTTGGCCTTGCCGCGATATTCGCTATTTAATGCCTGACTTTCTTCACGATTAACAATCTTGATGGCAATCTCGCACGGGCCAACCTGCTGATATTCGAGTGTCTGTTGCGCCCAGGCTTCAAGCTCGGGACTTCCAGGGTCATCGTCATCCTGGTCCGCTTCCCAGAGCACAGCAATCTCATGAACATCATTGCTAACGTTGCTGTTAATCATGGTCTTTATCCGACTCGTGCTGCTCGTAAGCTTCAACAATGCGCTGGACTAGTGGATGGCGTACCACATCGCGGGGCGAGAATCGGGTGAAGGAAATACCTTCAACTTCACCGAGCACCTCGAGCACGTGGCGCAAGCCGCTCTTGGTGCGATGAGGCAAGTCGACCTGAGTAATATCCCCGGTTACCACTACCGTTGAGCCAAAACCTACCCGGGTAAGGAACATTTTCATTTGCTCAACCGTGGTGTTTTGGCTCTCATCAAGAATGATAAACGAGTCATTTAAGGTGCGGCCACGCATATAAGCCAGCGGAGCCACTTCAATGACATTGCGCTCAATCAATTTTTCTACGCGTTCAAAACCCAGCATTTCATATAGCGCGTCGTACAACGGACGCAAATAAGGATCAATTTTTTGGCTCAGGTCACCGGGTAAAAACCCTAGCTTTTCACCCGCTTCTACCGCAGGCCGAACCAATAAAATACGGCGAATTCGATCTTGCTCCAATGCTTCTACCGCACAAGCTACCGCCAGGTAAGTCTTCCCGGTACCGGCCGGGCCAATACCAAAATTGATGTCGTGATCGCGAATCGCGTCCACATAAACGAGCTGGTTGGCGCCGCGAGGTTTGATGCTCTTCTTCTTGGTTTGAATAAGACCCTCGCGAGGGCGCCCGGCGGTTGCGGTTAACGCTTCAACACCGGATTCTTGCAGGAACAGGTGCACGACATCGGCGGTAAGGTTAGTGCCGCTTTTTACTTCACGGTAAAGATGATTCAGCAATTCGCCAGCGGCGTGCACTACCTGATTGTCGCCGTACAACTGAAAATCGTTGCCGCGATTCTTAATCGTGATACCGAGCCGGGATTCAATTTGACGTAAATGGGCGTCAAAAGGGCCGCACAAATTGGCGAGTTGGGCACTATCGTTTGGCTCTAGCTTGAGCTGATGAAGGTCGTTGTTCGCGTTCAATGGCTTAGATTAGCTCTATGGATGATCAGAATAACCGCTGGCAGCGGCCTAGAAAAGGATTCGTGGTGAAATTTCAAACTCAGACGAGTTGGCCACGCAGAGAATTTGGCAAGGCTTCGCCAATGCTAACATCAACAAACTGCCCTATCAGCCCCGCGTCCGTGGCTGCAAAGTTCACTACACGGTTGTTCTCAGTACGACCCTGGAGCTGTCCTGGGTCTTTTTTCGAGACCCCGGTGACCAGAATACGCTGGGTCGTGCCCACCATTGACTGGCTAATTTCCATGGCGTGATTAGTAATGCGCGACTGCAAGCGGCTTAAGCGGGCCTTCTTTTCCGCCATTGGCGTGCTGTCTGGCAAATCCGCAGCTGGCGTACCGGGCCTGGCACTGTAGATAAAACTAAAGGAATGGTCGAAGCCAATTTCAGCTATTAGATCCATCGTGGCCTCGAAATCCGCATCGGTTTCCCCTGGGAAGCCCACAATAAAATCGGAAGACATGCTGATGTCCGGGCGAATCTTGCGCAAACGGCGAATTTTCGATTTGTACTCCAGCACCGTGTGGCCACGTTTCATTAACGCCAAAATACGGTCGGAACCACTTTGTACCGGCAGATGCAGGTGACTGACTAGCTCCGGCACATCGGCATAAACATCAATCAAACTATCGGAGAACTCCACCGGATGGGATGTGGTGTAGCGAATGCGATCAATGCCATCAATATCCGCAATGACCCTGATTAAATAGGCGAGATCCGCCACTTCATTGCCATCTTCAGAAATGGGCCCACGATAGGCATTGACGTTTTGCCCGAGCAAATTAACTTCTCGAACGCCCTGCTCTGCCAGGGCAAGAATTTCTCTAAGCACGTCTTCCAGGGGACGGCTGACTTCTTCACCGCGCGTATAGGGCACCACGCAGAAGGTACAGTACTTACTGCAACCTTCCATAATTGAGACAAACGCCGTGGGGCCATCAGCCTCTGGCTCTGGCAACTTGTCGAATTTTTCGATCTCCGGGAAGGTAATATCTACCACAGCCTTGCCACCTGGCGCGGCATTGTGGATCAGCTCTGGCAAGCGGTGCAGGGTTTGCGGGCCAAAGATGACATCCACATAAGGCGCACGCTGGCTAATGGCTTCCCCTTCCTGGCTGGCAACACAACCGCCGACGCCAATCTTTAGCTCAGGCTTGCGTTCCTTTAGGTTGCGCCAGCGGCCAAGCTGGTGAAACACCTTCTCCTGGGCCTTTTCACGAATCGAGCAGGTATTGAGCAATAGCAAGTCAGCCTCGCTCTCCTCCGTCGTGACCTCATAATTATCCGCGTCTTTGAGCAAATCCAGCATACGCGTGGAGTCATACTCGTTCATCTGACAACCGTGAGTTTTAATAAAGACTTTTGGCACGAATTACCTTTAAGGGCCGTTTGTTAAAAAAAGGTTGGCGATTATAGACAGGCAAGTGCACGCTTCCTAGCGAAAAACCTTGAAATGTGGGATAAGTGTAGCCATATCGAGCAAATCACTAACTTGAACCGTGTAAACATGTCTGAACCCAACGCACCCATCTACAAGGTCATTTTTGTTAATCAGGGCCAGATGTTTGAAGTCTACGCCCGCCAGATCTACCAAAGTGACCTGTATGGCTTTATCGAAATCGAAGAACTGGTGTTCGGCGAGCGTTCGCAAATGCTTGTAGACCCATCTGAAGAACGACTCAAAGCAGAATTCGAGGGCGTCAGCCGCAGTTATATCCCAATGCATGCCATCGTCCGCATTGATGAGGTGGCAAAAGAGGGAGTCGGCAAAATTTCCGAGGCGAAAGGCGGCAACAACGTGTCGCTATTCCCGAGCCCAGCGTTTACGCCAAAGTCAGGGGATTAGTTAGCCTCCCCAAGCAACGTGCGGTTAAGCGACCACCCCGAGGATAAGATTGCCTACCAGATGATTGAGTCTGGTGAGGCCGTCACCTATGGCGAATTGGATCGCGCCGCCAATCAGGGTGCACAGCTATTTCGCAGCCTCGGCATCGGTGTAGGTGACGGCATTGCCATCTGGCTGCCGAATCACGTTGAGTTCTTAAAAATTACCTGGGCAGCCCAGCGGAGCGGCGTTTACTACACGCCAGTGAGTACTTACTTTCAACCTGAGGAAGTGATTTACTTACTGAACAACTCTGACGCCAAACTCTTGATCACCAACCGGGCGTTATTAGAGCGCCTCGATAAGCTGCCCGGTCAGATTCAGATCCTGCTTGTGGATGAGGACGCCGGCGCGCAACAATCCTGGCTGCAGCAACGTTTTGCCCAGCCAACTTACAGTGTTGAAGATGAAACCGAGGGCGCTGAGATGATTTACTCATCGGGCACCACCGGCCAACCCAAGGGAGTTCGCTTCCCCCTTAGCGGCGCGACTTACGGCACTGTTTCCGCGCTGTTTCACACCCGCATTGAGATGCACCAGATCAACGCGGGGAGCAAATACCTATCCACTGCCCCCATGTATCACTCGGCGCCTTTACGCTACAACATGATTGTCACGCGCATGGGTGGCACCGCCTATATTTTGCAGAAGTTTGATCCTGAGCGAGCCCTCAAAACCATTGAACAGTATGAGATTACCCATAGCCAATGGGTACCGACAATGTTTGTCAGGCTGTTAAAGCTTGATGCCGAGACGCGCAATCGGTACCGATTAGATTCACTCAAATACGCGATTCACGCCGCCGCGCCATGTCCTGTGCAGGTCAAGCAGCAAATGCTGGACTGGTTTGGCCCGATCATTTATGAATATTACTCGGGCACCGAGGCCAATGGCTTCACGGCCATCACCAGTGCGGAGTGGCTGGAGCATCCCGGCAGTGTTGGCCGCGCTGTGCATGGTGAACTGCGGATACTCGACGAGAACTATCAGGTGCTGCCCAGTGGTGAGACGGGCACAGTGTACTTCGCTAACGGCACAGACTTTAGTTACTACAAAGACCCCAGCAAAACGGCCGGGGCCAAGAGTCCCCAGGGCTGGTCAACCCTCGGCGACATTGGCTACGTGGACGATTCGGGTTATCTGTACCTGCAGGATCGCAAGTCTTTCATGATCATTTCCGGCGGCGTCAATATTTACCCGCAAGAAATCGAGAACCTGCTAATTGGCCATCCTGCGGTGGCAGACGTTGCCGTGTTTGGCGTGCCTAACCCGGAGTTTGGCGAAGAAGTTAAAGCCGTAATTGAACCACATGAAACTGGCAGCGCTGAGTTAGCAGAGGATCTCATCAACTATTGCCGGGCCAATCTCTCCCACATTAAATGCCCGCGCTCTATCGACTTTATCGATGCCATGCCCCGCCACCCCACAGGAAAACTCTATAAAACCAGCCTCAAACAACGTTACTGGCCGAATTAGGATCATCTACTACACTTAACTGTGAACTGATCGTCAAGGAAGACTCATGGCCAAGCGACGAATTGTGCTGTCCAGTCAGGAGATGAATGAAATCACTGGCAAAATCAAACTCCTCGAAAGCCAATTGAACCGTTCTAACCACCGCGTCAGCGAGCTGGAAAACGGTGTGCGTAAAATCAAAAAACTGGTAAACACCAAAAGCAAGCAGAAGAAACCTGAACTTCTGATTGAAGAAACCAACAAGCTTTGTGATGTGACCATCAACCCTCCGGTTAAGGTGAGGGAAGAGCGCCTCGCTGCAGAAGCTGAACTCGAAGCCGAGGCCGTGGACTAAAGCCGCTCGATCGCCATATCTGGCGCAAGCTGAATCAGCGTCTTAAGGTCGGCATCGCCCACCGTATAGTCTGGCCACACCTCTTGCAGCGGTAACAAGACAAACAATCGTTCTAGCATCCTGGGATGAGGCACGAGCAGGTCCGGTTCGGAGATCTGCTCCTCGCCATATAAAAGCAGGTCCAAATCCAGAGGAGGACGAGCAACGTATCGCTCGTGATCCGCAGGGCGACCCATCGCCACTTCAACGGCCTGCATGCGCCGTAGCAGGGTCAACGGCGGCAACTGACAATCAAAGGCAATCACAGCGTTTACGAATTCGCCGGACTGATCCTGCATGTCCACCGCCTCCGAACGCCACATGGAACTCACCTTAATCTCCCCCACCGCCAATTCCGCAAGTCGCGTCATGGCTTCCTTGAGCTGGGCTGCTGGCGCTCCGGAATTAGCCCCTAGGCCTATCGCCACGCGCTGAGAACTTTTTGGCAATTTGTTTTCCAATCGTGATAGCTTTAAAGCCACGGGACTATAAGGAAGGGGGATTCACAATGAAAGCAGCAGTCTTACGAGAAGCCAACAAACCCATGGAAATCGAAGAAGTGCAGATTTCCAAACCGGGACCCCGCGAGGTTCTGGTCCGTCCGGTTGCCGCCGGCGTTTGTCACAGTGATCTGCACTTCATGGACGGCTCTTACCCTTACATGTTACCGACGATTCTTGGTCATGAAAGTGCCGGTATTGTTGAAGAAGTTGGCTCAGATGTCACCTACGTCAAGAAAGGTGACCACGTCATTACCTGTTTGTCAGCATTTTGCGGCCACTGTGAAAAATGTATTACTGGTCACCTATCTTTATGCGCATCACCGGAAGTTTCCCGCAAAGAGGAAGAAGAGCCTCGTTTGTCCCTGGGCGGCGCACCGGTTCATCAGTTTCTCAACTTGTCGTCTTTTGCCGAACTGATGCTTATTCATGAACACGCCCTGGTGAAGGTACGGGAAGATATGCCCATGGACCGAGCCGCGTTAATTGGGTGCTCCACCACCACGGGTGTGGGCGCGGTATTTCATACCGCAGGTGTTGAACCTGGCTCCAAGGTCGCCGTGATTGGCTGCGGCGGTGTTGGCCTCGCGGCAATTAATGGCGCGGCTATCGCTGGCGCGGCGCAAATTATTGCCGTGGACATGGTGGACTCAAAACTGGAACTGGCGAAGGCAGTGGGCGCAACCCATACAGTAAATGCCAGCTCCGGCAATGCGGTGGGCGAGGTCATTGAAATGACCCAGGGTGGCTGCCACTACACTTTTGAAGCCATCGGCCTTAAAGCCACTGCCGAGCAGGCGTTTCAAATGTTGCAGTCCGGCGGTGTTGCCACGGTCATCGGCATGATCCCGGTAGGTACCATGGTTGAGGTACACGGCGTTGAATTGCTTGGCGAGAAGAAACTGCAGGGTTCAAACATGGGCTCAAACCGCTTCCGCGTGGATATGCCAAGATTTGTCGACTTTTACCTGGATGGCAAATTGCATCTGGATCAAATGATTTCCAAACACATCAAGCTCGCTGATATTAACGAGGCGCTTGATGCCCTGAAGACTGGCCAGGAAGCCCGCCACGTCATTATGTTTGATTAAAGCTTATGAAAGTTACCCCAGAAGATGTTGGGCTCTCCGGGGCTCGACTCTATAAAATTGACCACCTGACCCAACGTTACATTGATGACGGCAAGATCCCCGGCAGTATTACGTTGGTGGCGCGCCGCGGTGAAATCGCCCACCTGGAGACCCAGGGATTAATGGACATCGAGGCAGACAAGCCAATGCAGGATGACACGATCTTCCGCATTTATAGCATGTCCAAGCCTATCACTAGCTGCGCACTCATGATGTTGTACGAGGACGGTTACTTCCAACTGGATGATCCTGTGGCGAAGTACATTCCTGAGTTTGCCAATCTAAAAGTTCATGGTAGTAACGAGGTGCTAGGGCACACCATGACCATCCAACACCTGCTGACCCATACTGCTGGGCTTACCTACGGCTTTTTGAAGGATCACCCGGTGGATGATTTATACGACGCCGCTGGCGTCGATACGGCCAAAGATCTCGACACCATGATCGAGAAGCTTAGCGACTTACCTTTAGTGAACGCGCCAGGCTCGCGCTGGCGTTACAGCGTGGCCACGGACGTCTGCGGCTACCTGGTACAAAAACTTTCCGACATTCCCTTTAACGAGTTTTTGCTAGAACAAATTTTTGCGCCGTTGGGCATGGAAGATACTGACTTCTATGTACCCGAGGAGAAAGCCCACCGCTTCGCCGCGAACTACCAAAGAACGCCAGAAGACGGTATGCACCTGATCGATTCACCAGAGTCTAGCCCTTATCTGAAAAAGCGTGCCATGCATTCAGGCGGAGGCGGGCTGGTTTCCACAGTTCAAGACTATCACCGCTTTGCACAAATGCTATTGGGCGGCGGCCAATATGATGGTGTGCGCATCCTTGGCACAAAAACTCTGGAGTTGATGACTAGCAATCACCTACCTAACAACGGTGATTTAACTAGCATGGGTCAGGCAACATTTAGTGAAACACCGTTTGATGGCATCGGCTTTGGGCTGGGCTTCTCGGTGATGTTAGACCCGGTGGAAGCACGAATTCTTGGCTCTGCCGGAGAGTTTGCCTGGGGCGGTGCTGCCAGCACCTATTTCTGGGTAGATCCGGAAGAGGACATGGTGGTGATTTTCCTCACGCAGTTAATGCCCTCGTCCAGTTACCAAATTCGGCGAGAAATGCGCGTCGCAGCCTACCAGGCCATCATTGACTAATTCGCAGGAACAGCGAGGAGCTTATGGCGAGAATCGAGGTTGAGTCAGAGGTGAGTGGTAACGTCTGGAAAATCGAGAAAGCCGTGGGCGACCAGGTTAACGAAGAAGACGTGATCATGATCCTCGAATCCATGAAAATGGAGATCCCCGTTGAAGCCCCCACTACCGGCACCCTGGTTGAGCTGTTAGTTAAAGCGGACCAGGCAGTAGATGAAGACCAGGTCGTAGCCATCATAGAAGCTGATTAGCCCCTAGCGGCCTTTAAAGTCTGGCTCTCTTTTCTCAAAAAAGGCCCTGATACCTTCCTTACGATCTTCTGTCATGGTGGTGAGAATATTCTGGTCAGTATCCATATGCATCACCGCTTGATCCAGGGCGTTACTCACGGCGTTAATACTTTGCTTGATCATTTGCACCGCAACCGGCGGCTGCTTTGCGTACTGCTGGGCCATATTCATGGCAGCTTCTGTCAGGTTATCCCGGGGCACCACCTGATCAAGAAACCCCCACTGCAACAAGGTCTCGGCAGGCTCATTGGCCCCAAGCATAATCAGTCGCTTCGCTCGCGCCGGACCCACCAGACGTACGCACAGCGGCAAAGCTTGCCACATTAAATTGATCCCCAGGTTCACCTCGGGATAACCACAGTAACTGTCGTCAGAGCCAATCCGAAAATCACACGCGGTGGGAATACAAGCGCCACCACCCAGTGCAGCCCCATGCACGGCGCAAATGGTTACCTGGTTAATCTCGGTAATGGCGCGAATCATCCGCGCACCAAGCCCCGTTTTACGCCGGCGCACCACCATGCTATCAATCGTATCGACTTTTTGTGTGAGGTCTGCACCGGCGCAAAAGTGCTTACCAGCACCCATAAAAACCACCACCCGGGTTTGCTCATCATCGAGAAAACCGCGCGACACTGCTTCGATCTCCTCCATCAACTCAGTGTTCAGCGCATTGAGTTTATCCGGGCGATTCAGTACAACTCGACATATCGCGCCTTCTTTTAGTACTTCAATGTGGTTATAGGTCATTGTCTTCGGCCTTGAGTAACGACGATTTCGTTTTCGTCATATTGTCATAGTTGAGGCGACTAATCTTAAACACCCAGGACTGAAGATACTTATCTTCTGCCCGCTCAGAATCGACCGCCAACCAAAACGCGCCATCGTGTTCAAGCAAACGCAAATCAACTTTAGCGTCGTCAGTTAGGGTCACACTAACCTCAATCGCACCGTCAAAGTCCAACTCACCACGGGGCAGGACATCTTCGAGCTTCACTCCAGACAAAAGGTTCAGTACGGAGTCAGCAATCCCGGCATACCGGAGTTGCTCTTCTGCGACACCAACAACCAGGACTTCACCGGTGGTCGTGCGCTCAACTTGTAAACTCTCTTCGCCTTGTAAGATTGCCACACGCTGGACATTTGTACTCTCTATATCGATCACGTTTGGCTGCAACCAAACCGCTGGATCTACCGCCAGTTGGCTAAGGGGCGCCGACTGCAACCAAACCTGATTTTCATCATCAGTGTTCAAGTAACGTACGTAACGGCCACCACGACCAGAGGCTTGTTGGCCAAACAGCAGTGTTGTATCCGCAATAGCTAACTGTATTCCATTTGCCGCCACACCGAGCCGGGCAAAGTTTTCCGGTTTACGGGTCTTCTCTTCTAATCGCCTGGCGTCCCGTAAGTCTCTTAACAGCCTTTGAACTTGCTGCTGATTCGCCACGTAGTTGGCGCGCTCCACGACCACCCAGCGATCCTCTTGTCGCTGCAAGGTAACGCTACTAGCAGGCCCACTTATCGAAACCGTTGTCAGAGCATCGAGACGGGCCGCAACCTCTTCAGGTAAGAGCGGCAAGGTCTTACTGCTATCCCCAGCACCATCTCCGCCACCTAGCAAAAGACCGAGCAACAGCACTGCAATCAAGGCAAACAGAAAGTAATAACTACCCCGAAACATGATCTGCCTCCTTTGGTTGGTTACCGGAAGACAGACGCAAATAATTCAGCATCATCAGAGCCAGGGTTAGCAGCACCGGGATAAGCAATATATTTAAGAACTTCAATGTACTACCCAGACCTTCTATATCTTTATCCAGTTGATGGCGTACATCCCTTAGTTGTTTGCGAATACGCAGCTTGTCTTCTTGAAAACGCTGCAACTCTGCTTCCTGTTCAGGAGTGATGCTGAGCAGCCCATCCTCTTCCTGACCGCTAGATAATTCCGCTAGACGGGTTTCTGTTTCTAGCAACTGCGCCTGCAAGGCATTAGCGCTTTCAAGGTACTGAGCTTCCGCCTGACGCCTAAGGTCCTGTACTACTTCAAAAGGCCTTGAGTACTGGCCGCGACTTCGAATAGTAATCAGCGCGGAACTACCGCCCAGGTTATCCACCAGATTAAAGATAAAGTCGCCGTTACCGGCAAACGGACTCGCGAGCCGTTGACCAAAAAAGTTTTGCACCTGTACCCAAAGCCGATCGGAAAGTATGTCGGTGTCAGCCACAACCACGGCGTTAAACCGCTCTGAGCTGGCAATATGGTTTTCTCCAGCCATTTCGGAATCCGTAAACGCCGATTGCATTTCACCAGTCAAGCGCAGCGCTAGATGATGTACTTGCTCATCTGGCGTAAAGTCCTTTAGCAGCTCTTCCGGGTCGCTCATGGTTTGCATGCGAATCGTAGGCATAGTGGCCGCATAGGGACCAACGCTGATAAGTGGCGTAATCTCGAGACCGGGCCGTTCTTCTGTTATCTCGAGCTTACCTGCTGAAGAAACGTTAATGCTCGACACTCCGGAAATGGTGATGTCGTCAGCGGAAAACTGCTCACCAGTAAGCCCCAGAATACCAATATGGCGAACCGGAGCACCGCTGGCCGACCCCACCTGCAAACCGAGATCTGCATCCGCCACAATTTGCTCCATTGGCATGGCTATACCCCAACTATCCAACAAGGTCGCAAGATCGGAAGGCGCACCAGGCATTTGTGCCACCATCGGATTACCGGTTTGTTCCATTTCTGCAAAAGGATCGAGAAACACCAGCAAGCGACCACCATCAAGGGCAAATTGATCAATGGCGTAGAGGGTTTCTGGCGATAAGTTTTTCGGGTGCACCAGTACCAGCAAACTGGTGCCGACCGGAATCTCTGTTGCTGACATGGGCAAACTCTCTAGTTGATATCGCTGCTGCAACTGCTCGACAACCATCCACGGCGGCGTCGATTGAAAGGTTTGCATGTCTACATCACCGTCGATTTTCAGACTCGACATCAGGGCGATCTTAGGTAACTCAACTGAGTTCAGGGTTTGAATCGTGCGACTTAGGTCGTATTCGAGAAACGCCTCTTTGTCTGGCTGAAAAAATGGGATGACAACTTCCTGGTCCAATGCATTGGTGGCTGCCAAACCAAAGTAAAGCTCATCCCCGGCGGCGCCAACCGGAACACTTTGCAAACCAAATTTCGCAGCTAGATCCTCGTCCTCGGAAAACGGCTCAGGGTCGATCACCTGCAAGCGAATTTTGCCATCCGCTTCGAGTTCGTATTCTTGTAACAGCGCTTGTACCTGGTCGGCATAACCGCGCAGGGAGGTTAGGTCACGACTTAAGGACTCGGAAAAGAAGAAATAAAAGTTAATGGGCTCATCAATCTCGCCTATCACTTCCCGGGTTCCAGGAGACAAGGTGTAAAGGCCGTTCTCAGTTAGGTCCAAACGGATGCCGTCGAACAAGGACTCATTCACCATAGTAAAGAGCAAGAATGCGGCTGTGATGCCGAGTAACAATAACTTAGCCTGAAGATTCATACCTGACTACCTCGCCTGATTTTGATCAAGCAGCACCACATTCACTGCTAACCAAAACACAATCATGGAAAGAAAGTACAAGATGTCCTGTAAGCTCAGGACACCTTTCGAAATACTATTGAAGTGGGATAAGAAACTTAAGGATGCCACGGCATCTAGCACCTGCAACGACACCCAGCTTTCAAACACATTCAGCACCAGAGGGAACCCTGCCATCACGAACAGCAAACAGACGACCCCAGTTAGGAGGAACGCCACGACCTGACTCTTACTTAACACAGACATGCAGGAGCCAATCGCCAAAAAGCCACCTGCCATAAGCCAACTACCCAGGTAACTTGCGAAAATCACGCCGTTGTCCGGGTCACCGAGATAGTTCACTGTCAGCCACATTGGCGTTGTTAGCAGCAATGCAATCCCAGCAAACATCCAGGCCGCCAGGAATTTCCCTAACACCGCATCGAGCTTTCGCAATGGCAAGGTCATTAGAAGCTCGATAGAACCAGATTTTCGCTCTTCAGACCAAAGCCGCATGGCTATCGCCGGCACCAGAAACAGATAAAGCCAGGGATGAAAACTGAAAAACGGCACCAGATCCGCCTGGCCCCGCTCATAAAAATTACCCAGGTAGAAGGTAAACACTCCGGAGAGAATCAAGAAAATCAGAATAAACACATAACCTAGCTGACTGGAAAAATAGCCTTGCAGTTCTCGCCGCGTGATGACTAACAGGTGACTCATGCCGCAGCCTCCTCAGTAATTTGCCGGAACACATCATCGAGACGACCGCGTTCTTGATATAGATCTATAATCTCAAGCTGCTCGTTCTGGCAATACTGGTGAACAGATTCAAACAGGTGGGCACCAGCTACGGGGAACAAAGTCAGGCGACTGTCTTGCTGCGTGGTATTGGCGACGCCGGGCAGCTCTGTCAACTCATTGACTTGTTGCTCACTGGGCGATTGCGCAAACTCCACGGTCACCGCACTGTAAAATGCTGAGCGGCGTTCCAATTCCGCTGGCGTACAGTCTTCAATGAGTCGACCGCCAGCCATGATCACTGCTCTGGTGCAAACTGCCGTGACCTCCTCGAGAATATGAGTTGAGACGATAACAATCTTGTCTTTCGATAACCCGCGTATCAAGTTACGCACCTGATGCTTTTGGTTGGGGTCAAGGCCATCGGTGGGCTCATCAAGGATCAACACCTTCGGGTCATGCAATATCGCCTGGGCTAGACCTACTCGACGTTTATAACCTTTGGATAAGGTCTCAATCTTTTGCGGCAGAACCGACGTCAGTGCCATGGTCTCTACGGCCCGCGCTACAGCCGCATCTCTAGAGGCACCACTAAAACCCCGGACCTCGGCAATAAACTTGAGGAAATTCACTACCGGCATCTCCTCATAAGCTGGCGCACCTTCTGGCAGGTAGCCGATCAGCCGCTGTGCGCCTATAGGATCAGCGGCGACGTTAATGCCGTGGATTATGATCTCACCGTGATCCGGCGCCAAAAACCCCGTCAGCATTTTCATGGTGGTGGATTTACCAGCGCCATTGGGGCCGAGAAAACCCAAAATTTCTCCGGGTTGAAGTTGTAACGATAGGTCTTGAACCGCTTGCAAAGCACCAAAGCGCTTTGCCAAATGATGAATTTCTATCATTTCGCCTCTATTTTTTGTTCAGGGATAATTCACTCAACACCAGCATGGAACTGGCACAGTCAGATAGACCGCAAAATTAATGAAATTATCCGCAATTGGCAGCAGAAATTCGCCACATCAGAGCGGGCGTTAGATTCGATCGGGTATATATTGCGAGTAGGTTTCACCGCGAATATAAGGTGCGCGGCGAATCCGCCGACGACGGTAGGTTGATGGTCGCCAGAAAGTCTTCAACCAGCGCAAGAAACCGCGGCGGTGGTGCTTGCGGCGGTCTTCACCGGAGCGGCGTTCAGCAAACGTCACTTTGTGCATAGAGCTTCCCACTTTTTATCGCAGGGCTTTTCAGTTTATGGAGGGCAAGCAAAATGTAAACGATCCAGTTGGCCTAAAACTCAATCTGGATATTCCCCGTTGATATTTGACCGCGTATCATCCGGCTTCATGAAATCTCGAATCAGCAAAGAGGAAGCCCTGGCATTCCTGCTTACTTACATCATTGTTGATCGCCAGCACACTTTCGAACTCAACCCGTTGAGCTTGTTTAATCTCACCAATCTTGCCGCAGAGGCAGAACTGAAGCTGTCTCAAGAAGAAGGATTGATCCCCCACGAATTGATCGAGGCACTGGCTGAGCAATTTATTGAGACAAATCTATGAGCCTAAACCCAAAACCCGCTGCCTTTATTTTCGATATGGACGGTACCCTGCTAGACACCGAACCGCTTTATTCGGCAGCCTCGCAGAAAGTGCTCGATCCCTACGGCGTTGAATACACGCCAGAACTGAAGCAACGTTGTATCGGCGGTGACTCTCACAATAGCGCCCAGATAGTCATTGACCACTACGACCTGCCTCTCACCAGCGCCGAATATCTTGCCAAACGGGAAGTTTACCTGGTGGAGCTGTTCCGCACAGTACCGGAAATGCCGGGGGCAGTTGGCTTCCTACAGGCGCTAAAGCAGGCCTCACAAGCCCTGGGGCTCGCCACGAGCAGCCACAAACACCTGGTGGATATAAAACTTGGTAATCGCCCCTGGGCAGGGCATTTCCAAGCGATTGTCAGCGGTGACAATCCCGAGCTAAAAAAAGGTAAACCAGCCCCGGATATTTTTCTCCTGTGTGCCGCCAGGCTCGGCGTCGATCCTACCCAGTGTATTGCTTTCGAGGATTCACCAAACGGCGTTCAAGCGGCGCTGGCCGCAGGTATGCAGGTAGTTGCGATTGAAAGTCCGTACGTGGAAAAAAGCGCCCTGGCAGGCGCTTCTGATTACATTTCACACTATGACGAGCTTAACGCCTACGTGAACTCACTGATCGTCTGATGATTTCGGCGGAGTCTCTGTCCGCCTCGGTGGTTGCGTTAGGGTCGAGTTGGCCAAACGATTCCAGAACTCCATATTCTGCTCCAGTGCTTTACGCATCATGGCCATGGGCTCAGTGCCAGCGAGATCCTGGATGCGCGAACGATAACGCTGCTCATGCTCTAGAAAAGTGGTGATGCTTTGCTCAATATACCTGCTCACAACGTTCTGCATGGGCGCGCCGTAAAATCGAATCAATTGCTCCAAAACCCGATTAGTCAGGATTGGCTCATGGCCCTCACCTTCCTGCTCAGAAATGATCTGTAGCAATACAGACCGGGTCAGATCCTTGTCAGTTTTAGAATCGTGCACTGTGATGGTTTCACCCCGCAGGACAATCTTGCGAATGTCTTCCACAGTGACATAACAACTTTCCTGAATATCGTAGAGACGTCGATTTGGATACTTTTTGAACTCTCTCATGATTCCCTCCTAGGCGAACGCCGCTGCGAGCGTCGTTGGTCGCTGATATTTTACCCAATCATTTTCACCCTGGGCGAGGCGGTCAGCAAGAATGTGGTAAATCGCCGCATTAAACGCCATACCACAATGGGCACCACAAACACGGATGTTTTGGGTCTGATGATCTTCCTCGGATTCCACGCAACCACGCCAGTGGACGACCCCGTCGCTTTTGCTGTAGATCGCGGTCATAGGTACAGGCGGCGACTGCTCCTCGTCAAAGTATTCAAGGGCATCACGCATTTCATCGGGCGTCATACCGGTAGAGGTCTCAAAAGCTCGAGACACCACTTCTGCCACCGCGGCGGATTTGGTCAATTGAATTGGGCTGCCAAGGGAAATCACTTGTCGCACCTGATCGGGGTAGAGCCTGGCGAGTTCCCGGGAAAACACGCCGCCGAGGCTTTGTCCCACCAGAGATATTTTATTGCCGGTTTCTTCTGCAAGCTCCAGAAATGCCTCTGGGAGGCGGTTCGCCATAATATCGAAGCGTCCGGTATTTCGGCCAAGGCCCCAGCCTCTGGCGTCGTAGCCCATTCTTTCAAGGTAAACACGGAGCAACCTGGTGGATTCATCACCGGCGAGAAAGCCTGGTAGCACCATGACCGTATGACCATCACCTTTTGGCATGGCCCGGAGCGATGGCCAGCACCATGACAAGGCGCTCATATCCATCAGGGTACGTGGTAATTCAGTCAATAGGTTGAAAACCGATGGTCCGGGCGTTTTTCGGACCTCGAGTCTCTCGTACATACTTTAATCCCCTTACAATTGTTCCCTCTTGCTTGTTGTCGCTTTTTTGCTGCATCGAACAATCCATTGCAGTGTGGCCGAGTTAACCCCCGCGCGCAAGCTGTGATTTACAGAGAAACTTCACGCTGCAGAGGGCTTTTTTTGCACCCTCCTCATCCCTTATTAACAGTTTTCAAATAAATTTTTACTGTAGCTCTTGCGGCACTGCACAAAAACATTATGATGCGCGCCATTCGCACCAACCTGGCTCGCAGCACGCCTTTGGTGACAGCAAGTTGTGCGCGAATTGCTACGAGGAAGATCTAAGCAATAAAGAAAAGCCAGCATATACAAAGACTTAATCGGCCTAATTAATGCTGGCATAAGGGTTGCAAAGTTAGTCACTGGAAGTTGTCAGGACATTCGCCGTGAAACGGCACCACACAATTGGAGGGTAAGACAATGGAAAAGCTGAGCATGCAGGATGCCAGTTTTCTTTACTCAGAGACCGAGAAAATGATGAACCACATCGCGTCTCTACAACAATATGAACTACCAGAGGGCATTTCGCCTTCACAGTTTGTCACTCGTCTGCAGGCCTATCTTGCCGACCGAATTCACCTTTTACCTTACCTCACCCGCAAAGTGCAGATGATGCCTGGCGGTATTGACCATGCGGTGTGGATTCAGGATGGCAATTTTGACATCAAAAACCATGTGGTCGAAGTGCCACTAGGTGGCGGCGCCACATTCGATCAAGTTCAAGACAAGGTCGCAGAACTGCACAGCCAGCCAATGGATCGCAACCAGCCTTTATGGCGCTTCCACGTTATGACTGGTCTCGAAGACGGCACAGTGGCCTACTACGCGCAAATTCACCATGCTTGCGTGGATGGTATGGCGGGCCAGGCCATGACTTTTAGTCTCACCGACACAACCCCTGAGCCAGTGGCGTACCATTGCCCAGATGACTACGTGCAAAATGAAGCGCCCAGTATGGCAGACATGCTGCGGGCATCCTTTGAAAATCTGTTGCACTATCAATCAGCGGCTATGGACCGCTCCCTTGGCATGATGCGTTCAGCCACTAGCCTTGGCCAGCGGGCCATTGACCCGGGGAAAACCTTTGGCGCGTTTGGCCAAACCGCGCCGCGCACACCACTGAACAAAACCATCGGTAAGGAACGCACCTACGCCTGCACCCGCTTACCTTTTATGGATGTACGTAAAATTGGCAAGACCATGGGCGCGAGCATCAACGACGTATTCTTAACCATTTGCAGCGGTGCTTTGCGTCATTACCTGGAGCGGCACGGTGAACTACCAAAGCAAAATTTGTTGGCGGGCTGCCCAGTAGCCGTGCCAAGGCAAGGTAGTGCTGACCAGGGCAATAGCGTTAGCTTGATGAACGTTGACCTGTTCACGAATGTTGCCGACCCAAGAATTCGCCTCCTGCGGGTTAAAGACTCTGCAGAAACTGCCAAGCAAGTGACCAGTGAGTTAGCCGATTCCATGGATAACAATGTGTCTCTGTTTGGCCTACCGGCTTTAACTCGTGCCACCACGCTGTTTGGCGAATTGACCGGCGCTGCGAACACCATGCCCATGCCTTTCAACGTCTTGATCTCTAATGTGCCAGGTCCAAGAGAGACCTTGTACTCCAATGGCGCGAAAATGTTGAGCCATTATCCAGTATCTATTCCCGCTCACGGTTTAGGTCTGAATATCACGGTACAAAGCTACACTGACGGCTTGTATGTAGGTCTGACCGCCAGTGAAGACACTGTGCCAGACATCAAAGCGTTACGGGACGACCTGGTTGCCGCTTTCCTCGAACTGAAGGGATTAGTGATCCCAGCCACGGTGAGCGAAATTAGCCGCCGCGCCGCCGATATGCCCGGCCAACCGGCACCAGCCCTGGATTCGCAGGTCGCTTAAGATCCATGCCGCGGGCTTAATTGCCCGCGGATTTTGCAAAAATATTACGGATATTTACAAAATTTTCTCAAAACACGCTTGAATTTGTTGCACCGCACTATATAATGATGCAACGCAACATTGAGTGACACGTTGTTAATTCTGGTCGCAAGACCCGCAAGAGCTACGTTACAGCTGAGTTTTTACTTAACCAGGAGTGATATCCATGAACATTATTGAGAAGCAAACTGAGCTGGGTAAATCGTTGTATGAGATTAACACCAGCACTATGAAAGAGTACTTCAGCCTCCAGCGCGAGAGCTTCGAGAAGTACGTTGAAATGAACCGTGAGTTTGGCGCGAAATTGCCAGAAGTCAAAGATCTGAGCAGTGCTATGGATCTTCAGCGTCAGTACAACGAAACACTGTGGGCTCACACTAAGTCATCAATCGAAGCCCAAACTGAGCTTCTGAAGGGTGCCTTCGGTAACACACGTGATGCTTTGAAAGAAGCTTACACATTTGAAGCTGAAGAATCGCCAAAGCCCAAGGCAAAAGCCAAGCCTAAAGCTAAAGCCAAGAAAACTGCCGAAGCTGCGTAACACTTAAATAGCGCATCCCGGCAACTTCTTTCGGCAGGTATTTGGTAGCTACCTGTTGAGAGCGGACTCCCCGATTTGTTTCTTCCCTCTTCAGATCGGTGGAGTCCTACCACCTTACACTGACACTCCCATCTAAAGCAAAACGTATAGGTAATTTTTTAAAAAAAATCCTTGCAATTGATGCACTGCAATATAAAATGTTGCACTGCGACATGAGAGTGAACGACCAAATTTTTTAGGAAGCAAGAATATGAATATCGTAGAGAAGCAAGTTGAAATGGGCCGTGCCCTGTTTGAAATCAACCAAAACACTTTCCAAGAGCTAGCTCGCACACAACAGGACAACTTCAAGAAGTACCTTGAGTTGAACAGCGACTTTTCCAAGCGCTTGCCTGAAGTAAAAGACATCTCTAGCTTCGTTGAGCTACAGCGTGAGTACAACGAAACACTATGGACTGGCATCAAAGACTCTACTCGCGGTCAAGTAGACGTACTGAAGAGCGCAGTTGAAGAATCCGGTGAAGCTGTACGTAAGGCTTTCACTGCAGAAACAGCCGACTAAACCCCCTTTAGTTGAGTTGGTTATTTAGGGGCGCACTATGCGCCCCTCTTTTTTTGCGCTCTAATAGCTCCTCATCCGTTGGAGGCAAATATGAAAATCACAGTAGATGTAGACGTTACCCCTGAAGAGCTGCGCCGTTTTATTGGCCTGCCGAACGTCGAGAAGATCCAAACCGAACTGGTCAAAAACGCCCAGAAATACCTGAAAGAATCTGGCCAATCGCAATACCAGGAATTGGTGAGTAGCGCGATGCAACCAATGATGGCGTATCAAGCCTGGTTACAGCGCATGATGACTGGTGAATCCAGTAACTCCCGCAGCAGCAAAAAAGATGAGAGCAACCAAGATGGCTAAAGGCACAGCCTTAATCACTGGCGCTTCTTCAGGTATTGGCGAGGCCCTGGCAAGAGAACTGGCAAAACGTGATTTTGACCTGATTATTACTGCACGGCGCCGTGAGAATCTGGAAGCACTTGCTGACGAGTTAAGCAGCCATGTGCATGTTCAGGTGATTAGCTGTGATTTGGCAACCCAGGAGGGGATGCGCCAGCTACTGGATGAAATCGACACGCCCATCGATATCCTGGTGAATAATGCCGGCATTGCGTATTCCGGCAGCTTCCATGCCCAGTCTGAGCAAGACATCGACAATTTGCTGAATTTGAACATTGTTGCTTTGACCAGGTTGACCAAAGCCATGCTGCCGCAAATGCTCGAACGAGGCGCAGGTCGAATTCTCAACGTGGCGTCCGTGGCTTCTTTTCAACCTGTGCCCTCCCTGGCTGCTTATGCTGCCACCAAGGCCTACGTGTTATCCCTGACAGAATCTCTATCCGAAGAACTGCGCGGCACCGGTGTTACCACTACTGCGCTTTGCCCGGGATTAACAAAAACCGCTTTGCTAGATGAAGTACAAGGTTTTGATGTACCTGCAGGTATTGCTTCTAGCCCCGCTGAAGTTGCCAGAGAAGGCGTTGATGCCCTGCTTGGTAGGGAAGTGATTCGCGTCCCAGGTATTGCCAATCAAGCTGCACTGGCCTGGGCGAAACACCAGCCCCGCTGGCTGGTCCGTGGTCTGGGCGGCATGTTAGCCAGGATTAATCCTAACAACCGCTAAACCTTAATTACTTCAGGCGCGATCAATATTATGATTAGCGCCATGAATCACTTACAGCGAATTACTTTAGGTTTTTTTCTCGGTCTGTGCTTCACATCCATTAGTCAGGCCGAGTGTTTAATCCCCGCAGATGCAGGTCTCACCGAGGCGGTTGAAACCTACCAGCTTTGTCTCGATCAGGGCCAGCCCGTGGCCACCGACATTGACGCGGCCATCGGCATCCGGGATTTTTATCGCGCTGATCACAAGGCGGCCCTCGAGCACTTCAACCAGCTCATGACGCAAACAGACAAGCTAGCACCGAAATTGTACTTACAGCGCGGCATGGTTTATCTCGTTAGCGGCAATGAGCGCCGCGCCCTGGCAGACTTCGAAACCGTCAATACGCAAATGCCTGGCTATGCAGCCGCGCACTACTATCGCGGTGAAACCTTACTTAAACGGCGTCGCTACGGTGCTGCGGTTGAGGCATATAACACCGCCATCGATCTTGCTGCGAACGACACCCAGCAAGCGCCAATGTATCTGGCACGAGCCAGAGCACAGCTCGCCACAAAAAACCGTGAGTTAGCGCTCGCTAGCCTCGACACCTCTGTGGATAAAGACAAATCATTTGCACCCGCCTATTTCGAGCGCGCCATCTTGCATACTAAGCTGGGCAATCAACAAGCGGCACTCGCTGACTATTCAAGCTACTTAACCCTACGCCCGGATTCTCCTGATGCCTATTACAACCGCGGTCTGGTATACAAAGACCTGCGACAGGATCATCTGGCGATCCAGGATTTTAACCGCGCCATCGAGCTACAGCCTGATAGCTTGAAAATGCGCGCTAGTAAGAGCTTTACCTACTTGTGGCCACTATTGCCGGTACTCATTGTTTTGATGTTGGGTTAAACCATTGCAGCTCTGGCAACGGCGAGCTGGGTTTCTTGTTGGCCTTTTCTGGCTAGTGGCAGCAACAGCAGAACCACCAGGCGAACAACTCACAGAGCAGCTGGTGGTACCCGGCGGATACTTCACCGTGCATTGGCAAGAACCATTTACAGCCAAAGAAAAAAAACGCTTGCGCCAATGGTTAAGTGAGACCGCCAAAGCGGCCAGTTTAATTGGCGGCGCGTTTCCGCGGCAACACACCCATATCTTCTTACACCGCAGTACAAGCGGCAAAGGGCCAGTACCCTGGGCACACACCATGCGGGCCACAAACCCAGAGGGCGTGGTATTCCACGTCAATCCGCGCCAGCGACCACGCCAGTTCATCTCGGACTGGACGGCTACCCACGAGTTTAGCCATCTTTATCTACCTTATGTGGGCCGCGACGACGCCTGGTTAGCAGAGGGATTCGCCAGTTATTACCAATTTATATTAATGATGCGCCACGGTATCTTGAGTGAGTTGGCGGGTTGGCAAAAGTTCAGAGAGGGCTTAGCCCGGGGTGAAGATGATCCTTATCAACAAGGCCCATTGCATTTAGCCAGCCAGCAAATGCGCGAAAAACGTGCTTTTAAGCGCGTCTATTGGAGTGGTGCGCTGTATTTTCTGGAAGTTGACCTGGCCCTTCGCGGTCAGGGCAGCAGTTTGGATGAAGTGATTAGCGCATTTCAAATGTGTTGCCGTGATCAACCAGGGCCCTGGACCGGCAAACGCCTGGTGGCACAGCTTGATCAGGCGGGCCAAACCGCTTTGTTTAGCGAAAAATATCGCAGCTTCGCGGCTACCAGTGGCTTTCCTGACTATGGGCCATTATTAGAAGCAATAGGCATCGCACCAAAAGGCAAGGGTATTCGGTTTACCGAGGACGCGATGCAAACCGCCCTGCGGCGCAGCATTAGTCAGGCGCAGCAAACCACCCGCGCCCCTTAACCAACCCTTGGGTTTCCCAGATGCTGTGCTATATTTTTAAAGACCGCTGACGCATAACTAACAAGGAAGATTATGGCGCATGGAGCCGTCCGGCAGCTCACCTGGGTTTTGCTCCTATTGAGCCTCCTTGCAGCGCGGCATTGATGGCACCGTAGAAATAGAGTCGCCCAATCAAGCGGTAAATCCGGTGGATGTAGATCTCAATACCGGGTTTCAGGACTTTGCGGAGTTTATTTCAAACAACTGTAACCCAACGGCGGATCGTAGCCACCTCATTGTGCGCAACATGAATCCTGTGCGACGAAGCCCGCCGGTTATCTACCGCCTGGCATCCTCGGTAGTGGCAAACCTGCTTCAGTGAGCGCTCTCACAGCAAATCCGTCTGGACAATTAACCAGAGTGCCAGGCTGCTAACTATTAAACTGCTGCTCCGCCTCAGACTTCAAATGCCGCATGTGATTCAGAAAACGCAGCAACACCTCGTATTGCTGATGCCCCACCACATATAGTTCATCACAAACAAACGTCGGCACACCGCTTAACCCCATAGACTGTGCGCGCTGCCAGTGCTGGTCAATTTCAGAACTAAATAGACGCTGGGTCAGCACCTCCTCGGCGCGAGTCACATCGAGCCCTGCTGCAGCGACTATTTCTAACAGCACCGTCAGATCAGCGATATTCTTATTGGCAACAAAGTAGGCTTCATAAAGCTGATTGTGAAGTTTTTCGCCGCCCTCCTCAGTGTCAGCCCATGCCGCGAGCTCTTGCGCCAGGCGACTGTTATAGGTCATGTCGCGCTTGCTGTAAGGCAAGTCATAGGAATCAGCTATAGACTTTATCTGCTGGTAAAACCCTTCTAGCGCGTCTTCCCGGCCACGAAACAAATCCGTTAGAGACTTCCCTTCCAGAGGCGTTTCTGGATGTAGTGGAAAGTAAGACCAGGATACGGTGACGTTCTCTTCTTTGCGTAATTTTTCAATACCAACGGTACTGAGGTAACACCAGGGTCAAACAAAGTCCGTGAAAACTTCAATATGTACTGCTGGAAACTCGCTCATGATTTGCCTCTCAATGATTATTTCTTCCCTGGGAAGTCCTTAAGACTTCGGCGGGAGTGGAATCAGCACCGATGTGTTGTTGACGTAGGCTTGATATGCCTCATCATCACCCCAGCGCTTTTTACCGCTCGCCTCAAGCATTCTTACACCTGAGATTTGCGTTAACAACACGATGACAAAGATTGGCGAAATCATCGTTGCCCACTGCCAGCCGGACAAGGTGGGAATGGCAATCATGGCAATACCGATCCAGAGAACGATTTCACCGAAGTAGTTAGGGTGCCGTGACCAGGACCAGAGACCGCTGGAAATAAAGCCACCCTTATTCTCCTCACGGAATTTGGACTTCTGCCAATCTGCTACCACTTCGATGGTAAATCCAACCAACCAAACGGCGGCGCCAATGACCGCCAGCGGACCGAGAGGTACAGGTTCTGAGGTCAGAGCGGCCATGCCAGCCGCGAGAGTTACAGTGACCCACAAACCCTGCAGCGTCCAGGTCATAAAGAACTGCGCGGGAATATCGAGCATTTTTGCAAAGCGTCGATCAAAGCCCGCTGCTTTCACTCGCATAAACAAAAACGAGCCAAGGCGCGCCGCCCAGATCAGGCACAGTCCTGCAATAAGTAGGCTGCGCGGATCAAAATTACCCGCGGCAAACAATGCAAACAAGGTCACGGTAATGTAAGTCAGTGAGCCAGTCAGATCGTAATAGTGTTCGGTTCGAGCTAACAGGGATGGAATAAACACCAGCCACTGGACCAGTATAGCGAGCGCCGCGCAAAGGGCGAATAGCGGCAAGCCGAGAAATGTCAGGCCACCCTGGCTGCCGGCGAAACCGATAAAAACTGCGACGACTAGCGCCACCGCCGTACCCACTAAAGACTGGATGACTACCTTACTCATTGAACCCCCTTTTTGTTCGTTGTTGTGTTTTTACTGGTTAATGTTACGCGCTGCTATCTTACACAGATCAAAGCCAGCCAACCCGCCAGCGAATTTACGCGTATAATGCAGGAATTGTTAGACAGGAGCTGCCCATTGTCCCATGAAATGCCCATAAATTTTCTGCGACCTTTGCTGCAGCAAGGTGTCCTGCGCTTCTTACTGCAATGTGTGGCCGTGGGTTTTATTCTTGCATTACCGTTTGCCGAGCCTGCGTGGCACCCGAAAGGTGCTGATATCTTACTAGGCGCTGTGGTACCAGCCATGGCACCGATCATTTTTATTCTGATGATGTTAGATGTACTGATGTGCGTGGTCTGGAAGTCTGACAGCAGCGACGAGGTTGAAATCGCTCGTCTCGCCTTTACCATCAAAACCCATCTCGCGGTGGGCGGTGTATTGATTTTGCTCTGGATCGCCTCATTCCAAGACGCCTTATTCTGAACGAATAGCTCTAACAGAATAGCTTTGAGCGAGTTGTATTAAGCGAATAGGCGCAAACGGGGAATCGTGCCAGAAAAGTTGCTAATGGCATCCTCTCCAGGCACGCTCCCGTTCAACCGAAGTGCTAGTTGAACACCTCGTTAAACACCTCTTCATTAAAACCCACGAGTAGCGTTTTACCGACTTTAATCGTAGGCGCTCTCATGTTTCCAGTTGGCCCTAACATCGCAGCAACGCAGTCTTCTACTGTGTCTGTTTTAGGGTTCAACTCTGTGACCTTTTTACCTTTCATTGCCACCAGGCGCGTCGCACCTTGCAATTTCTCACTGGCATCTGATGCTTGCCATTTACGGCTGGCGGGAATGGTCTCACCCACCTCAATATCGCTGGCTTCCAAAAACTTGGATGCTTTAGTGCAGCTGGTTCAGCCTTTGCGAAAGTAGTACCACTCGGCTTTACTCATCATAGCTCCTTAAATTTAGACAATAACCGGGGCGATTATACGCAATCTACAAAGTTCAAGTTTGGCTAGCGTTCATGTTTAAATGAGCCTGATAAGTAATAAGAGGGGGAATTATGCATCAGTCACTAACAACCGCCCGCAAACTTGCTTGTGCCAGTCTAGTCATCCTGCCAACTTTTTGCCTTGCCGCGGACATTCATCCAGAAGTGCAAAGCGCACTGGACTACACACTCCCGGAAAACACCTGCGAGCAACCTAAACTGCCGGGGGCATCAAAAGACTATGTCGACCCTGCTACCGGCGCGGTACGTCGTCAGGATGTGGATTCATACACCCTGGGTCGCTTCGAGAGAGCAGAGAAGCGCTGGAAAAAGTGCGTCACGAAATACAAGAAGGGCTTGATGAAGGATTTTGAGCGCCTCAAAAGCAGCGCCTCACACGGTCTGACACAAGCACAAGCCAACGCCATCATGGGCAATATGAAATTGATCCAAAGCGCTATGGTGTCGCCCACGGGGACTCCTGAAGCGTCTGGTTCCTAGCCACCGATATAAATACTCACTGATGTAAATAGCTACCGCTGATCAACAACCACGGTAGGCAAACCGACAGCAAAAAACCACATGCAAAAAAAAGCGGCCAGTTGGCCGCCTTTCTTGTTTTAGCATGAATCTTAGTTCATGAAGGTATAACTCACCTCAACACCATAGAAGCGAGGCTCTGTCACCTGGGCAGTACGACGGTAACCGTCCTCTGCGCCGTGACGTTCGATGAAGCGGATACCCAACTCATCAGTCACGTTGTTAACAAAGCCGCTCACTACCCATGCTTGTGATGGGCTAGTCCAGGTGGCACGAAGGTCGATTCGGTCATATTCGGGCGCTTTGTCTAAGTCCTGCTCGAAAGAACCATAATACACTTCATCAATCCAACTGTAGTTAGCCAACAGCGTCAGGTTGCCGTTATCAGCCAGAGGAATCTCATAGCTACCATAAGCTGAGAACTTAGACTCTGGAATGCTTGGCAAACGACGACCGTTAACGTTACGACGACGGTCCAGTTCCTGATTCGGCTGACCATCAACTGTGGTATAGATAGAGCCCGGAATGGTTGGATCTGCACCATCTACCACGAAGAAGTCTTCGGTGAACTCCGCCTTGGTAAACGAAACGTTGCCGCCAATAGTTAGCTGGTCTGTGGCCAGCCAGATCAACTCAGCTTCAAAACCTTCAACCTCGGCACCAGGTGCTGCCTGCACAGAACTGGTGGAGTCGACAACCGCACAAGCACTTTCCGCTGTAGCAAGGGTATCAGTAGAGCTACAAGCTTCCTCTGTGAAAGTGTGGATACTTTCATAGTCATAGAAGTAAACCGAGGCATTCGCTTGTAATGTCGAGTCGAGGAACTGACCTTTCAAACCTAACTCGTAAGCAGTCAACTGCTCTGGTTCATACTGAGGTGTATCACTGAAAAACGCCAGGTTGAAACCACCAGAACGGTAACCTGTTGTGACGTTACCGTACACCATCACGTCATCCGTCCAGTTGTAGTCGAGGTTCAAGCGGAAAGTGACATCGTCATCTTTACGTTCTACCTCTCGGAACGCGCCGAACACGATGGGTGTACCTTCTAACCATGGCTCAACAGTTCCTGTGAGTTGCAATGTGGCGGGATCAACAGCACCGCGAAGAATATTCGCCAGCGCCACATTGGTTTGGCCTAGCGCTTCCAGAACCGCAAATGACTCCGAGTAACGGCCTAACAGTTCTTCACCCTTAACATCATCTTCGGCGTAGCGGATACCGAAGGTTAAAGTGAATTTGTCATTGATATCCCATACACCTTGAGTGTAAGCCGCAAAGGCTTCTCGTTCAGTTTTGTTGGTACTAGTCACATCAGATGCACCAACCGCTGGGCCATTTTGAATATCACCAAGATAGTCAGGACCGCCTAGCCAGGGGCCTGTGACAATGTTGAAGTCGCCAACTGGCAAACCCAGAGCACGGTTGTCTTGCTTAGCAGACTGATGGGTCAGGTTGGTGATGCCAGTCACGACGTTGTCAGCACCAAACAGGAAGCCAAGAGGTGTTGCCAGAGGCACACCCGGAATAAACGTTGCACCCGCTGGCAAACCAGCTAAAACCGCAAGACCTTCCATAAAGGAGCCTTCGCCCAACGAGCCATCTAAGCCAAAGGTTGTGCTGGAGTATTTGTCCCCTGCAGAGTAGAAGTCATAACGCTGGTCGATAACAGAATCGTAAAAGAAGATACCTGAAGTAAACGTCAGGTTGTCACCCACATCCCAGAACAACTGGAGTTCGTGAGACACGTATTCCGCCTCATGATTCACGTAGAACTGACGGTCAATGTTCTGGTTCGCAGAGCTATCATCATCACTAGTTCGCTCATAGAGCAAAGTGTTGTAACCCAAGATATATTTAAACTGTAGGGCGTCACTGATATCCCAGGAGAATTCAGCTTGCGTGCCTTGCTGGTCGAAAATTTCAGAGTTGAAGCCATTGGTGTAGGCACAAATGTCATCACCTTTAATGTCTTCTCTATCTAAAAATACACAATCAGCTTGATTGTTCGCAGAACCAAACAACGGGTTGCGAATCTGGCCAGTATTGTCCACACCAGGACGGGCATACTGAGCAGCGATGTTCGCACCGGTAGTTGGATTGGTGAAATTCAGTACTGGCTGAGTTGGATCAACAAACGCTGAATTGAGCGGATCAGTGACTGTGGCATCCACCGCGCGGAGTCTGTGGCTAATACGATCGGTGTTACGCAGATTGTCACCATAGATGTTCTCACCGTTCAAGACGATCAGGCCAGCACCGTTGGCACCACCCATAACGCGGTCAACGTCGGCTTTGTTCTGGCGAATGTTGAACGTCATGTTGTCATTGATGATCCACTCTAAATTCAGGGCAATGTTGGTTTCATCACCACTATCCAGGTCATCACCCACCGGGCCGCGCTCTTCGAACCAGCCGTCGTGCTCACGTGAGGAACCCACCAGACGAGCGTTCAAAACACCATCGACCAATGGCGCATTCACCATAAAATAGGCGTCCTGAGTATCGTAATCACCGACGATTGCCTTGGCAGCAAACTCAAACTCATCAGAAGGCTTCTTGTACAAGAAGTTCATCGCACCACCAACGGCGTTACGACCATAAAGCGTACCTTGCGGACCACGCAGCACCTCAATACGCTCGATATCCCAGAAAGAACCGATGGTTGCGGTGTAAAGATCTTCCGAATAAACACCATTCATATAGGTCGCAACGCCAGGGTCGCCACCAAGGTTTCGGAAGTTTCGGCCAACACCACGTACCGCAGAGTCATATGGCTGAATTGTGGTTGCTGGTACCAGGTTCTGGAGATCCGACTGATTGCGGATACCAAAGTCATCCATCATCTCAGATGTGAATGCGGTAATTGAAATCGAGGTATCTTGCACAGACGATTCTTTACGTTCCGCCGTTACAACTACCTCTTCAAGACGGCGAGAATCCGCCGCTTGCAGAGTACTAGGTATCGCCACGGACGCTGCCGTCAGCAACGCCGTACCCAGCCGAATAAATCGGACTTCCATATACTTCCCCCAAATCGCTTAGGTTTTATTGTCATTTATTATTTTCAGCTCACCGAATCGTTTGAAAAACGTTCAACAAGCCCTGCAAGTACAATAAGCCCAGCTCCGGGGTATGTAAACCGCCAAAACCCTGTGTAAATAGACGTTTTTCATCCATTAACGAACATTGGCGGTCTTTTTAATAACGTCAGGCTATTAAAACTAACAACCTTACTGCAGCGCAACAAAAAACGTTACCATTGGTAACCTTTCGTATATTGGAGCAAAGTAATTTGATATCACTAACGGCACCGTAATGCTGCAGCGCGCAAATAAGCTCGTTAGCGACCCTGGAATACAGGCTCACGCTTTTCTACAAAAGCTTTGGTGGCATTGCGGTGATCTTCGGTTTGGCCACAGTGCACGTGATGGGTCGCCTCCAGATCCATGCAATCATCCACCTCCCCTGCCATGGCTCGATTGAGATTCTCTTTCATATAACGATAAGCCACGGTAGGCCCCTTGGCTAAGCGCACGGCAATCTCGTTAGTCTTGCTTGCCAACGCTTCTGGTTCGCACACCCAGTTGGCTAATCCCAGGCGTAAAGCCTCGTCCGCACCTACGCGATCAGATAGGAAATACAGTTCTCGCGCTTTGGCTGCACCCACCAGCTGAGTCATAAAATAGGTGCCGCCGTAGTCTCCGGAAAACCCCACTTTGGCAAATGCTGTAGTCATAATGGCATTGCTGGCCATGATTCGAAGATCACAGGCTAGCGCTAATGCCAGACCCGCCCCTGCTGCAGCGCCCGGTAAAGCCGCAATGGTGGGTTTTGGCATCTTAAACAATTTGCCCGAAGTGGCTCGTTGATTTAGGCGTTGCTCGTGAATGGCCTGATCGATGGTTCGCGCCCCAACGGTACCATCGCCACTGGCTGCCATACCTTTAACATCACCGCCTGCGCAGAAACCTTTGCCAGCACCAGTTAAGACAACGCAGCGCACAGCTGGGTCTAACTCAAACCGCAACAACATGTCTTGCAAGGCCTGGTTCATATCTCCAGACATGGCGTTGCGCGCGTCCGGTCGATTCATGGTTAAGGTGCCAACGCCATCTACCAGGGTTGCCAGCAGATCGTCAGTACCTGTATCTATTGTCTCTGTCATTATGTGTTCCTCCTACTTTTGTTTTTACATCTTCCCGTAATCAACACTCAACCACTTTTCGGGCTGCATCTTGATCAATACATTGCCTGCATCACTGCTGTGATCGGCATACTGGTTACCGGCAGCTTCACCAAGATAACGAATTGCCATAGGGCGGATGTCCCTTTCTAACACCGCTGGCTCTCGCACGGTGATCGGCCCTTCCACCGACACGTACCGGTAGGGTGCCGTCTCTGTCTGGACCACCAGGGAAATGCGCGAACCGGGTTGCATCAGTTTACCTTTGCGGCTTTCTGCGCCGGTGGTAAACCAGATCTGGCCATCATCATAGGCATACCAGATCGGCGCTGAGAGCGGCCCCAGGGTTTCTCGATTCATGCTAACAACACCGACCCGCAAGTCTGCTAAAAATGCTTCTCGCTCTGCCTTGCTCATGGCTAACGACATGCCTTTCTCCTAATTCATCTGTGCATTGACCCCACATCATAACCAAATCTACCGACCGACAGAGACTACGGCGCGCACATTGCAGAGATCGGATCAGGCCAGCATTGCGTACACCTTTTGGTAGGCCGGGAGAAAGCCAAAATCGGTACTTCATGGGCTATTCAGGAATAAGCGTTATGCGCAACTTCTCGGCCAAACAGCGAGACAGTATGATGCTGAGTTAACTGGTTACCAGTTCTCGACTCACATCTTACAAAAGGGAATCACAATGATTGGATACATCACACTGGGCACGGCCGACATGGAAAAAGCCAAGACTTTTTATAGCACCCTGCTGGCTGACATGGGTGCCAAAGTGCTATTCGACGGTGGCCGTATCGCCTTCATCGGGAAAAGCATGGCAGAACCTTGCATAGCGGTTTGTACACCCTATGACGAAGCCACGCCACAATCTGCAGGTAACGGTAACATGGTAGCCATCGACGCAGGCTCCAGAGAAAATGTCGATACGCTTTACAACAAGGCCCTCGAACTTGGCGCTACTTGCGACGGTCCCGCGGGCGAGCGTATGCCAACTTTCTACGGCGCTTATGTTCGCGATAGTGACGGCAACAAAGTTTGCTTCTACAAGATGGGCTAAACGTTTCACCCAGTACGCAGTTGGTTGCCAGGCAGCCAACTGCGACAGAACCTCGAGACTCTATGACTGATCACTCAAAACTGCTCACCGATCTTAATGACAACGAGATTTACCACCTCGAGGTATTGTCCTTTGAACCAGATATTTACCTCGCCAACATTGTCCTTGGCGGTGAACGCTATCGGGTTTACCGGGCACCAGGTGAGCTATTGCGAGAATTCAGCCAATTGGCCATCAAAAAACACTTCAAGGCGTTCAAGATCACCAGAACCGAGTTGATCCATCAATCTAGCTACGATGAAATGATTGGCAACCCTGCCCCCGCCAGGGGCGAGTTCAAGGTAAAGATTGCCAATCCGCAGGCCGATCACTCCTGACAAACGAATAATCTGCATAGGCGCCAGGCTGAGGCGTTCGGCCCCGGTGTGTTAGCCTAACCAGATGCGAATCACAGACTTTGAAATTTTCGTGGTGGGCAACCCTCCCCCCGGTTTTGGTGGCAGGTATTTTATCTTCACTAAACTGGTTACCGACTCAGGTCTAATTGGCTACGGCGAGATCTACGCGGCCACTTTCGGGCCCGATACTGTAAAAGCCATGGCCGAGGATATGGCGGAACGGTATTTTTTGGGTTGTGACCCATTCGATACCGAGCGATTGTTTCGCCGCGTCTATGGCTCGGGTTACTCGGCCCGGCCAGACATCTCTTTGCTTGGGGTTTACTCAGGGCTAGAAATGGCGCTCTGGGATATAAAAGGCAAGGCATTGGACAAACCCGTGTATGAACTGCTCGGTGGCCGGGTCCACGAGACACTTCGCACCTACACCTATATTTACCCGGACTCAGGTAACGTCTACCCAGACACGCCTGATCCAGACCACGTTTACGCAAACCCGCACCGTGCCGCCGAGCGAGCAGTGGAATACCTCGAACAAGGATTTACTGCCCTTAAATTCGATCCGGCAGGTCCATTCACCGTATTTGACCCTGGCATGCCAACCCAGGAAGAACTGCAGCGCTCCCAGGCATTTATGCGGGAACTTAGGAACGCCGTGGGACACAAGGCAGACTTGTTGTTTGGTACCCACGGTCAGTTCACGCCAGCCGGCGCACTGAGGCTTGCAGAAATGATCTCACCTTACGATCCACTGTGGTTAGAAGAGCCTGTGCCACCTGACAATGTGCCAGGTATGGCCGCGGTGGCACGGGGCACTCGAATACCCATCGCAACCGGCGAGCGACTCACCACCAAGTATGAATTTGCCGAACTTTTACGCGCTGGTGCAGCGGCGATTTTACAGCTCAATTGCGGCCGCGTTGGCGGTCTCTTGGAAGCAAAGAAAATCGCTGCTATGGCTGAGGCATTCCATGCGCAAATTGCACCGCATCTTTATTGCGGCCCACTGGTGGCAGCTGCAAACATCCAAATTGCCACCTGTTCGCCAAACTTTCTGATTCTCGAATGTATCGAAGACGGCGGTGGTTTTCATAGCGACCTGATCAATGCTGGCCTCAAATGGGATCAGGGCTACGCTATCCCACCGCGAGCGCCTGGCCTCGGTGTTAACCTAAACGAATCCCTTGCTCGCCAACATCCGTATAAGGAACAACCCTTGCACCTGGAGATGACCCCCAGTGTTGAACGTTAAGTTATAGGAGCTCAATTTGAGCGCACAAGAAGTCGCACTGTTTCCCATTCCCAACCTGGTAGCCTTTCCAGGCACGGTCATTCCTTTGCATGTATTCGAACCCAGGTATCGGCAACTGGTGAAAGACTGCCTTGAACACGATCGCCCGCTAGGTGTGTGTCACACTCGCAAAACCATTAGAGAAGCACCTAAAGACCTCTCGGCGGCAGAAATGCTGAATTCCAACCAGGCAACATACCAGCCCCAGGAAGTATTCTCGGCGGGCCCCTGCAAACTGATTGAAACCACGCCGGATGGTCGCCTGCTGGCAGAAATTCACGTTGAGCAGCGCCTGGTCATCAAGGCCGAGAAGCAAACGCTGCCCTACAAAATCGTCACCTGTGAGGTACTGGAAGATAGCGAAGCCGAGACAGCGGATTGCGCGACATTGCAGCAACAAATCATCGCAACGCTGGTGCCCATCATTGCCCGCCAGAACCCCGAGGTCGCGCAAAAGCTAGCCGATACTGCCCTCAACCCAACCGAGTTTAGTTTTCAGATCTTTCAGTTTTTGCGCCTCGACCCAGATGTTATGCAATCTATACTAGAAGCCCGCTCCACCTATGAACGCCTGGACATGATCTGGCAAATTATTAGTCAGCATTAAACCCAAATCTCCATTACGACGTTTACACCAATGAAATCACGATGGCCTCGAGGCCAACTGGAAAACGAGAATCGTGGACGAAGCTTCTGACGACGAGCTGTATCGCAGATACCGGGCAGGTAATGGCAAGGCCTTCGACCTGCTTTATGAGCGTTACCGCCAGCCCGTGTACAACTACGTCAGAAAAAGCATCTCTAGTAACAAAGTGGATGAGCTATATCAGGATATTTGGGTCAAGGTGGTGGCAGCAGCAAACAATTACAAAGATACCGGCAAGTTTCGTCAGTGGATTTTCACCTGCGCGCACAATCTCATCGTCGATGAATATCGCAAGAATGCCAGAGCGGATCTGGTGGAGTTACCCGATCTGGAGAGCCGAGATTTAGTCAGTGATGATCGAGTCAGACAGGACATCGACCGGGTCCTAAATGAACTGCCACTGGAACAGCGCCAGGCCTTCCATTTACGACATGAACTAGGCTGCGCCGTGGCTGAAATCGCCGCCATCCAGGACTGCCCGGTGGAATCAGCCAAAAGCCGATTACGTTACGCCTATCAAAAGCTGAAGAGTCAGCTACAGGAATACCAGCCATGAGTGCGTCTAGACAGGTTAATTGGTCCCCGGAAGATCAGGAGCTTCAGCAGGAATTCGCCGAGGTTATCAACCTGGTTGAAGATCACGATGAAGAAACTGCCGTGCCCCGCAAACTGGACCGACAAATCAAGCAGATCGCCCACGGTTCAGCTTTAAATGAAATCGAGCAAAGCTGGGTATTCAGCAATGGCGCCAGGCTAACCCTGGCGGTACTTGTGTTTTTTGCTATCGCGATGTTGTGGCTTTCACTCTAGGCTCGATTTTTCGCTGCGAACTTTTCTGCCCGGGCAGTGACATCAGCCGTTAACGCAGCGCGCCAGGCGCTTACTCGCTGGCGAACAGCTTCATCGGTTGCACCAATAATTTGTGCCGCCAACAAACCAGCGTTTTTGGCATTATCAATCGCAACAGTAGCCACCGGAATGCCAGCTGGCATTTGCACGATAGATAACAATGCATCTTCACCAGCCAACTTAGTTGCGCTAACAGGCACGCCGATCACAGGCAGTACGGTGAGTGAAGCTACCATACCGGGCAAGTGCGCAGCGCCGCCAGCGCCGGCAATAATCACATTAAAACCGTTGGCCTCAGCGGATTTGGCAAATTCATACATACGGTCCGGCATGCGATGAGCGCTCACCACGACAGCCTCGGCATGAACGCCTAACTCAGCTAACACTTCTTGCGCAGCCGCCATAACAGGATAGTCAGAATCGCTGCCCATTATGATGGCAACTTTAGGTGTCTTTTGGCTTTCACTCATAATGCATCATCCACATCAAAACCTAATCGTTTACTCACTTCCGCTACCTGACTCACTGCAAGCTCTAGCGTATCCGCAACGGAAGTGACATGGCCCATTTTACGCCCTTCTCGTGCAGCGGTTTTACCATACCAATGTACTGTCACCGCCTCATTTTGATCCGGCCAGGCACTAAACGGACGCCCAACAAAATCTTTGATAGTCTCGCGGTACAACAAGTTCGTCATGGCGCTGGGTAAACTTTGCGATGTTGAACCCAGCTCATGCCCAAGTACTGCGCGTATATGCTGTTCATATTGGTTACATTCATGAGCCTCAATGGTCATGTGTCCTGAGTTATGTACCCGGGGGGAAATCTCATTTACTAAAAGATCACCACTGGACGTTTCGAACAGCTCAATGGCAAACACGCCCACACCATCCATGGCCTCAATAACCTGCTCAGATAACGATTTCGCGGCGGCTTCTATTTCTGGACTGATTCGCGCCGGCGAGTTCGCCACCAGCAAAACGTTAGTTTCCGAGCAAAACCGCAACTCAACTACAGGAAAGCTTCGCGCTGCCCCGGTTCGGCCACGCACCACTAGCACTGCCAGCTCTCGAACATGCGGCACGAAGGCTTCCACCAGACTTGGCTGCTGCCATAAATTCGCACTGTTGTCAGCATTGATCACCTGAACACCCTGACCATCAATGCCCCCGGTCTGGGCTTTTTGCACAAATCTTTCGCCGAACTTTGTTTGTAGCTCAGAGAGATCCGCACCATTGTCACACACCACAAATTCGCTAGTGGGGATATTGTTGGCTGCCAGCCAGGTTTTTTGGCGCGCTTTGTTTTTGAGCATCAACAGAGTTTCCGGGCGAGGGAAAACCACAGCGTCAGTCTGCTCTTGTAAAAAGCGCAAGGTATTGTCGGGGACATCTTCAAACTCAAACGTCACCACATCACTGGTTTCGCACAGCCAGCGTGCTGCCGCCTCATCATCGTATGGCGCGGTGACATGGTCCGTGGCCAGAGCCACACCTGGACTAATGGTGTCGTGACACATGACCCTGGACTCAATCCCCATCTGGGTCGCGAACTGGCACAAGTATGCACCGAGTTGGCCAGCTCCAATGATACCTAGACGTTCTGTCACCTGATTGCCGCTCGTAAAAAACCGGCGATTCTAGCACGGTCAAGGAGAAAACGGGCAGCAATCGTCACCGCTACGGCGCAGTTTGGTTCACATAAAATACATCGCTTTTCGCGAACTGACCCGGTCAACAACACTGATAGACCAGAGAATCACCGCAGTTAAGAATCACATCAACCTTAAGCAAACAGAGATAACACTATGCCTATTGATGCGCTTCTTAACTCAGCAAACAGCAAAACGGCGTTAACTGGTCTGCTCAGTGGTGCAGCTGGAGGCGCAATTGCGGGGAGTTTGACGAAAAGCAAATCCGCAAAAAAGATACTCAAAGCCGGCGGTTTAATGGCAGTTGGCGGTCTTGCCCTGAAAGCCTGGCAAAGCCATTCTTCTGCACAGAAGGAAGCCGCGTCTGGCCATGCATCCACTCTCGGCGCTGCCTCTTCTGTCCGGGTTCCAAGCGCGGCGCAATCTGCCGAGGGGCTTGCTGCTGATCCTGCAGCAGCGATCGCCACGACCCCGGAAATCGACACTGCACTCATTCTTCAATCTATGATTGCAGCAGCTCACGCCGACGGTGTTTTAAGCCCAGATGAGCAAAACAAGATCTGGCAACAGGCGGTGGAATCAGGTCTTCCGGCAGAAGAACTCGCCTTACTCTCTGAAGCCCTGGCCAACCCCCTAAGTGCGGCGGAGCTCGCTAAGTTCACCAATACCATGGAAGAAAAAATCGAAGCCTATACCGCTGCCGCGGTCGTGGTTGATGAAGGTTGTGCAGACGGTCAAGCGTTCTTGAATCAGTTAGCTAGCCAGTTTCAGCTGCCCGCTGGCTTGTGTAATGCCCTGCTGGCTCAACTTCATCGTGGATAATCTGGCCGGGACGATGCGGAACCGTCCCTCGCCAAATAAGCCTCGAGCACCTGCTTCGCTGCTTCCGACCGGCCCATCACAAGATAATAGTTCGCCAATTTAGATGAATTTGAAATGTAAGCAAGCAGGCCGTCTGCTTTAAAGTGCGCATTTCATACAGGGTAGCACCGCAGAATAAAGCGCCAGACCAAACTGGCCTGACTTTACAGTCCATCTCAAAATAGCGAATAAACCCTTACAGCCACAAGAAGGCTTGGCTTAACGGGTTTCACCAAAAGCTCGCTGGAATTGAGTATGATGCGCTTCTGCCAGCCGATCTAAACCTATGGAAACGCCTCGCTACTCCACTACCCGAGAGCTCTTAACGCTCGCTTACCCCATGGTGATTTCCCAGGGCGCGTTCGCGGTCATGATATTTACTGACCGGTTCTTTATGTCTCTGGTGAGCCCGACTCATATGGCGGCATCTCTTGGCGGCGGCGTCGCGTCGTTTTTTTGTATGTCACTGTTTATTGGCGTTTTGTCATACACCAATGCACTGGTGGCCCAATATTTTGGCAGCAAAGAGTTAGACAAATGTCCGCGAGTCGTGACCCAGGGCTTGCTACTTACCTTGTTATTTTCACCCACTCTCCTGCTGCTTGGTTACGTTGTTAGTGACATGTTCTTGTTAATGGGCCACGGCGCCGACCTGGCAGCATTAGAGGCCAAGTATTTTCTGGTTCTAATCTGGGGCGCGAGCTTTGCTTTGATTAAAACCACGCTGGCTTCTTACTTTACCGGCATCGGCAAAACCCAGGTCGTCATGGTCGCTGATACCCTCGGCGTGATGCTCAACATACCGCTATCTTATGTCTTAATTTTTGGCCTCTGGGGGCTACCAGAGCTGGGTATCATCGGCGCGGCTTATGGCACCATCATCAGTACCCTGTTTAGCTTACTGATTTTTCTCGGCTTCTATCTGGAACGGCAACATCGCCGTCAGTTTAACGTCTCGAAGTCTTTACGGTTTGATCGCGGCATACTCAATCGCTTCGTTCGCCTGGGCTTTCCCTCGGGCATTGAAATGTTCCTCAACGTCGCCGCGTTTAACCTGTTTCTATTGATGTTCCAGTCTTACGGAGTTCCTGAGGCGGCGGCAGCGGCGATTGTTTTTAACTGGGACATACTCTCATTCGTACCGATGATCGGCCTAAACGTTGCCATTATTAGCATGGTGGGTAGGTTTATTGGTGC
>JBKAGC010000521.1:0-1129 GCA_046290215.1 Pseudomonadales bacterium | reverse complement strand
CTGTTCGTGTGGACTTGGTAGTTGTGTAGCCGCAGTTGGCGCCGGCTAAGTATCTCTGACGGACATCATGGTTTGATGGGTAAGGTTTGGTACAAAACCGATCACGAATCTAATACTCTACGTGACTTATTTGTTGTGGTGGAATATGAGCAACGTTGAACCTCGTGACATGAGGTGACCGTTTTTTGCACTCCTCCGTGATCGGTTTTTGCACCCTCCGTGACCGGTTTTTGCAGCCCCAGCACAAAAACGTTGCCGAGACGCTGAACCACCGCGGATAAAGCGTTTTGTATGTCAGTAAATATCCGTCCGTTCCAACGTGTTCCGAATGGGGCATAATTTACGTTTAGTGCCGTTGCGACTCATGTTGATACCGTTCTAGGCATCGCTGCAAAATCAAATTATTGCACAGAAGATGATGATGATGAACCCCATGCACCAGTCGATGAGACGCCACCATAAACGTGTCCGCCTAATCCAGCGTTTACGCCCGAAAGGGACGACGCAAAGCCCCTCCTGACCGGCCTCCAGGGGGGAATAAGCTTCGGCCGCCCCGACCACCCACCAGGACCTACAAATTTGACACATTCCCACATAGGCGACACTATCTCATCATCAGATTACACCCATGGATGCTTTGACAAAATGGCATACTTCGTCAAGACCTGCTTCTGCGGAAAGGTATTTGGTGTGTTGTGGGTGTGCTGGCGCAGGCGGCAGCTGGGACGGATTGGCATGGAAACAACATCAAATGGATACTCAAATGGAGCAAGTTCACGACATAGCCGGCACCAACCTGCGGCTACACAGATGTGATCCTAATCACTCTCCTTTGTGTCCTTCTTGTCTGGATGCACAGGAGTCATGCGCTCACGTCTTAATGTGTGAAGAAGAGGATAGGGTGAAATGTTTTCAGATGTCAGCGGATAATCTACACTCCTGGCTGCAATCGGTGGGGACATGCACTTCACATGAGGTTCGTGAGGGCTCGGAATGGCAAAAGCTTTATGGACTGCATTGCTAGCGATCATGACCCGATACTGCGGAAGTTGGCACGTTCACAAGATAAGATTGGATGGCGGCGGTTTATGGAAGGAATGATATCCAAGGAGTTCTGTGCGATTCAAGA
>JBKAGC010000520.1:0-1153 GCA_046290215.1 Pseudomonadales bacterium | reverse complement strand
GTCCGATGTCTCGTGGCTGACAACTTGGTTACTTAGCGGAATTAGTATGGTTCTACGTACGAGGCCACCCCTCCTCTACTTATGCAGGAGAGGGTTTTCGTCATGGTTCAGGTCCGCTTTTGTGTGTTGTGTGATGATTTTCGCGGTTCGCGGAATAAACGAAGATATGTTTGGAACGGCACTCAATGTCACATCTAATATTTCGTGGATTAAACCTCTCAAACCAACGAGCGAGGTCAAGGGATGCTTCTATTCTATCCCTGCAATCCGTCTAGGCAGTGCTAATGTGCTAATTTGCTATCGCCACACAAAGTATAATGACCACTAGAAGCGGCCCATGCGCATATTGACGACAATAATACGAAATGGTCGATTGGCAGAGATTGGCCAGGTCAAATTGGACCTCATCTGGTCATCTACGGCTGCAGCATGGCTTGAACTCTCGCAATCCGTCTGAGCAGTGCTAATGTGATATCGGCACTGAGTATGATGAGCCATTAGAAGCGGCTCATGCGCATATTAACGATCGCACGTACGATTTGGTTGTGTGTGGAGCAAGTGGCGTGCTCACTGTGGACCACATCTAGTCAACTACGAGGCAGCAGCTTCGCTTCTATGCACGCCAAACGTCTGAGCAGTGCTAGTGTGCTTGAATAGTATCACTGACGAGTACCATAGGCCACTAAAGGTGGATGATAATGGTAGATTCATTTTGGAAAAAGGCGGTGCTGCGGGCAAGCTAAAATTGCACCTCATGAGGTCAGCTACAAGGTTATAGCATCGCATCTACATTTGCTATCCGACTGAGCAGTGCTAATGTACATTAAGCCTGAATCCCCTAAGTTTGATGGAAGAGTGGAACTGGCTCATGCGAATATTTACGATGATACATACGACAAGGTAAATTGAGGTGCTGCCAGCCAGCCCACACTGGACCTCTCAGATCAGCTGACGAGGCTGTAGCATCGCTTCTACATGCGCTATCCGTCTTGGCAGTGCTAATGTGCTCATTTAGTATCGCCACCGACTGTAATGGGCCACTAGAAGCGGCTCATGCGCATATTCACGATGATACATACGACAAGGTAAATTAAGGTGCTGCCAATCAGCCCACACTGGACCTCTGAGCGACGCGATCGACGTCACCCCGACG
>JBKAGC010000519.1:0-1559 GCA_046290215.1 Pseudomonadales bacterium | reverse complement strand
CGCGCCATGATGATTACTCGAAGTCTCATGGCTAACATTATATCAAAGGGGCATTATTCAGGGGGTTTTTCTACAGCCAGAACACCCTGTTAAGCGGCACACTGTGGAAGAAACCGTTTGCGATAAAATGGCGAAGCCATTCGCAAACGGAGCCTGGAACAGTGTGTCCGAGTGGAGTGACCGCAGGGAACGTAACGGCTTCAACAGCATGTTATGTGAGCCCCCGGTGAACTTTCAGCCAACTGTATTGGTATTTAGTTAAATTGCGATCCGAAGACAACCAATCTTTAACTGGTGATGGAGTGTCATAGTTCATAAACAATAGGCCACTAAATGTGATTGTATTAGGAAAGAACACTAAAAAGAATCGAAGAAACAATTATCAAGGCACCAACCACCTCAAGTTTCTTGTCGTTTGATCTCAGTACTGAGATCGCGACTATTAAGAGCCCCAGCCCAATGACTAGCTTTGGGTAAAAGGTAAAGTCTACTGACCGATAAACTAAGTCTTCTGGATAGATCATAATGCACATCGCAAGCGCTGCGATGGAAAATCCGCCAAATTTCTTTTCAGGTGCCATTGCTCACGTCTATTTCCACCTCTATAGGGTGTTGATCTTGTATCAGTATCCAATAGCCACATAACACCTCGTTAAGCGGCGTACCGCGGAGGGGAGTGTTTGCGGTAAATTGGCGAAGCCAATCGCAAACGGGACCTGTAGCGGTGCGTCCGAGGGAGCGACAGCGACCGGCTTGAACGATAGAATGGACTCCCCCTGCCAAATATTCGGCATCATAGTGCCACGGTTAAATAAAGGCATGAAGGAGTCCATGTATGCAGTCTACGACGATTGGGGTTGATCTCGCAAAGACAGTTTTTCAATTATCGCTCAGCGATCAAACCGGCAAAGTGTTTAAACGTCATCGAATGTCTCGCGGTCAGTTTGAGCGTTTTTTAGTCAAGCAAGAGGCGGCACATGTTGTTATGGAGGCGTGTGGCACCTCGAATCACTGGGCAAGATTTAGTCAGGCACAGGGTCATCAGGTGTCTTTGCTCCATCCCAACTATGTAAAGCCGTATGTTCGCCGCAATAAAACAGATGCCGCAGATGCCGATGCGCTGATTCAGGCCATTCGTGATCCAGAGATTAAACCAGTACCAGTGAAGTCAGTCGATCATCAGGCCCTTCAAGGATTGCATCGTGTTCGGCAACAATTGATCGATACCAAACGGAAGCGGATAAACCTTGTTAGATCATTACTCGCGGAACTAGGCATTTCCCTCCCTAGAGGGACTAAAGATCTGTGTACCAGGTTACGAGCGCACCTGGATCAAGTGCCAGGGGTTTTGGCAGCGACGCTAGATCGTATCGTGGATGAGATTGGTGTATTGATCAAAGAGATCACGCTCATAGATAAACAGCTCGAGGCACCGTGAATGAGCTGCTCGAAGAATTTCCCGGCGAAGCAATCCGACTTTTGCTGCTGAAAACCCATTATCGCCAGCCGCTGGATTTCACCAAGGATGGTTTAGCCGAAGCCAAGCGGGAACTGGATAA
>JBKAGC010000518.1:0-1806 GCA_046290215.1 Pseudomonadales bacterium | reverse complement strand
CCTCTCACGTAGAAACATACCAGAGTTCTACACAAATCGGTACCGAGGTACCGATTTCAAAAAATGGTTGGGATATATAGTCTGCAGTCTGCAACATATAACACTCCGTCCATGACACTGTAACGACACATTATGTGTCCAAATATGTGTGTCATAAAACAGATAAAAAAGAAAGCTGTTCAATAAATGGGCTTCCTACTGCGAACGTCGCGGTGCCAGGGAACGCTGTTAGGGAATACCGTGGGGTGCCAGCGTTTATTACAGTGTTTTTGACGTCTTCGACAAAACTAGAATCATACAAGCTGCCGAGTTCGAGCCCCAACCAGACGTACATACTATTTGTGTGACACACCACATTACATTGCCATGTGACACTTGTTACCTTGACCGAGCTTAGACTGTCACACCACTCACCGACCCAGCAACTACAAGGTCTTGCCTTTGGCTAGTTCTATCTACAACCCCTTCTAGTTTTGTCGAAGACGTCAAAACCACAGTGCCACACAGTACTGTACCACACAGTACAGTTTGACGTCTTCAACAAAACTAGAACACAAGCGACTGTGTGGTACAGTGGTTTTGACGTCTTGAAAAGCAGAGGAATCGATGCAGTGGTTGCAGAGTGGAAATAAATAACATTTACTCATGCCACTGCCACGCCTTCCTAGAATCAGGGTGAGCTTGAAAAAATACAGCAGTAAGTACAGCAGCCGCTGATGGGGTGGATTGTCTGAATTTGAATCTTTTAAGCGTCAGCAAGGTTGTTGAGGATGCAATCGACGCAATCGGAAACGACAATTCATTGATGGCGTCTTCACAAACCCTGTGTCTTGGTATAGGGGCCTCAACACAAACAAACGCTTCAACGGGATCTATAGGCCACCGTCGGATTCATCATTCAATTCATCATCACCTGCTCCTTTCTTGGATCGAAATTGCTCATCTGCTGAATTTGACGACAAGTCTCTCTGGGTGGGAGCGTGCCTGGTCCTGTCTAGCCTTGGCATAATTGTTGTTCGTTGCTTGTGAAGCTGCTGTTGCTGCTGTGGAATCCTCTGTGGAATGCTGTGGCTGGGCCACTTTTGAGAGGAGAGGTTGCTTGGTCCTTCCGGAAGGCTTGAGGTAGGTGATCTAGTCGGGTAATTGGCAAAAAAGGAGATCTTTACTAGGAAAGTCACCCCCCTTTGATGCCACCAATGGCTGTAAGTGATGTCTACAGGCTGGCTGCTACCGATCGGTAGTAGTTTGCCATTCGATATCCAGCCATTGGCCGCCATATCCATATGCCAACCAGAGAAGAAAAGGGCGGGAAACACGCAGTGGGTGGGTTAATGACAAGGCACGACGAGCTGCCCTGGGACGAGGGCGTAGTCCGCATGAAACATTTTGCGGGTCAAGTCTCTGGTGATAGGTTCTGCTTGGAGGTGGAGATAGCGGAACACCGCATCAGAGCGCCAACGTTCCAGGAGCTGTATCATGTCTGTGTCGACCTTGGAGATTAGCAGCGCCATAGCGCCTCCCGCTCGAAGGGAGCGGGCTGAAATATCAGAGGGGAGGGAACCGAGGTCAGTACCGAGGTACTGAACTGCGCTTTTGAGGTGGGAGGTGATGTTGGATGGTGTGACAGAGCGAGGGCCAATGGTGGTGAAGGCCCGGGGGAGTGGGATGGATAGAGGAGCCGCATTTGCCCCCGGAGGTGCAGAACTCGTCGTACATAGGCAAGGGTGGGGCAGCAGAAGGGCTGGCCGGTGCGACCAAGCCGAATAACTTCCCCAGGCACGCCAATATTTTGCGTTGTGAATGTTA
>JBKAGC010000517.1:0-6882 GCA_046290215.1 Pseudomonadales bacterium | reverse complement strand
GCTGGCGATGCCTTTGATTCATAACATTCCCCGTGGCGTGTTTCGAGAGCTGATGGTGGATGAGCTATCGAAAATCACCAACCTCACCAGCGAAAAGTTACTGTCATTGTCGGTTCCGGAGGTAACGCCTGACGCCATACAGCCAGAAGGGCGAGGAAGTGACCCGCGTGACGGTGGCTCAGCAGGCTACGAATCTGAACCCGAGCCTCCACCTACGGATTATTCCATGGACGGCTACGCGGATATTGATACCGGTGAGCATTATGACGAATACGGCGAAAGTGATGCTTATCCAGGGCCTACAGGCCCAGCTCCCGTGTCTTCCATGGCGCGAAAAGCATTGGAGCTACTGCTGGTACAGCCGGAGCTGGCGGCTGCTGTGACCACCGAATTGTTCGCCGCGATCTCCGATGATCCGGGCTCGGCCTTGCTCGTAGAAGTTATGCGATTTGTGCTTGAGGAAGATGAGCGATCGCCGGTGATGATCTTGTCGAACTTCCAAAACTCAGTGGATTTCGAGTTGCTGAAAGGGTTGGCTGAGAAAGAGCATTTGCTGCGGCCAGAAGACCTGCAAACGGAATTTTTAGAGACGCTGCAGGTAATTGCGGACGGTCGTCGCAAAGAGACAGCTAGCGAATTACAGCAGCGACTGCTGAAAAAGCCCATATCTACCTGGACCCAGGAAGAAAAGGATCAAATGAGGACGATCTCACGGCAAAACCGCAACTCTATGCGCAAATAGACGGTCTCAGGGTGGTGTGATGGTTTTTTGTTCTGCACGATTCGTGCCGGAATCACACTAAAAATCAAATACTTGGAGTAGAATCCTACTGCTCCTGTGGATATAATATGCGGCTCTTTGCCCGCAACAAATTTCAAGGAACCCTATGACGAGTGGATTAGCACAGCAACAGTCTCGCCTGAAAGAACTGATTAGTAAAGGCCGTGAACAGGGATACCTCACTTATGCCGAAGTAAACGATCACCTGCCAGATGAAATTTCCGATCCGGAACAAATCGAAGACATCATTGGCATGATCAACGACATGGGCATCGCTGTCCATGAAAGCGCCCCTGAATCTGACGACCTGATGCAAGAAGGTGATTCTACTGACGAGCTAGCAGCGGAAGAAGCGGCAGCGGTGTTAGTCGCAGTAGAAAACGAAGCTGGCCGCACCACTGATCCAGTGCGCATGTACATGCGTGAAATGGGTACGGTTGAGCTGTTAACTCGTGAAGGCGAAATTGTCATCGCGAAACGAATTGAAGAAGGTATTCGTGATGTACTTCATGCGGTAGCGCATTTCCCTGGTACAACCGATACTATCTTGGCCGAGTACGACGCCTCTCAAGAGGAAGAAGGTAAGTTAGCCGATGTTCTGATTGGCTTCCTGGATCCTGCTGAATATGTTCCGCCAGCAGCGCAAGTGGTACCTGGTGAAAAGAAAGATGAGGATGAGGAAGAGGAAGATAAAGGTCCAGATCCTGTACTTGCAGCTGAGCGTTTTGAAGCCTTACGTAAGCAAATCAAGAAAACCGAGCGTGCCATTAAGAAGCATGGTCGCGGCACACCGCAAGTTGAGAAAGAACTCGCTGCGTTGGGTGATGCGTTCCAGTTTTTCAAATTGGTACCAAAGCACTACGACCGTATCGTGACTGCCGTGCGCGACGTGCACGCGCAGGTTCGTCGTCAGGAACGCCACATCATGAATACTTGTGTTCGTCGCGCAAAATTACCGCGCAAGGTATTCATGGAAAAATTCACTGGTAAAGAAGACGATGTGAAATGGGCAGCGAAGATGATCAAGGCTGGTCATGAAGAGCTTAAGCCTTTCCAAGACGAGATCGTCCGTGCCCAGAAGAAGATCAAAGTGGTGGCAGATCAAACAGAAATGTCGATTACTGAGATTAAAGATATCAACCGCAGAATGTCGATTGGTGAGGCGAAAGCTCGCCGCGCCAAGAAAGACATGGTGGAAGCTAACTTACGTCTGGTAATTTCTATTGCCAAGAAATACACCAACCGTGGTCTACAGTTCTTGGATCTTATCCAGGAAGGCAACATCGGTTTGATGAAGGCCGTGGATAAGTTCGAATATCGTCGTGGTTATAAGTTCTCGACTTATGGACCTGGTGGATTCGTCAGGCAATCACCCGTTCGATTGCCGACCAGGCTCGAACCATTCGTATTCCGGTTCACATGATTGAAACGATCAACAAGTTGTCGCGAATTTCTCGACAAATGTTGCAAGAGATGGGTCGCGAGCCCACACCTGAAGAGTTAGGTGTGCGGATGGATATGCCAGAAGAGAAAGTTCGCCGTGTCTTGAAGATCGCCAAAGAACCTATCTCAATGGAAACTCCAATCGGTGATGATGAAGATTCACATCTTGGTGATTTCCTGGACTCCAGCAACAACCTGAGCGAAGGTGCTGCAGTAGGTTCGCCTGTGGACACCGCCACAGATGAAGGCCTGCAAGAGGCAACTCGAGGCGTATTGGCTGGTCTAACTGCAAGAGAAGCGAAAGTACTGCGTATGCGTTTTGGCATCGATATGAACACTGACCACACCCTGGAAGAAGTGGGCAAGCAGTTCGACGTGACTCGTGAGCGCATCCGTCAGATTGAAGCGAAAGCACTACGTAAGCTGCGTCATCCAACGCGATCAGATCACCTGAAGAGCTTCCTCGACGAAACTTCAGGCTAGACTCAAAAGTCATAAAAGAGCCCGCTGTGAAGCCATTTGCAGCGGGCTTTTTTATTCATAGAACGTTTCTGACGGGGCGGCGTTTCTGCTAAACTCCGCGTCTTTCAAGCAGGGCCTATAGCTCAGTTGGTTAGAGCGTCCGACTCATAATCGGCCGGTCCCAGGTTCGAGTCCTGGTGGGCCCACCAAGTTCACGAGGTTGCCGCGAATGCGGCAAATCGTGAACCCGCGGCAGCCAATTCGCCGTCAGGCGAAATGGCGAGAGTCCCAAGTTCACGAGGTTGCCGCGAATGCGGCAAATCGTGAACCCACGGCAGCCAATTCGCCAAAATTGGCCATTCTTGCCCATAGACACACCGTAAAATTTTTCATAATCTTCATCTCGCGCTCATCTTTCGAGAGGGCGACAACTCACATTACGATAATGAACACCAATGTGGGACTTGATCCATTTGGACAGGTACCGACGAAGAGTTCGCAACGTTTATCGCGTGCCTATTGTCTGTAGATGGTCAAGTTCCCCATGCCTCATAGGGGGGGACTGGTAGTGAACGTACATTCCTTTGCACAGAAGAAGGCCAATGAACAAAAGATCTCCATGGTCACTTGTTATGATCATTGGTCAGCGAAAATCCTTAATGAAACCCAAATAGACTGCATCCTGGTGGGTGACTCGCTTGCTGTGGTGATGCACGGATTTGACTCTACCGTTCACGCGACCCTGGAGATGATGGAGCTGCACGTTGCAGCCGTTGCCCGGGGCGCACCTGACAAATTTATCATTGCTGATATGCCGTTTTTGAGCTGTAGCAAAGGTCTTGAGCATGCCATGGAAGCTGTGCAACGGCTGATGCAAGCCGGTGCAAGTGCGGTGAAAGTGGAAGGTGATGCGCATCAAATTGATATCATCAAGCATATTGTTGAGGCTGGCGTGCCTGTCATGGGTCACCTGGGTTTAACACCTCAGTCAATCCACAACCTGGGCGGTCACAAGGTGCAAGCCAAAGCCGATGATGATGCCAACAAACTCATCAAGAGCGCGAAAAAACTCCAAGAAGCTGGCTGCTTCGCCATTGTCCTTGAGTGTATCCCAACGAAACTCGGCTCCTGTGTGGCGACTCGTCTTACTATTCCAACAATCGGCATTGGTGCCGGTCCCCATACCGATGGCCAGGTACTGGTGTTACAAGACTTGCTCGGTGTGAACCCTGATTTTAAGCCCAAGTTTTTGCGACAGTATGCGGACAATCACTCTGTGATTTCGAGCGCGGTTGATCACTTCCATGACGATGTGGTAGAAGTCGCTTTCCCGGGTCCGGCTGAGTCATATCGGTGAGGCAAATAAGTCGTCTGGATGAGTTTCGCAAGGCTCGTCATGACTTCGCTGCAAAGACAGTGGGTTTTGTGCCAACCATGGGTGCCCTGCATCCAGGCCACGCTGAGTTAATTAAGGCCAGCGTGGCGGAAAATGATGTCACTGTCCTAAGCATTTACGTCAACCAGACCCAGTTTAATAATCCTCAGGATCTACAAAACTATCCGGATCTTCTGGCGGAGGACTTAGCGTTGGCCGAGTCGCTAGGTGTAGATCTCGTGTTGACGCCAGACTACGAGCAGATGTATCCCGATGGTTATCGTTATCAAGTGGATGAAAACCAGTTTAGCCAGACCTTGTGCGGTGAGCATCGCCCCGGGCATTTTACGGGTGTGCTAACGGTGGTGATGAAGCTCTTAAATATTGTTCGCCCGGATAAAGCCTACTTTGGAGAAAAGGACTGCCAGCAGCTCAAGCTCATTGAGGGGATGGTGGATGCATTCTTTATGGATGTAGCAATTCGCGCGGTGCCTACCGTGAGAGAGGCGGACGGTCTGGCGATGAGTTCTCGCAATCTGAATTTGACGCCAGAAGAGCGTCAAATAGCACCGGCCTTGCAGGCGGTTATTAGCAGTGACTTATCCGATCTTGAGGCGCAGGAGTCATTAGAGGCTAAGGGTTTTGTTGTAGATTACCTGCAAACCATTGATGGTCGGCGGTTTGCTGCTGCCACGCTGGGTAAGGTGCGTTTGATTGATAATGTTGAGGTGTCGGTATGATTCTTTGTCTAGATGTAGGCAATACTCAGATTCATGGTGGAGTCTATTTAGACTCTGAACTGCAAGTGCAATTCCGGCACGCCTCACAGTCGCGGAGTTCTTCAGATGAGCTTGGTGTGTTCTTTCGCAGTGTCTTGCGTGAAAATCAGATTGACCCTGATGCCATTGACGAAATTATGGTGTGCTGCGTGGTCCCCGACTTGCTCTATTCGTTGCGGGCTTGCTGCCAGAAGTACTTCTCTATTGAACCGCTAGTACTTCGACCCGGGGTTAAAACCGGCTTAAAGATCCTTTATCGCGATCCCAAAGAGGTGGGTGCTGACCGAATTGCCGATGCCATCGGTGCGGTGAAGTTATTCCCGAATCGCAATTTGATCGTGGCAGACTTTGGTACTGCAACTACCTTGTGTGCCATCACTAAAGAAAAGGAGTTTCTTGGCGGTAATATTTTGCCAGGTCTGAAGCTAGCCATGGATGCATTGGAGGCGAAAACCGCCCAGTTACCGTCGGTAGAAATTGTGCCACCAAAATCCGGTATTGGTCGCTCCACGGTAGAAAGTATTCAGGCCGGTTTGTACTGGTCCAATGTGGGTATGGTGCGCGAGTTGGTGGCGCGAATCACGGCAGAGGTGTTTGCAGACGAGGCACCGCTAGTCATAGGTACCGGCGGTTTCGCTCAGTTGTTTAGCCGCGAGAAGCTATTTGATCATGTTGTGTCTGATCTAATCCTAACGGGCCTGCTAGAGGTTTCGAGGCTAAATCGAAGCTAGCAGCACCGTGTTCTCAGCCTATCTGATAGACCAGGAAGCTGAGGAACAAGATCAAACCTGTGCAGTTGATAATATCGCCGGGCTGCATTCTGTCGTGGTTCATAGTGAGGTTCCTCCTGGGTGCGGCAGTCATCATGAAGCACTCTCTCCGGCTCAGATGTGATGTAACTCGCAACTTTCTCCTGAAACAAGTTTGCTGCAGCGCAAAAAAGTGCATTTTGTGATCTAAGCACGCTCGTCAGGTGACCCGGTTAATATTCTGTAAAAAGCCCACTGACTGTATGGCTTTTCACCGAACTGTGGTATTTTCCCAACGTGTTGGTTGGGATGCGTCCGGCAGGGAACGCTGAGTTTGCAGAACTCGCATTGCTAGGCCATTCTGAATAAGAAGAATAAGAAGTCCGGGGAGCTGAAGTGTTTGAAATAGCTGTCATTGGAGCAGGGCCAGGAGGCTTAAGTGCAGCGGCACGCTGTGCCGAGTCGAAAGTGGACCATGTCCTACTAGAAAGCTCGCCAAAAATTGCCAACACCATTCAAAAGTACCAGAAGGGCAAGCATGTCATGGCAGAGCCAGGCATTCTGCCGCTGCGTAGCCCCATTGGTTTCGATGCGGGTAAGCGAGAGGAAATCCTCCATATCTGGGAAACGGGCATCGAATCCCTCGGCGTGAATATCAAGTATGGCGCAGAAGTTAAGTCCATTACTGGTGAAAAGGGCAATTTCACCATTGGCCTGATGAACGGTGAAGAGGTTCAGGCAAAACACATCATTCTTGGTATTGGTATGCAGGGGAATCCCCGGCAGTTGGGTGTGCCCGGTGATCAGGCGGACTGGATTCAGTACCAGTTAGACGATCCTGACGAATATAAAGATGAGAGCATTGCCGTGGTGGGTGCTGGCGATGCCGCCATCGAAAACGCGGTGGCTTTATCGAAGAACAATAAGGTTTACATAATCAATCGCCGGGATGAATTCGCCCGGGCGAAAGAAGGCAACCTGAATCTGATCACCGCGGCAATTGATGCGGAAACCGTGGAGTGTTACTACAACAGTTCACCTGCTGAGGTAGAGCACCTGGAAGGTGAGGAATTCCGCGGTAATCTCATCTTAAAAACCAGTACCGGTGAAGCCCGCCTGCCAGTACATAGAATTATTGCGCGATTAGGTGCTATTCCGCCCCGGGGCCTGGTTGAGTCGTTTGGTATCGAGTTCCCCAGTGAAGACATGACAGCGATACCCGCACTGAGTAGTACTTACGAGTCCAATGTAGAGGGCATGTATGTCATCGGTGCATTAGGCGGTTATCCCTTG
>JBKAGC010000516.1:0-6908 GCA_046290215.1 Pseudomonadales bacterium | reverse complement strand
TGCATTGATAGTGCCAAGTCGTTAACTTACAACGCGGCCTGCGCTGTGGACGAAGAACCAGAAGAGGCGCTCCGCCTTGCTCGCATGGCGAAATCCGCAGCCAGTGATATGGCAGTGTTCTCATCCAGTCGTGCGGTACAGTTTCACGGTGGTATTGGCTTCACCTGGGAGTGTTTCGTGCACCTGTTCTTTAAACGCCAAATGCACAACCACATTCTCTATGGTGACGGTAAGTATCAGCGGGCGAAATTAGCCGATGAGTTGATCGGTAAAGCGGCTTAAGCCAGAAACAGAAAAGCCCCGGAGTTCCGGGGCTTTTTTTGGTTCAGCTAACTTAGGTGAAATTAAGCGAACTGAAAACCCTCATAACCTTTCGCTGCAACATCCTCGCACACTTCACGATATGGCCCAACACCAGCTGCGTAAGGCATAAAGACGCGCGGCTTACCGGGTATGTTAGCGCCCATGTACCAAGAGCCCGCTTTCGGGAACAAGGTTGCTGAGGCCACTTCATTGACATGCTCAACCCAGGCATCTTCCGCCGCGAGATCTGCCTCGAAGGTTTCATGATTATGAGCCTTCATGTAATCGATCATATCGGTAATAAATTCCACATGTTGCTCAATCGACACAATCATATTGCTCAACACCGATGGACTGCCGGGGCCCGTCACGAGGAACATATTAGGAAATTCGTGCACACCAAGGCCCAGGTAGGTTCTTGGTCCAGCGGCCCACTTGTCATTTAGCTGCTTTCCACCACTGCCGCGAATATCCATACGCGACAAGGTCCCGGTCATGGCATCAAAGCCCGTGGCCAGAACAAGAATATCAAATTCGTACGTCTGCTCCGTGGTGCGTAACCCGTTCGCAAGGATGGTTTCCAAAGGATGCTCAGAAATATCCACCAGCGTTACGTTGTCACGATTGTAGGTGGCAAAATAATCACTATCGACACAGATGCGCTTGGTGCCAATGGGATGTGATGTAGGGCAAAGTTTCTCAGCCACCTCAGGATCGTGCACAGTTTCGCGAATCTTCTTGCGAACAAAGTCAGCCACAACCTGATTAGCTTTCTCATCCATCATGGTGTCAACGTAAACACCGATAAACCGCGCACCGCCGTATTGCCAGAACGTTTCCAGCTTGGCGTGCACTTCTTCAATGGGCGTCGCGGCAATCATCTCTTCTGTGACTTCACGCAGGTCCTCTGGAATCATCAGATCGCCGAAGCTGGATACGCGACCATGCTTATAGTCGTCTCGGTGTTTGCGATAGTCTTTTTTGTAGTCTTTTACCCAATTTGGGTCGAGCGGTTTATTTTCCGCAGGGACACTAAAGTTTGGCGTACGCTGGAACACCGTCAAGTGTTTTGCCTGCTTGGCAATTACAGGGATTGCCTGAATCGCCGATGAACCGGTACCAATGATGCCCACGGTTTTACCAGCGAAGTCGACGCCTTCATGGGGCCAACGCCCTGTCATATAGGTCTCACCAGCGAAGTCTTGTACGCCAGGAATATCTGGGTCTTGTGGTGTTGAAAGGCAGCCAGTAGCCATAATGCAGAACTGGCTAGTAACTTCATCACCTTGATCGGTTCGCACCAACCAGCGTTTACGGTTATCTTGATAGTGCGCGCTGGTCACCCGGGTATTCAGTTTAATATCACGGTATAGATCGAACCTTTCTGCCACGTGATTCATGTATTTTAGAATCTCTGGCTGGGTGGCGTAGCGTTCCGACCACTCCCACTCTTGCTCTAGATCCTCGTCGAAAGAGTAAGAATACGCCATGCTTTCGGCGTCACAGCGAGCCCCTGGATAGCGATTCCAGTACCAGGTGCCACCAACCCCATCACCGGCCTCAAACACCTGGGCAGTCAGCCCCATCTTGCGGAACTTATGAAGCAAATACATGCCTGAAAAACCGGCACCGACCACGACGACATCAACTTCCTGCATGGAACCCCCTAAATATCATTGTGTTTTGCTCGATAATCCCAAGCCCATCTGATGAATTCAAGCCACATCGAAGGTCACGCCAGACGGATACCATTGCACTCCAGTGCTATCTCAGCAAAAATGAAACGATATCGCAGAACAACTGAGTTTAATTGAGCGCTTATCATGGAACGCAGAGAATTCCTCAAAGCCGCCGCCGCTCTAAGCGCCGCCACGCTTACCCCCGTCGCCTACTCCGATCCAATCAGGGAAGGCCTGAAAACATCCGATCTAGTTTACCTATCACCCTATAAATCCAACGGCGAGCTAAGCCGCTGTCAGGCCGAGATCTGGTTCGTTTATGACGGAGCGGACATTCTGGTTTGTACCAACACTGATAGTTGGCGCACCAGAGCCATCCGTCAGGGTCTTACCAAAACACAGTTCTGGGTTGGCGACCTTGGCCAATGGCAAGACACCGGCGGCAAGTATCGAGACTTACCACAAGTGTTAGGCGAAGGCAGTATCGAAGCCGATCCAAAAGCCCTGGAACAAACACTAGAGTTATTCGGTGATAAATACCCACTTGGCTGGGTTGTCTGGGGGCGTCGTTTTAGAAAAGGTCTGGCCAACGGCAAGCGCACCATGTTGCGCTACAAACTACTCAGTTAATTCTTACCAGCGATGAATATCATGGATATGCTTGACCTATGCTCGTAGGATTGTCTAGCGGCTATTTGCCAGGTTAAAGGCATGCTTTAAGCCAACACGATTGAAACCCAGCTTCCCGTGTATCAAGTACACCGTACCATTCACACTGTGTAGCATTTCCGGCTTATTCGGCCTGTGCTACATTGAGCGAAATCCTGGGAGCCCCCCCATGAACGAACCTAAAAACCTTCGTCAATCATGGCAAGCTGATGGCAGCAGTTGGACTGAATTAGAGATGCAAGCTGCCATGCGAAATGCGATTTCCAGTAGCGATATGCATTTGGCTATTGATATTGCAAAAACTGGCCTGGAGCGCTTTGGCTCACATCCCACGACGCTTTACTTTCAGGCCCTGGCCTACGCTAACTGTGGCTCACGGGATGAGGTATTCAGATTAATGGATACCCTGCAAGACATCGTGACAGAGCAAGACGAGGTATACACCGATGTTCTCGCTTTAGTTGGTCGACTGGAAAAAGATCGCTTTATGCGCAGCCAGATCGGTCCAGCCAAGGACACAGCCCTGGCGAACGCATTAGATGCCTATCATCATGCCTACAAAATTACTGGAGGCTCATTCCCGGGAATCAACGCCGCCACTCTGTTTTTACTTGCCGACGCTAAGGCAGAGTCACGGAAAATTGCTGCAGAGCTAATTACCGGGAACGCGTCTGACCAGGATGAGTTTTGGCAGCTAGCAACACTAGCTGAGGCGCATGTTTTACTAGAAGAGTACGACAGCGCGCGACATTACTACGAGCAAGTGGTCAGTAGTGCGGGTAAAAACTTTGGTCTTCTTGCCAGCATCAAAAAGCACTTGCCACTTATCAACGAGAAACAGAAAGTCCCCAGCGACATTGTAACAATGTTGGGTGGCCCAGCCATTGCCGTCTTTTCTGGCCACATGTTTGACACCGCCGATCGTGAAACGGCGCGCTTTCCCTTAACTCTTCGCGAAGAAGTCGCCCAGGCTATCGGCGACTATATAGACGAGGCGCGCATAAAAATTGCCTACAGTTCCGCAGCCTGCGGAGGCGACTTAATATTCTGCCGGGAAATGCTCAAGCGCGGGCTTGAGGTGAACATTATTCTGCCATTTGCCGCTGAAGAATTTCGCCGCACCAGCGTGGCATTAAACGGCGTGGATGAGTCCATGGAATTCTGGGACGTTCTGAAACAAGCTAACTCAGTGACCGTCGCCACCGATGAATCTCATTTGAACAATCCTTGCTTGTATAGCCATGCGGCAAATCTCATCGAAGGCTATGCTCAACTGCGCGCACAACAGTGCGATGGCACGGTAAATGTGATAGCTGCAATCGATCCTTATCAGCCGGGCGAGACTGGTGGCACCGCCGAGCTAACGATTGAGTGGCTCGAACAAGGGCTGGATGTGCATATCATTGATATTGGTAAGTTGCGGGGCGAAGTAAGTAGTAGCAGTATCTTGCCAACGGTTGGGAAACGAAAACGAGACAGCCGCCATCTAGATCGTGAGATCATGACGCTAGTAGAGATTTCTTCTAACACCCATGATGACGTCGTGCACAGGGTATTGATGGACAAAGTCCCTGAAGACAACGAATTTCTGAGAGGCGAAGGCATTAACCGCGCGTTTCATAACGTTAAGGATGCCGCAGACTATGCCTATCATGTCAGGGTTCTGGCGGGATGGGTGGACTGGCAACAACTGGACCTGCCAGAAGACACGCAACTGCAAATTGCCATTCACACCGGTCCCATCTTTCCTCGCTCGAAAACCAAAGATCGGGACTACTTCGGAACACACGTCTTTTATGCCAGAGAGCTTGCCGAGGTGACGCCGCCAGCTTGCATCTATCTCACCGAACCTGCCGCAGCGCTTTTGCTGACCCACGGGCCAGACGACTATCTATCAGATTATTTGGGCGCGATGCAGGTGAAAGATTTTACGCGGCAAATATACCGCCTGCATCGCGCCTAAAGTGCGCAATTATTTGTGCGCGATGGGTTTGTCCGTAAAAAGAAAGTTCTTTAGCTCGCCATCGAACACCGGATTCTTACGACGAATCCACTCCAGCACCATGGCCGCGTGCTCAATTTCTTCATCACGATTGTGAGCTAGAATGCGCTTTAGCTCCTCGTCCTTACAAGCATCTACCCGCTGGTTGTACCAGTCCACCGCCTCAAGCTCTTCCATCAAAGATGTAATCGCCCGATGCATGTCACGAGTTTCGTCCGTGAGCTCTTCAATCGGTTCGTGATAACCCTCATTGGCCATGTTGTTTACCTCTGCTAGATGTTTTCAGGTTTTCTTTAATTACGTTCGTCATTATCAGGTTTTGGCATGGCAGCCACAATACGGTCCACCAAACGCGGAAACGGTAAGCTCTGAATCCAAACCGAGCCGGTACCGCTCACCGTAGCCATACAAAATCCCTCGCCACCAAACAGCATACTTTTCAAACCACCAGCGAGCTCAATGTCGTAGTCCATCCCCGCACTGAACGCCACCAGGCAACCAGTATCCATGCGGATCGTTTCGTTGTTTAGTTCTTTTTTCACCATGGTCCCGCCGGCATGAATAAATGCCAGGCCGTCCCCAGATAACTTCTGCAGAATAAACCCTTCACCACCGAAAAAACCCGCCCCAAGCCGCTTACTAAAGGCCAGGTCAATCTTCGTACCACGGGCCGCCACCAGAAATGCATCTTTCTGGCAAATAATCTCACCACCCTCTGCCGCCAGATTAATCGGCAACACAGAACCAGGGGTAGGCGCACTAAACGCCACGCGACGTTTGCCTTCACCGCGATTGGTGAAATGTGTCATAAAAAGCGATTCGCCAGTGATAAGACGCTTGCCTGCCCCGAACAGCTTACCCACAAAGCCCTCATCAGGATCAGCCCCATCACCCATGCGAGTTTCAAACTCGATGTGTTCTTGCATATAAGCCAGCGCGCCGGCTTCGGCGATCACGGTTTCATCAGGATCAAGTTCTATCTCCACGAGTTGAATATCGTGGCCGAGAATCTCATAGTCTATTTCGTGGCTTTGCATAGCAGACTCAATCTGGAATAAACGCCTAGTTTAATAAGCTACCGGATAAATGACGAGTCTGCTTTGTTAATTTTCCCTTACGCGGGGTCGAGCCTCAGAATGCGCCGCGGCGGGAACCCTGTTAGAACCCGGAAGAAAAACGGTAACGCATTGTCACTGTTGACCTGCTCAAACTCCGCGCCGGTAACGGGCACTACGGTGTGAGACGTGACGTTTTCCTGATAGGTGACTTTCACTTGCGGATTATCGAGCACCCGGTAGTACCAGGCTCGCGGCCAATGATTCACAGCGATATACACCTTATCCTGACTTTCCAGACGAGCCAGCACCCGATCAAACTCATTGCCTTCATCATCCATAGTGGTAATAACTAGAGTTTGTTGATTCTCTGGTTGAAAGTAGCCCAACAAACTTTCAAAGGCGACCACAATGCCCACATACACGAAAACAATAATCGCAAAGATTTTGACAAACTTCATAGACGCCGCCCCTTGAGTTTTGCAATACCTTATCGCGGCAATGCAGATTGCACAATATGGGATAAACGGCGGCACCGGAATGGAACCGATAGATGAATCGCGCTAGCTTCTTTGAGATCGGGACAGGAGCTGGGTGTTGAAATGCTTCGGCTGATACAGGAGCGCTTCAGGAGGGGGCATGTCCCTCTGGCGTGAAGCCGTTGGGAAATACCCCGTTCTTTCCATAAAAAGCGGCGCGCCCTGTTCGGTGGACCGGGATTGTGGGTGTTGGAGATTAGATAGATGGTTTCTATCTGCGAAGTCTGGGAGGTTCCCTCTCGCTAATATCCAACACCAAGAAACGCGGTGAATGGTTCGTGCGCGCTGCGGGGGGTATGTGCCGACGGCTTTACGCCTGAGGCATTTCGCCCCCCGCTGAAGCGCAACGGTACAAACCAGACCTCTCTCTAATATCCAACACCAGGAAACCCGGTAAATGATTCGCGCGCGCTGCGGGGGGTATGTGCCGACGGCTTTACGCCAGAGGCATATCGCCCCCCGCTATAGCGCATCGGTACAAACTAGACCTCTCTCTATCAGCCAACACCAAGAAATACGGTGAAAGATCCACGCATTCCGTCGAGACAGCAATAAAAGCTGGGTGTCGAAAAACTTCATCTAATACCGGAGCGCTTCAGGAGGGGGCATGTCCCTCTGGCGTGAAGCCGTCGGGAAATACCCCCATCCAGCGCGCGCTGTT
>JBKAGC010000515.1:0-8523 GCA_046290215.1 Pseudomonadales bacterium | reverse complement strand
CGGTGTGTTGAGCATGGCTGGCGGCATGATCCTGATGGGAGTATTCAGCCTATTTCTCACCGTACCCACCGCCATGGTCCTGCATGGGATCGCCCAGGCCTTCTCAAACGGCTCTCGGATTTGGTTGCATCGACGGCACATTCGCTGGGCTGTGCTACTACCTTATACCCTGGGCAGCTTTGTGATCCTGGGCCTATTCATGCTGATCACCTTCATTCCCAACAAAGGGCTCGTCTTTTTACTCATTGGTCTGTTTCCATTTATCGCGTTCGTCATCCCAAAGTCACTTGACCTGGATATTGAACGGCCGGTGATGGCTTTTCTTTGCGGTTTGCTGGTGACCACGGCGCAAATGCTAGCCGGCGCTTCTGGTCCGGTGCTGGATATCTTCTACGTACAAAGCAAACTGTCACGCTATGAAATCCTTGGCACCAAGGCGATCACCCAGACTCTTGGCCACCTTATCAAACTGGTTTACTACGGTTTGCTGCTGAGTGTTAGCGTCACCGCGGAATTACCTGCCTGGCTTATCCCAGCGGTGATCATTGCCGCCCTCTTCGGTAACTGGCTCGGCAAGCATATTGTTGATCGCCTTGATGACGCGGCGTTCAAGAAAATTGGCAAGATTGTGATTCTGCTTATCGGTATTGCCTATATTGGCAAGGCCATGGATGAGTGGCATCTACTAGACTTCTAGCACGCTCATCGCTTGCAGCTACCGTTCGACGGAATCGGCAATCTATTCTGCACAGATTCGCGTACCGTCTCCCCATGAGTAAACCCATCCTTGGCGGTACTTTGCTAGTAACCGCAGCACTCCTTTTCGCCACCACCGCAACAGCGGAGGTATTTCGTTGCGAAAACGCAGATGGCACCACGGAATTTAGCCACACCCCTTGCCGTGTTGAGACACCAAAAGCACAACCGGTCATACCGGAACCGCAACCCAGTTACGAGATCGATTTACCGCCCCGGGATCTCCCGGCGGAGATTTCAGCGATCGAACACAAACTCGATGAATTGCGCATGGCACGAGAACAAGAAATTGCCAATGCACCTTACAGCACATCCAATCCTGAACTTCTGGATGACGTTAAAGCGCAAATCCGCGCGAGCTATCAGCTCAAGATTGATGAGAACTTATCAGAACTGGTGCACTTGAGAACCGAGCTGCAGCGTTCTCACCGCGGCTCGGTCGTCTCAGCACAACAATAGTCAGCAGAAGGGATTAACCCGCCTCTGCTGCACTAACTGGCTTAATCACAAACAGCAAATCACCTTCGTTAACCTGTTGACCGCTGGTCAAGTTAATACGAGTGACTTTGTATTGCTGGCTAGATGGATAAAGCTCACCGTCGTCATTGGCAAAGGTGCCAAGACTCATGGGCGTAAACATCTTCATGGCTTCCAACTGACAGAGCGTGTCTTCCGTAGAGATCAGATCGCCCACATTGACATACTCAGGTTCTGATGGTGATGGGGTTCGATAGAAGACACCGGTGCTGGGTGACAACACCTTGAGCTCGTCGCTACCTTCAATCTTCAGCATTTCAAGATCAAGGCCCTGGCCGTCGCTGCCGGAAGCCTCTTCAATTTCCTTAATCAGCTCAGGCACATCGATGCGCTTCAAGAATGCTGGCAGATAGCCAGTATCGTAAATGCCATCGATGAATTCTTTATCCTTGAGGATGCGTTTGATCAAACTGATGTTAGTGCAAATACCTTCAATTTTTACTCGCTCGAGGTAATCGAGCATTTTATTGATGGTATCAGTGCGATCATCACCGTAACAAATAATTTGAATGATCAAGCTGTCGTAAAAAGGTGATACCACTTTGCCAGCTTCCGCCATGGAAATCAGGCTAATGTTATCTTGCTCTGGCAACTCGCAAGCGGTGATTAAACCAGGCGTTGGATTAAAGGAGACTTTGCCCTCCGCATCCAGTACGGCTTTTTCCGCGTTAACGCGAACTTCCAGGCCATAACCCTTTTCACTGGGTTTCAGCTCTGCAATGGATTCTCCCGCGGCAATTTCAAACTGCTTCTTCACAATATCGATACCGGTCACCACTTCGGTGACAGGGTGCTCGACCTGCAGGCGAGTGTTCATCTCCATAAAGTACACGGCGTTACTCGGCACATCATAGATAAATTCCACTGTGCCGGCGCCAATGTAGTCCACAGCATCGGCGATTTTCTCGGCGTACTTGTAAACTTCCTCACGCAGATGATCCGGCAACATGGTGGAGCCTGACTCTTCCATCAGCTTCTGATTATTACGCTGCACACTACAGTCACGAATACCCAGGACACGCGTGTTGCCGTGGGTATCGCGAAGAATTTGTGCCTCGATATGGCGCAGCGAAGTGACAAACTTCTCGATGTACACGTCACCGTTACCAAAAGCTGCTTTCGCTTCTGTAGTCACGCGCTGGAATAAACTGTGTAGTTGTTCCGGCCGCTCAACCACCTGGATACCTTTACCGCCACCGCCGTGTACGGCCTTCAGCAGAATCGGATAAACCACTTGTTCAGCAATCTCTGATGCTTGCGCTGCGGTATTCACAATACCGTGACTACCTGGCACTACCGGCACATCAATACTCATAGTGGTTTTAATGGCGTTCGACTTATTGCCCATGGTCTCCATGCTGTTAACACGGGGACCAATAAAATTGATACCACGCTGCCGAACGATGCGCGCAAAATTTGGATCTTCTGACAGAAAGCCAATACCTGGGTGCAAGGAATCAACACCTTCGATATCGCCAATGTTAAGCACGCTGAGGGCATTCAAATAACTCTCATCGGAAGTATTACCACCAATACAAACCAGACTATGCTTGTCATCACTACGCACCAGGTCTGCTGGCACCGATTCCATATCAGGGTCTGACTGAACCAGTACCACCTCATGACCGAACTCAATGGCTTTTGTGACGAGCTTGACCGCGGTACAGCCACGGGCATGAATCAACGTGCGTTTGATAGGTCGGATCAGCTCTTCTTCAGAAGTCACTTTGCTGGATTCAACAACGGGCTCTGCGGCTTGCAAGATACCCGACATAATTCGATCTACCACCTGCTCGACACTTTCACTGGGTACTGGCAGGGCAGGGTCCACCTCGCGCAGCTTCTCATCCAACGCTTCAGCAAAGGGGTGCTTTACAAGTCCGTTCATAGAACCCGACTTCACCGACAGATAATTACTCATCAAGCAGGTAAACGGCAGGTTCGACTCAACCACTGTTTGCCCGGCAAATGGCATACTGGTACCAGAGAAATAATAGGTTTGCGCCAGCGGATGAGTCACAAAACTCGCCTGAGCGCCACCGGTACAGTCACCGAAGCCAAACATAATAATCGGCAAGTCATTGTCGCGCACAAAGCGAGTGATGCGATCATTTACGACCGCCATGGTAAAGAGCGCCGCGGCACCTTCTTTGGTTTGCATACCCCCAGAGGAGATAAAACACACCACTGGCAAGCGCTGGGTTGCGCATTCAACTAATAACTTACAAAAACGCACACAGTCAGAGTTATCAATACTGCCTGCCTGGAAAGCCACGTTAGAGATCACCAGCCCGGCGCGATAGCAGCCCTTTTCTGTCTTAAAGTCACCAATGCCTGTGACCAGACCATGGGGACGAACATTATTCTTTAACGCGGATTCAATAGAAGGACGATAAGTCGGAAACGCCACCGGGTTAGCCGACATTAGCGTATCGTTCTGCTCTTCGAAGTTATCAACAAAGCGCTCAACAATGGTTTCCACTGTGGTTCTGCGACTGCGCTTTTCTGTTGTTAATACTTCATGAAACAGCAAATCCCGATAGGCGATGGTTAAACGGTTCCAGAAGTCTTTGCGTCGACCGATGCGTACCGGCTCTACTTTACCCTCATAGCGCTTACCACCAGAAATGGAAGCATAGTATTCAGGCAACAACTTCTCAAAGAAGAAACTAATAACAACAAACAACGTATCGCTTTTGTCACGGTGGACAACGCGTATCCATTCTTCCACTGATTTCAAGAAACCGCCGCTCTTGCCGCTACTGGCCAACTCGCCAATCCAACTGGCAAAGCGTTCTTTTAACTCTGCCGCTTCGATGCCAGTAAACTGCTGCTCTGCCAATACCGCGGCAATGGAGCGATCCAGCAACTCAGAAATAAAACTAGAGGATAAGGTGCGAGACTCATGGGCTTGTCTGGCCACTGAAACCAGATCGTTAATCAGATTGTCGTACACATATCCAAAGGTGATCAGATTCTGACATTCTTGAACAAAGTCATCGCGAACGTCTTCATCGAGGATTACATCGAGGATGGTGCGTTCCTGGTCAGTGACTGTCTTGGAGGAGTCGCTCTTACGCTCCACATACGCCCACAAGCCGTCTTCAAGAATACGGCGATTCAGAGGCACCATGACCCCTTCGTTATTCTCCCGTGCGGCAATTAAGCGTCGAGTTTCTTCAGAAAGATTAGCGCTATCAAGCAACGCTGGGTCATATAGATCTTGTGACTCAATCACCAGGTTTAACTCAGCCACTAGTTGCAAGCTTAAAAAGCTCTCGGACTTCTCATCAATTTGCTCAGCACCAAACAGTTTGCGACCTTCATAGGTCAACAAGGTTTTCAGGTGTGTGACGAACTTATCATTAGTATCCGCCATAGTACGCAGCAACGTCTTGGCATCCTTGATATCGCTTGCCTGCAGTAAGTAGCTATTGGTTTCAGGATTAGCCACAAACTCGATCAAGGCATTTAGGTTATCCCGGGCACCTGCTTTCCAGCGGTTGTACAAATGCAAACCGGCGGTCATGCAGAGCTCGCGTTTGGCATTCTCATAGTTTTTGGTCGGCTCACCAAAAATCAACTGGGCAATTCGACCGCGCTCATCACCTACCACGGCTTTTTTATCAGAGTAGTTCTTCCACGCCTTGTTGATGGCATCTTCATAAAGCACCTTGTCAGGATCTAACAACCATGCCAAAAACGCCGAACGTCGTTCGCGATAGACACGCTGCTGCAGTTCACCAGCAGGCAGCTCCTGACTCGCAAGACGACCATAAAGTTTAGTGGTTGTGCTTTGTATGCGGCGGCGCAAACCAAGGTAACGCAAGTAGCGATAGGCCACGCCAAAAATGTTCGGATACTCAGTGGGCGACGTTCGCAGTTTTAGCGTGGAACTAGCGTGAACTGCCGACAACGTTTCTGAGGGGTTAAAGTAACGTTCAAGATTGCGCTTGTAATGTTCATGAATTTCCGGATGTTCATTAACGAATTCGCGAGTACTTTGCTCAATAGACAAGATACCCGACACGATTGCGTTGCGCAGATTATGAATCTTGTCTTCTTCGCCAGGGTCATAATCGATAATGCCGTCGATATTGCCTTGCTTATATAGCTCAAACGAGGAAACCCCAACGGATTTGGCACACTCTTGCCAGGACAAGTTGTACTTGCGCACCAGACTTGCCAGACCTTTCGGATGAATGGTGTTAAACACACCAGTACGCAAAGACAGCAACAAATTCGCTGCGGCAAGGGGGATTGCGCCACCGGAATAACCCTGACCGATCACGATACCAATTGTTGGCACATCCACGTTACACAACTCAGCAATGAGTCGAGAAATAGCGTGCGCCTGATTGTTGGCGTTGGCTACTTCACCACCATCTGCACCGGGAGTGTCCATCATGCAAACGATAGGGATCGAGCGGATTGCCAGATCACTAGCCATCTTTGCCGCCATCTCATGATGTTCTGGCCCCCAGACGCCGGACGCATAAGCGCGATTTTGGGTAATAAAACCAACCCGACGAGCAACCCCATCAAACATCATCTCGGTTTCTGCACCATAGAATGGCCCGTTAGATGTTTCTTTAAGTATCTTTAAGTCCAACGATGCAATAATGTCGCGCGAGGATGGCCTTGAACCTTCTTCGCCAGGGGAGACCGTTGCAGCGATATAAGCGTCAACGTCCATGCCACGAAGCCGCTCGAGATTTTGTTCAATTTGCTGGGACGACATGAGCCCCTTAACGACGTTGGAAGTTTCCCGGCGTGGAAATAAGGAGAAGTCCTGGGCCAGGTTTTCCGCGATTAGGTACAGCTTATCAACCGTGGATTGCACCATAATTTAGTTGGTTCCGAATACAATTGTGGGATCGCCAGACAGGCGGCTCGATGTGTTAACAACACACCTCTTCTTTGGGTGGCAACTGTAACGCATTGATCTAGTGCATGCAACGAACCGCCATCAAGACAGTTCGCTAAGCACTTGTTTTTAAAAGACCTTTTGCGCCCGTCTTATACCTCAACAGCTGGCAGCTTACCGATCTTGGAGCGCCAGATTTTCGGTCCTGAAATGTGCACTGCATCACCGGTAGAATCCACCGCAACGGTCACGGGCATATCTTCCACCTCGAATTCATGGATGGCTTCCATGCCCAGCTCCGGAAATGCGACCACCCGGGATTTTCGAATTGCTTTCGACACCAGAAAAGCGGCACCACCCACCGCCATCAAGTAGACGGCTTTGTGGTTTTTGATGGCTTCAATCGCTACTGGACCGCGCTCCGCCTTACCCACCATGCCAAGCAGGCCGGTTTTTTCCAGCATCATCTCAGTAAAGCCGTCCATTCTGGTGGCCGTGGTTGGTCCTGCTGGGCCGACCACCTCTTCGCGAACCGGATCTACAGGACCCACGTAGTAAATAAACTTGCCGTTTAAGTCGACACCCTCAGGCAAACCTTCTCCAGCCGCAAAAAGATCGCGAATCTTCTTATGGGCCGCATCACGGCCAGTGAGCATCTTGCCAGACAGGAGCAGCGTTTCACCGGGCTGCCAGGTTGCTACCTCCTCGGGTGTGACAGTATCCAGATTCACCCGCTTAGAGTTTGGACCAGCTTCCCAGGTGATCTCAGGCCAGTCCTCCAACTTCGGCACTGGCAATTCTGCAACACCACTACCATCTAATTTAAAGTGCACATGCCGCGTCGCCGCACAGTTTGGAATCATCGCCACCGGCAAGTTCGCCGCGTGGGTGGGGTAATCCATAACTTTCACATCTAGCACAGTGGTTAGACCGCCCAACCCCTGGGCACCAATACCGAGCTGATTGACCTTTTCAAACAGTTCGAGACGCAATTCCTCAACCCGATTGCTCGGTCCGCGCGCCTGCAACTCATGGATATCGATAGAATCCATCAAAGAACGCTTCGCCAGGAGCATCGCCTTTTCTGCTGTACCGCCTATCCCAATGCCTAGCATGCCAGGGGGACACCAGCCGGCACCCATGGTGGGCACGGTTTTCAATACCCAATCCACAATGCTGTCGGCAGGATTTAGCATCACCAGCTTCGACTTCGCCTCAGAACCACCGCCTTTCGCTGCCACGTGGATCTCGACCTCATTGCCTGGCACCAACTCGGTGTGAATCACTGCTGGGGTGTTGTCTTTGGTGTTTTGGCGCTTGCCCGCGGGATCTGCGAGAACTGAAGCGCGCAGGACGTTATCTGGCAACAAGTAGGCGCGGCGCACACCTTCATTGATCATATCTTCCAGGGACTGATCGGTTTCAAAGCGCACATCCATACCCACGCTGACGAACACATTAACAATGCCTGTGTCCTGACAAATTGGCCGTTGGCCCTCGGCGCACATGCGCGAATTAATCAGAATTTGCGCCATGGCATCCTTCGCCGCGCTGGACTCTTCGCGCTGATAGGCTTCATGCACCGCCTGAATAAAGTCTTTTGGGTGGTAATAAGAAATGTATTGCAGGGCGTCCTGGATACTCTGAATGAGGTCGGCTTTTTTAATTGTGGTCATGGCTTTGCGTCCAACTGGAGTGATTTTCTGCGCGTAAGTGTAATAAAACCCCGATTCTACCAATCCTTAATGGTACTGACTCACTTTTTCCTGACTTCTTATGCGCCTTGTTGTTTTTTTTATGCTGATCACCACAATGAGCCTTAGTCATAGCCGAGAGCAGTTGCAATCAGGGCCGCGGCAGGTCGTCTTGCTGGAGCTATATACCTCTGAGGGCTGCTCGTCCTGTCCACCTGCCGATGCCTGGCTGTCCAAATTAAAACAACATGACCAGCTATTTCGCCGGTTTGTGCCGGTGGCTTTTCATGTGGACTACTGGGATTACCTGGGCTGGCGTGATGAATTCGCCATGGCCGAATTCTCTGCGCGGCAGCGTCAATACCATCAAATTCAGCGTACAGCTTCTGTTTATACTCCAGGTTTTGTCATCAATGGCGAGGAATGGCGTGGTTTTTTTAACATAAGGACACGTAATCAACCGCCGCTAACTCAAGAAATCGCACCTGAGGTGGGTAACTTAAGCTTAATCGGCGAGCATCAGACCTATCGCGTGAGTTTTACGCCAACCCGGACATTAAACGAGGCATTAGTGATTAATGTGGCGCACCTTGGTATGGAAGAGCGTAACGACGTTCGCCGCGGCGAGAATGCGGGCAAGCGCCTGAGTCATGACTTTGTGGTGCTCAA
>JBKAGC010000514.1:0-8810 GCA_046290215.1 Pseudomonadales bacterium | reverse complement strand
GGTTGGTGTGGGGTTAGCGGCTGCCCTCGGTACTGTTCGATTTATCTATGGCTGGAGCCTAAAACCGCTGATTTTCATTACTCTGGTGCCGGTTCTGCTCGTGTCTATTTATATGGCTATAGATCCTGAATTATCCAAAGTCCTTGGCCTGGCCTTTGATTGCGGCGCTGTGACCACCGGACCGGTGACGGTGCCGCTGGTGTTGTCACTGGGCATCGGGATTGCTAATGCCGCCGGTAAAGGCGGGGATTCCCTTTCGGGTTTTGGCATTGTCACCCTGGCATCCTTGTTTCCGATTGTTGCCGTGATGCTGCTGGCTTTGTATGTCTCGGCAACTATTACTCCTGAAGAAATTATCGCTGCTGCCCAGGCAGCAACTTCTGCCGCGCAATCCCCGGCCTGGTATGAAGTGACTCCCGGGGTTGAGGTAGTGGGTGGGGTGCGCGCCATCGTGCCGTTGGTAGTATTCCTACTGCTGGTGATGCTGGTGCTACTCAGGGAGCGCATTCCTCAACCGACCATTATTGGCTTTGGCATTTTTCTTTGTGTGCTGGGTATGATCGTGTTTAATCTTGGCCTGAGCTATGGCTTATCCAAGCTTGGTGGCCAGAGCGGCAGCCTGGTACCAGCGGCCTTCTCGGAGTTAGAAGGCGTCGCGGGTTCACCGCTGTATAATCTTGTAGTCGGTATGGTTGTGGCGCTGGCTTTTGCCTGGCTGTTGGGTTTTGGCGCAACCCTGGCGGAGCCCGCATTGAACGCCCTTGGTATGACGGTTGAAAATCTCACCAGCGGTTCATTTAAGAAAAACACGTTGATGTACGCGGTGTCCCTTGGTGTTGGTACTGGTATTGCGCTGGGTGTTGCCAAGATTGTGTTTGATATTCCCATTGCTTATTTGTTGGTACCCGGTTACCTGTTAGCGATTGTATTAACAATTTTCTCCAGCGAGGAGTTTGTCAACATTGCCTGGGATAGCGCTGGCGTGACCACGGGTCCAGTCACAGTGCCACTGGTATTGGCTATGGGCTTAGGCTTTGGCAATGCGCTTGGGGCAATTGAAGGCTTTGGCATCCTCTCCATGGCATCCATTGGCCCCATCGTGGCGGTGTTAACCACTGGCCTTTATATCCGCTTCAAAATGAAAAAGCGCGACGCCACAGAAACTAATGATGACGATCTTATAGGTACCCCAATCGTATGAGTACTCGACAGCTAACCATTCTTACCGATGTTTCGATGATCACCTGCATTGTGCAACGTGGTAAAGCAGATGTTGTGGTGCAAGCTGCTCAAGATGCTGGAGCCCAGGGCGCAACGATCTACTATGGCTACGGCAGCGGTGTTCGGGAACGACTAGGTATTCTCGGACTCGCGGTGGAAGTCGAGAAAGAAGTGATCACGATCCTGGTTGCCGATGACCAGGTGGATCGGATCTTCGAACGTATGTACTTCGCGGCTGAGTTAGACCTGCCAGGGGCGGGTATCATTTACGTTTCTAAACTAGAAAAGGCAGCCACTTTTATTCCGGCGGATGTGATCGAACGGCTGGCGGCGAAATAGACATGGACGGATTGATCAAAGACGCCAAGCAGATCGTTTGCATCGTCACCAAGGGTCGCGGTAAAGCCCTTGTTGAGGCAGTCAGTGAGGAATTTGGCATATTTAATGCGAACTTTAGTAATGCCCGGGGTGTTGGGCGATCAGCCAATACAGGTCGAAGTGGTTTTGGTGGTCAGCAAGAACGAGATGTGTTCTCTCTAACAGTAGAACAAGAGCGCGCCGATGAGTTGTTTGAATACCTCTACTTTAAGGCGGAGTTAGACAAACCGCGCAACGGATTGATCTATATGCAAGCAGCACCAAGAACGACGCTGATGCAGTTGCCAGAAATTGATGAGGCTGAGTAGCTGCTGCTCTGCATCTTGCTGATATCACTATCCCAACGACATGGTCCGAACCATGACCGGTTGTAGCAGCAGGGCGAACATCAGACCAGCGTAGTAATCGCGGTCAACCCCTAGATTCAATGAAAAATCAATTGGCATATTGGCGTTCAAGCTAAACATGACCACGGCTGCAACGATGAAGGCGTTACGTTCGCTTAAGAGCACGCTAAATAGTGCGGCAAAACCCAGTACGTAGGCGAAGTTAGAATCCATACCCAGGCGAGCCAACAGATTATCGTCCATGTTGGTTGCCAGAGTAGTGGCCAGGACCAGGAATATGACACAAGTTCTGATGAGGTTTGCGAAGTCCATGGGCGTTATCAATGTAGTGGATCGATGTGGCAAAGATAAGCCAGTACCGCTGTGCAAATATGCTATCGACAAAATTGTGATATCTGTCACTAATCCGGCGTGGTTTGCGATAAAGCGGTCAGGATAGGTGGCTAGTTGAGATTACGATAATGACATTAGTCCCACACCAGAAAATACCGACGTGAAATAACGCGAAGAAAATCTGACCGGAGATAAATCCTTGTAAAAAACCATCCCCGGCGAAGAAGTAGATCAGAAAGATCAAGGTGAGGTTAAAGGCAATCCTCGAGGTGATTTCCAGCCAGAAATGCCGTAAGGCAAAGCTGAGATCAATGATTCGATACAGAGCGCCAAATAACGTGATGGTGAGATGAACCCCCACCAGGAAGCCGAGCACGGTTAAGAGCACCTTATGCTACCTCCTGCGTCGGTTCGTTAATCAAACTCACGGTTCCTGTGCTGCCATCTACGAGGATTCGATCGCCGGTTTTAATGCGTTCGGTGCAATTTTCCGCATCCACCACACAAGGCATCCCATATTCCCTGGCAATCGTACCGGCGTGGGAGAGATAGCTACCAACTTCCACCACAGCGGCACTGGCCGTTAAAAACAATGGTGTCCAGGCTGGATCGGTGTATGGCGCAATTAGGATTTCACCCGCGGTCACAGTGGCGTCTGTGCCAGGGTCCATAATAACCCTGGCAATACCCTCGCAACGACCTGGCGATGCGCCCTGACCGCGCAGCAAAGTAGTATCGTCAGTAGTTGTGTCTGCTTCGTCTGGGAGTGCCACGCCGTAGGTTTTCTTCGGTGCTGCCTTTGCCAGGCGTATATATTCCATGCGTCGCTCGCGAATGCGGTCTTCCACGTCTAACCAGGTGAGCTGCCCAGACTGCAAGGCTTTGACTTCATCCCACACGAGATAAAAGATATCGTCTTTGCATTTCAAACTACCGGCATCCAGTAAGGTTTGTTCTACCTGCAGGACTTTTTTGCGCACGCCGTAGAACACCATGATGTGATAAAAGCGCGAGTTCTCTCGTAGGCGAATATAGTATTTGGTGGCGCGGCGCAAAGCGTCAAGTAGTTGCCAGCGCCAGCTGAGGCTGCGCTCCAGGAATTTTGGCTGCAACGCCGTGCGGATTTCGGCGACAAAAGCGCTGCGCTCTTTATCAATCTTTTGCCCGCTGAGAGAAGGGTCGATGTCAGCTTGTAAATAATTGCGAATCATCGCGATGACCGGTGTGGGATCTTCCTCCCAGCGGACCGAATTCAACTCGAACTCCTTTAAGGTGCGATGCCCATGAATATCCAGAAACTGCGCCACCTGCTGCATAAAATTATTGGCCTCAGGGGTTTGCTGCAAGATAGGTAAGGCCTGTTTAGGGTCATGGCGGGTAATAATGTCCACCACCTCTGGGGACTGTTTGGCCTGCTGGGCCAGATACCAGATTCGGCGGCCCATATCCGTGGATAGCACGCCCTCTGTGCCAGAGGTTAAATAGGAGGCCGCATCATCTCGTATTTCCGGTAACCAGAACTTCAGTAGCCGGGTTAGGACGCCCAACAGAAGTATGTAGCGCGGCGCGCTTAAATTTACCCAGATCACCATATTGCCCACGGGTTCAAAAAATCGGGGTCGAAAGAACAGCTTCTGCATTAAGCCCGGGGCGTCAAGTTTGTGGTCCGCAACCGCTTCATTAAACAGATCGCGGAAAGAGGCCATAAAGTCATCCGGCATCCGGGCGGTACGATAATAGAAAACACCCATCAGCAAGTAGTTAAAGTACAAAATGATGCCCAAACCCAATAGCTTAAGAATGGATAAGCGGGGTTTGAAATCTGCAGACTCGGAAAGATAAGCCATTTGTGAGATTTGCTGGTCGGTCATCTTAAACGGAAACAGCGGCCTCAAGTGTTGTAGGTTCAAGTAAGCGCGGCCACGTATCATCGTTAGAATTGGCAGCGCTTTGATAAAAATGTCTTGAGATAAAGGCAGCAGAGGATCCGTAAAGTTCTCTGCCATGGGTTTAAACAAGACATACTTACCCTCGGGGATTTGTTCTTCGTGTGACCCAAGGGTAGTAATGGCGCGAGATTGCAAAATGTAGAATTCGTCACCATGAAACGCCCATTCAAGGTCTTGCGGGCAGGCGAAGTAAGCTTCTGATTTCTCTGCCCAGGTAGTTAGCGTGGCGATATGGTTATCATCCAGTGTCTCGAGGCGGCGCTTTAACGCGGAGACATGCAGCAAACGTGATTCTGTTTCGGCCAGAGTTGCCGGCACCATAAACTTTTTGTCAGCAATTCGTTTGGATACCAGATCTTTTTTGGTTCTGCTGTAGATGTACTGGTCAGGGCTCACGCGGCCATCAACAATGGCGGCACCCATACCCCAACTGGACTCGGTGACAATCTCATCGCGGTTGCCGGTGACTGGGTTTGCGGTAAAGGTGATGCCGCTGATATCCGATTCAATCATGACCTGCACCACAACTGCCATGGCGACGGCGTCGTGGGCAATGCCCTGGCTTTGGCGATAACTACACGCGGCATCTGACCAGAGTGAGGCCCAGCACTTCTTCACCATGTGAGCCAGATTTTCATTGGTCACGTAATAATAGGTGTCGTGTTGACCAGCGAAACTGGCATCGCCGAGATCTTCTGCTGTGGCAGAGGAGCGAACTGCATAAACAAATTCACGGCCCAACTGGCTGCTGAGTGCCTCGTGTTGGCTCTTCATTGCCTGGAGGGTTTGCGGTTCAAGCTCTGCCTCCATAATGCGGTGGCGAATCTCGGCGGGGCTCAGGTCGGTGAGTGACCACGGTGCTACAGTTGCGGCGTAACAATCTGCTGTGACCACAAAACCTGGCGGAACCGGAAAGCCCTCGCGAATTAATTCGCCCAGATTGGCGCCTTTGCCGCCGGCAAGGTCGATACTTTGCTTGGATACCGCGTCTAGCCCAACGACTTTGTTCATTTTTATTAGTTTTATGGTGGCGGTTGGTAAAAGCCGACGATCAGGGCAAGCAGAACAAAATGAAGGATGTTCTTAAGCCCCGGTTGCGTTGCAGCAGCATAACATGGACTTAAGGGAGATCGAATTGCATTCATTATCCTAAGTCATTACCTTTGTCGCAGTTTAATTTAGACCCAATAACGAGAGTAGCTACATGTTTCAGTTTGAGCCCGTCAGCCTGCCGCCGGAAGCGGAAGCGCTGCGTCAGGAGGTGAGAGAGTTTATCGAGGCGGAACTGCCGGAAGACTATCTCCGCAATTCCGACTTCAACACAGGAGAATCCCCTGAGCTGAGCCAAAAGCTGGGCGCTAAAGGTTGGATTGGTATGACCTGGCCGAAGCAATATGGTGGCGGCGAACGCAGCTTCCTGGAGCGTTATGTGGTGACGGAAGAATTGCTTGCAGCAGGCGCACCAGTATTTGCGCACTGGATCGCCGACCGCCAGAGCGGCGCGCAGTTCTTGAAGTTTGGCACAGAGGCACAGCGACAAGAATATTTACCGCGAATTGCCCGTGGCGAGTGCTACTTTTCGATTGGTATGAGCGAGCCTGACTCTGGCTCTGACCTGGCTTCAATTCGCTCCAGCGCGGTCAAAGTGGACGGCGGCTGGAAGTTAAACGGCAGTAAAATCTGGACCTCGGGCGCGCACCATAATCATTACATGATTGCGTTGATCCGTACTGAACCCCCTTCAGAAAACCGCCATGCGGGCATGAGTCAAGTGATTGTGGATCTAAAGGATCCGGCAGTGACGGTCACGGGCATCAAGAACCTGGCGGGTAATACAGACTTTAACCAGGTATTTTTTGATGACGTGTTTATCTCTGATGATCATGTGATTGGTGAACCTGGTAACGGCTGGGTACAGGTCATGAGTGAGCTAGGTTACGAACGCAGCGGTCCAGAACGATTTCTATCTGCCTTTCGAGTCATGGTTGAATTTGTCCGGGCTATTGGCCCAGAGCCCACAGATGAGCAGGCCGCTGTGATTGGCCGCATGATGTCGGAAATGATTACCTTAAGGCGTATGTCCATTTCCGTGGCCGGCATGCTACAGGATGGCAAAATGCCAAACACCGAGGCCGCCCTGATCAAAGATGTGGGTAACACCTTCGAGCGCATGGTGCCCGAGCTGATTCGCCAGGTATCTCCAGACCTGATGACCCACCGCCTGGCGGCACAACTGCAGCAAACTATTTTGCACGCACCTTCATTTACTTTACGCGGCGGCACACGAGAGATTCTTCGTGGCATGATCGCCCGTGGTCTGGGTTTACGCTAGGAGGCTTTTCGATGGACGAACAACAACAGCTAATTATTGAAACCGCCAGGCGTATCTTTGCCGATCAGTGCGATAAAACCGTGGTGGATAAAGCCGACTTTAATACCAGAGGTGAACAAGGTGAGTTTCCGAGTGCGCTCTGGCAAACCTTGACGGAAACCGGGTTAACAGCAATCGGTACAGAAGAGGGCGGCGGTACGTTTACCGATGCGCTTCTAGTACTACGCGAGGCAGGCGCTGTCGCGTCACCGATTCCCCTGGCGGAACACCTCATCGCCTTACAGTTATTACAACAAGCGGGCCAGGCAATTCCCGAAGGCATCATCACAGTGGCGGCATTAACCGGGGAAACCGTGTGCGGCGCACGATTTACTGAAGCAGCAGATTGGTTGCTAGTGGCAGGTACCGATGAGCTCTATTTGCTCAACAACCAGTCTCTAAGCTGGCAAGTCAGCGCCAGTATTGCTGGTGAAACCACCGCCGAATTGGCGCAGTTACCAGAGCTTCAATCACCCATTGCTCTCTCTGGCGCTGCTGATCAGTTACGTTACCTTGGCGCTAGAACCCGGGTCAGCATGATGGCCGGCGCTCTAGCGGAGGTTTTGGCAATGTCCGTCCAGTACGTTAGCGACCGTGAACAATTTGGTCGCAGTTTGTCGAAGTTCCAGGCCATCCAACAACAGTTAGCGGTTATGGCCGGTGAGGTTGCTGCGTGCCAGCGTGCCGCCGCAGCTTGTTTGACCTCTGACGCTGAACACGATGTTGCCATTGGCAAAGCCCGTCTAGGCCAGGCCGTGGCGATTGTTACAGATTACGCCCATCAAGTGCATGGTGCGATTGGTTACACCCTGGAGCATGGGTTGAATCATCGTACTCGCCGCTTGTGGCAGTGGCGTGACGAATATGGCGCAGAACGCTACTGGCAGATTCAGTTAGGGCGGCAATTCTGTGCGGCTGGTGCAGATCAGCTCTGGGCTGGAGTCACAGCGGCCGGTTAGTGGTGAAATTCGCCAATTGGTGGTGGCTAAACTCCCTTGGAATCATAGCGAAATCGGATAAAGTTCAATAAAAACAAGAAGTTAAATATCTGGCACGGCCTGTGCAATTACGCCTTTCAGTAATTGTTGTTGTACTCAAGGGGTCAAATAATGCCACGCTATTTGTTGAGTTTGTTGATGTGTCTGCCGATGCTCGCGCAAGCTGAGTTTGCTGCGGCTGAGGAAGTTTCACTGCAGGATACTAAGCAGCTCATCGTCAACGGTCCCGTACAGGTCCGCCTGACTCACGGCAGCGAATCCAGGATTGAGTTTGACGGCGCTGACATTTCCCTCGCTCAAAACAACAACACGGTGACACTTTCCGCGACTACCGCGACGATCGTGCTGGTGGTATTGAGCGATCTTGAATCCCTCGTCGTTCAGGACGGGCAGTTAATCATCAAAGTTGATGGTTATCAGCGCGTCACGTTGGGCTCGATTGCCGCGCCAGAAGTACGCTTGCAACTGATGGGACAGGGGCGATTTGACGCGGGTCGTTTAACCACTGAACACCTGCAGGTTGCCCTGGAAGAACAAGGCAAAGCATCTTTGCGTCACGTCGAGGCAGATTTGTTCGAGCTAGACATGACCGATCATGGTGATATGGATGTTGCTGGTTCGGCCCGCCAACAAGAAGTGGAGTTAAGCGGTTATGCCCACTACGATGCCAAGGCCATGACATCTGACAAGGCCACTGTGGCTCTAGATGATTACGCGGCTGGCTTAATCCAGGCCAAAAACTTACCTGTGGTAAACGCCGCGCCTTATACCTTACTGTCAGCGCGGTAGGGCGGCTCCCGAAACTATTTAGCTACCCGGTGTATACACTGAATCCAACTGAGGCTCGCCGGTAGAGCAACAAACCTTGCCAGTTGCTACCAGTCGTTCCATGGCTGCCAATACTGACCGAGCCGCTGCGGGATACATCGCCGGATCAGTCTCCGTATACATAATAGGCACCATGGCCTCGATTTGGCTGGTACCTGCGTCGATGCATTGTAAAATTTGCTGCTCGCGCGCTTCACGATGTGTGATGTAGGCCTGAACGAACGCTTTCACATCTTTGATGCAGGTGCCGTGAGTGGGCCAGTAAACCGCATCATCACGATCCAGTAACTTCTCAAGGCTTGCCATATAGTCGGTCATATCGCCGTCCGGTGGGCCAATCACGCTGGTGGACCAGCCCATAACGTGATCACCAGTAAATAGAGCC
>JBKAGC010000513.1:0-9038 GCA_046290215.1 Pseudomonadales bacterium | reverse complement strand
GCTGGAAGAGCTTGAGGAGAGCAAAAGCTCTCACTATCACTCGGCCGGAGATCATTCGGCGATGCTAGGGCCATATCGCGTATTCGAAAGCCGTGCTACACCGGGTCTGTTAGGAGTGATTCGCGAACAGCATAGTGCTGAAAAGGTGAAAATCGCTTTATCTGATGTCGGTAATCTGCCGCCAGTAGCAGTTGATACATTACAAAGGGGAAGACAATTCGTCGAACAGCTTATCGAGATCTATCTGAACCCTGCGTATGGAGACAAGAAAGCTGCCGTTGATCAAGCTGTAGAAGAATACCTTGCAGTTGAGGAAGTCTCTATTGCAAGCAAACCCAAGTCAGACGAATTGCTGTCTGGCCACGCCTATGCGTATGCCTACAATGCTGGTTTCCCCCAGCTAAGCGGACTCACCTGGGCTTCGCAGTGGCTGAAAATCGCGTTGCTGGAAGTGCTTGTCACAACCTCTGATGGCGCATCCAGAGATGCTGATATTGAAAATCTTCTGGCTATCTATGGTGAGAAGATCAAGCGATTACACGGCAGTATGGTCTCATTGCCAACCGATATACCCACCAGTCCGGTAATTGCGCCGAACTTTTATTCAGCCCATCCGGAAGCTGCCTACATTCTCGATAATCTTGAACTGCTTAAAGTGGTGATTGGCGATCTGCTTGCGCACCCGGAGGTAGAGAATCGTTGGGGTGAGATCGAGCGGACAGTGGCCAACTACACTGATAAGCAAACCCACTTAAGCGAGGAAGCGGCCTATATGCTTTACGTGCTACGTGGTGGGATCTACAACGCCGGTGGTCCTGCGCGTGGTGGTATGACCATACCTGATCGTAACTGGTCACGGGAACAGTCCGAAAATCCTCATGTAAGTATCAGTCGCAATCAAAGTGCTCCAGAGTAAACGTCATGAAACTTAACAGATTCTTATTGTCGATAACCAGTTTGAAGCTAACTCTTATTGCCGCAGCACTAATTGCAAGCTCGGGTCCGAGTTTCGGTGCTACTGAGCGGGTGGGAGATTTCGCTCTGCTCGATGAAGAAGGGCGATTCCATCAGTTGAGTCGCTATCAGCATCGGGATGGAGTGGTTATGTTGACATACGACCATAGCTGCTCCGCTGCGAATGACGCCGCAACACGCCTGGCGAACTTGCAAGATCAGTTTGGGGACAGCTTTGAGTTCCTTGTCCTTGATGTCAGCGGGGCAAGCCGCAGTGAACGACAACAATGGGCACTGCCCTTTGCTGTTCTCGCCGACGAGAGGAAGTTGGTTGCAGAGAGTCTGGGGTTGAGTCAGGCGGGTGAGATACTGGTATTTAATCCTGAGCGTATGTCCTTGTTCTATCGCGGTGGCGCGGAGGTAGAGTTGCTTGACAGGCTGGCTGCTGTGGTCGAAGGCGAGGCTACAGACACGGCGACTGCCACGGTCTCAGGTTGCCTTATTGAATTTTCAGACCTGGCTCAGCACCAGAAGAATCCACCAGATTACAGTACTGAAGTCGCGCCTGTCATCGTCGAGAACTGTGCGACCTGCCATCGGCAGGGGGGGGCAGGTCCATTCCCTTTTGACAGCTATGTCTCCCTGTTGGGTTGGTCACCCATGGTACGAGAAGTCATTCTTAACAAGCGTATGCCACCTATGCAGGTAGACCCGGAAGCTGGAGCCTCAAAGAACGCACACGCTATCTCGGCAGTAGAACGGCAGAAGCTGTTGCATTGGATGGCTGCTGGAGCGCCTCGAGGTGACGGCGAAAATGACCCGCTGGAGCAGATCCCTCTTGAGGAAGAGTTTTCCTGGCAGTTGGGTGAACCAGATTACATCGTAGAGGCACCCACTAACGTGGTTCCGGCAGTGGGAATTCAGGACTACGAATATCTGGAGGTTGAGCTACCTTTCACTGAAGAGAAATGGGTGCGCGCATTTCAGTATGCCCCTGGTGATGAGCGTGTGCTGCACCATCTGATGGCTTTTGTAGTGAGTCCCGAAGAGGACTTCTGGGGAGAAGAGAAACATAAGAAATCCACGGTCAGGCGGTTTCTTGGCAGCTTCATTCCCGGCGAAAATCCAGCCACTGTGTTTCCTGAGAACACTGGCGTCCGTATTCCAGCTGGCCACAAGTTGGCACTACAGTTTCACTATGTCACCAACGGCTTGGAAGTCGATGACAGCACCAATATTGGCCTGTATTTCAGTGAAACACCCCCTCAGCACGAAATTCTTACGCGAGCCGTGGCGGAGCGATTTACAGTCAAACCAGGTGATCCCGAGCATGTTCTCGAGACAGCTTATGTGTTCAATGAGCCAGTCCAACTCCTGGCCGTGAGAGCGCGGATGAATTATCGCGGTAAACACATGAAGTTTTCTGTAGTGCAGAATGACGGAACGGGTAAAGACATTTTCAGCATTCCGGCTTACAACTATGGTTGGCAGCCTCATTACTGGCTTGATGAGCCGCTAGCTATTACAGCTGGCTCAGCAGTGCATGTGGCGGGCGCGTTAGATAACTCCCTTTCCAATCCTTTCAATCCTGATCCCCGGCAAGAAGTGACCTGGGGGCTAGAGAGCTGGGAAGAAATGTTCACCGGCTACCTTACATATATCGTAGATAAATGATGATCAGTGTTCATGAACTATAGAGAAACGAATCCGAGAGGTTCGAAGGAAAGAGCTATGTTAAACAAGATAATCCTTGGTCTTGCGCTAGTGTTCTGCTCAATGGCAAGTGCTTCAGACGACTGGCTGAAAACACTGCCGGATTTCGAGCTCCAGGACCAGCACGGCATCACTCATACGTTGGAACAATATCGCGATAGAGACTTCATCGTTATGTATGTGCAGGGTGTGGGTTGTCCAATTGCGCGTATCGCTCTTCCCCAATACCGGGAAGTTCGCGATCTGTACCAGGACAAGAACATTGAGTTCCTGATGTTTAACGCGAACATCCAGGACGATCTCAAGCGCATCAACAAGGAAGCTACCGAGTTTGGTATCGAATTTCCCATCCTTAAGGATGAGGGGCAGCAACTAGCCAAGTCGCTTGGTGTCGAACGCACGGCGGAAGTCTTCGTAATCAATCCTAAAACTCAGGAAGTCCTGTTTCGCGGCCCGATCAACGACCAACTTGGTTATGAGACGCAGCGGAATGAGGCGCATGACGAGTATTTGAAAGATGCGCTGGACACTGTGTTATCCGGTGGCATCGTAGATATGATGGAGGTTCCTGATTCCAAGGGCTGCCTCGTTGCGATCTTTTGATATAGCGAATAGACAAACTGAAAAAGAAACGAGATTCGACGGCATCGAAAATGAGAATCGTATCTCCTGAGGTTGAAGTAATTGTTGCGGTGAATTCCGGAACCATCCTCTTCGCCCTGGAACGTAATTCTATGAGATTAGTGAATCAGTTTTCGCTGGCTGTCAGGAATCCGAGCTTAGTTAGATTATTGAAAGCGCTCTGATCGATTGCTGGCAGTGAGACAATATGCCGCAGGCATTAATAGACCAATAGATATAAAATAATTTGGTGTGAAAAATGTAATTATCAGTATTCCACATTAACCGGATTTAATTCCACGACATAAGGTAAAAGCTATGATGACTATAAAGAAATCCGTAAGCATGCTGGCGTTTCTACTCATATGCACGTTCGCTTCGAGCAGTTTGACTGCTGCAGAAAATGATCAAAGGCTATTTGTTAATCTCACAAGCGACGAGATTAACAGGGCAACGATGGCAATTGTATTTAGTACGAGAGTGCTGACTGAAATGGACATCCCAGTCACAATACATTTGACTGTCGAAGGAACCCGGATAGCAGATAGAAACATTCCTGAACAAACGAATGCGGATGGGAATACCTTGAAAGGGTTGTTATCAGAGTTTATGAGCGAAGGCGGACGCGTTTTCGTGTGTGGCATGTGCATGAAAAATGTTGGTGGAATTAGTAGTGATGAGCTGATCGATGGGGTTCAAGTTGAAGGAGGAATGTCGGCCATTTTCGACCCGGGTACGACAGTCGTGAGTTATTAGTTATAGCAGTTCAACTCAAACCTGGCACTTAGCTTGAAAAGGTGAAGAAACAGGGGCCAGAACAGTCTGTCCCCTGTTCTCCGGGCAATCGGTGATGTCGATCATCCATATCGGAAAATTTAATTGGCAAGCCAAAATGGATAGGCATAGACTAATCTCAGTTTATAAATGAGTACAAGAAGAGGAGAAAAGACTATGTCCCTGAGAATCAATGATGTCGCCCCGGATTTCGAGGCCGACTCTACCGCAGGAAAGCTGAAACTTCATGAATGGATTGGCGACAGCTACGCCATTCTGTTTTCCCATCCAAAAGATTTCACGCCGGTGTGTACCACGGAGTTTGGCGCTGTAGCTCAGTTGGCGCCGGAATTTGAAAAACGCAATACCAAGGTAATGGGTGTTTCTGTAGATAGCGTTGAGGAGCATCAGAAGTGGAAACGCGACATTGAGAGCTTTGCCGGTGCGCAGGCCAGCTTTCCTATCATCGACGACACCTCGCTGAACGTGTCTAAACTCTACAATATGCTGCCCGCAGATGCCTATCTCCCCGATGGTCGCACTCCAAAGGACAGCGCCACAGTACGCACGGTATTCATCGTTGGGCCTGACAAGAAGATTCGTCTGACTATGTCTTACCCGATGTCTGTCGGTCGAAATTTTGCTGAAATACTGCGAGCGCTAGACGCGATTCAGGCCACTGACGAGGTGCCCATTGCCACGCCAGCCAACTGGGTTCCAGGGCAGGATGTGATCGTGGCGCTTGGGCTCGATGATGATCAGGCGCGGGAGCGTTTTGGCGAAGTGGAAATCAAGCTTCCCTACCTCCGGTTTGTAAAGGCCCCTGGTTGATACTCGGCTGATCAGGGCAACGAATGAAGCAGGACCAGGCAGCCACGCCTGGGTTAACAGGTTGGTCACCTGTCTTTTTTTGGTAGCCTTGCAGAAAACAGATTCTTTATTTGCTGCCCTAAATGGTATCCGGTTAGTTCAAACCGACACCGCAATTGGTTTTATTACCCATAAGCTGGATCGCTACTGGCTGGTGCTGCTCAGGGGGATCAGGCGCTGGCTTTGTGCTGGACAACAGTTCCTCGATCTCTGTATCGCTCAGGGTTTCCTTTTCCAGAAGCGCTGTTGCGACTGTATCCAATTGTGCGCGGTGCTCTTTGAGTGTTGCCAAAGCGCGTTGTTCATTGCTGGTAATCAACTTGCGCACCTCGGTGTCAATCATTTCGGCAGTGTGCTCGCTGTAGTCCTTGTGCAATGCGAACTCCTGATTGGGGTAAGACTGCTCCGGGTGTCGGTAGCTCATGGCGCCGAGGGACTCGTTCATACCCCATTCCGTCACCATGTGGCGAGCCAGTTCGGTGGCTTGCTGTAGATCATTGGCGGCGCCGGAGCTGACCTCATCGAAGACCAGGTTTTCTGCACTGCCCACCGAGCATGATGCGAACGGTCTTCCAGAGTGCTGGCCGTAGCTGCTCTGTTGCTGGGGTCTTGAGTATAGCCGAGCGCCAGACCCCGGGGATAATGCTGACCTTGGGCAGGGCGTCTGTATGGGGCAGGGTGGCCTGCTTCGTGAAAGGCGGTGCGTTTCTTTTCCTGCCTGGAAAGCATCGACTCCCGTTTTTCTCCCAACACCACCTTGTCACGGGCTCTTTCCAGGTCGCTGCTCTCTACAGTGGTTTTACTCTCTCGGGCTGCCAATAATGCCGCCTCGTTGATGAGATTCGCCAGGTCGGCGCCGCTGAAGCCAACTGTACCGGCGGCTATCTGATCCAAATCCACATCGACGGCCAAGGGTATCTTGCGGGCATGTACTTTCAGGATCTCCAGTCGCGCGTCGCGTTGCGGCAAGTCCAACACCACCTTGCGATCGAATCGGCCCGGTCGGGTCAGTGCGGAATCAAGAATATCCGGGCGATTGGTTGCCGCCAGAACCACGACGGCTTCTTCGGCGCTGAAGCCGTCCATTTCCGCCAGGATCTGGTTCAGGGTTTGTTCGCGCTCGTCGTTGCCGATGCCGACATTGCTTCGGGCCCGTCCGACAGAGTCAATCTCATCGATAAAAATCAATGACGGGGCCACTTTGCGTGCTTCCTTGAACATATCCCGCACTCGTGATGCGCCTACACCGACGAACATCTCCACAAACTCGGAGCCGGTGATGCTGAAAAAGGGCACGCCAGCCTCGGCAGCGGTTGCCTTGGCCAGCAGGGTCTTGCCGGTGCCAGGAGGCCCGATCATCAGAATACCTTTGGGAATATGTGCGCCGATGGCTCGAAACTTGTCCGGGTATTTCAGGAAATCAATAATCTCGGACAGGTCTTGCTTCGCGTGCTTCAGACCGGCGATGTCATCATAGCTGACCTTGAGATCTTCTTTCTGGCTTAATCGCGCACGGGAACGGCCGAAGCTGAGCATGCCGCCACCGGGCAGGCTGCCGCCTCTACTTCTCAGGGTGCGGGTTGCCATCATGAATATGCCGATCAGCAGCAGCCACGGCAGCAGATTGATCAGTATCAGTGCCCACAGTGGTTGTTCCTCCGACTGGACTACCACCTCAACGTCCTGTTCTTCCAGGAGCGGAAACAGGTCGCGGTCTTCCAGGGGAGGGAAGGTGGTGCTGAAGCTGTTGGTATCATTGGCTGAACCTCGGTATTGCCCAGTGATGCGATCGCCACGAATCACTACGCTCCCGATGTCGCCGTCCCGCAGCTCCTGCTTGAATTGTGAGTAGGGGATCTCCGGGGAAGTACTCGAATTCAGGTTCAACAAATTGAGCAGGCTGAAGAACAGCAGGCCAAGAACGAAAATATCCAGGGTGCTGATCCTGCGACCAAACCCCGGTGGTAACCCGTCGCTATTGTCACCGCCCTGGGTCTGTTTGCTATCGGACTTGTCGCCCGGTTCTTTTGAGTCTCTGGAATCAGTCAATGACTTTTACCTGTTCAGGAATGATGAACATGTTCAGGGAATTTACAGACCCTGAGCATAGCAGATGCGCACCTGATAGAGGCAACAGCCGCTAGCGGCCAGGGCCGGTTCCGAATATTCACAGGCAGCGGTGCTGATTGTCTTCGGTCAGACAGGACCAAAACCGGCACTGGCCCTATCCAGGGCAGACAATCCTGAAATAGCGCTTGTTGATGCTTCAGCTAGAACGCGGGCCAGGCGCTGGAAATTGCAATGAACCTCTTGTACCCCTAATACAAGTGGTTCATGCTAGGCATCAATTCACACCCGTGTGACTGACATGAACATCAGCATCGACCTCGATAGCGAAACTCCCCTGTTTGAACAGCTCGTTCAGGAGATCAAGCAGCGGGTCAAGGCAAGCCAGCTCAATGCGGGGGACAGTCTGCCGTCGATCCGGCAACTGGCAGGAGATTTGCGGCTAAACAACAAAACTGTAGCCAAGGCCTATCGCCTGTTGGAACGGGACCGGGTGCTTGTAGCCCGGGGTTACCGGGGTACTTTCATTCATGATGAAGCATTGGCGAACTGCGATACCGATTTGAAATCCGAAATCAATGAGGTACTGCGTGCCGCCATTATTCGTTTGCATGAAGCCGGCGCCACGGATTCAGAAATTCGCAATGCATTTACAGATTTAATGAAAGGCATGCCCTCACAGGGAGACAAGCCATGAGCATTGAACTCATGTTCGATCTGCTATTCCTGAGCCAGATCATTTTGCTGTCAATCTGGCTGCCGGCTGTTGTCGCTCGAAGAGCCCGATTCATCATGGCCGCTCATCCCGAAACACAGTATCACCGATATCATCGGTACCACTGAGTTGCTTGTATTGGGTCTATTATTGGGCCTCTCCTTTGCTACCCTGTGCGGCTTTATTGCCTATGTGGATCAGTTCAACTATTCGTGCTTTGGCGGCTGGCTAAACGCCATTATTTCGGCTGTAGCCTATGTCTTTCTGGGCGGCTTGGTGGCATGGCAATTTTTCGCCGGACCAAGAACTCCTATCTGAGCGAATCGGACCGGAATCGCCAGTTTCAGCACATGGTTAGTCAGTTTGTATTCGTCTGTGTGGCGGCTACTATTTACGCCATGGTAATAATCACTCTCCGGGTACTGGACATGAATTCCCTGCGACAGCTAGCCGTGAGCGTTTACTGCCAGTGCCTCGCGCTGGCTTGCTGCCTGACCATGCTGCGATTACTCAGAGTCAATTTTGAAATATTCCGCGGCACCAGCCCTGGGTGACTAAATGACTCTGTACTCAGGAGAATGGAGCGAACCAGGGGATACAAATAAGATATGGTATTGGTATTGCCCGCTGACTTGCCCTGATTTGGGCTCTTGGCGTGAATATCAATTTATTGCCTATTTGCTTGTAGCCATCAACTTCTGACTAGCCATCTGCAAACCGGGCAACCGCGGTTTGGACCGTTTTCACAGCTGCGGCATCATTCAGGATCAATTGTTAACTCCAGCTCATGACCCGTTTCTACTGTCCCCGCTGTGCCTATCCCGAAAAGACTTGTATTTGTCATGCAATCAGGGAAACGCGTTACCGGACGCGGATAGTCGTGCTGCAGCATCCCGACGAAGTCAGACATGCGAAGAACTCGGCACGACTTGTCGGTCTGGTAAATCCCGGAACTGAGCTAGTGGTGGGAGAGACTGCTGAGGATTTCAAGGTACTGCGCGATCGCTTCGACATGGACTCTCGCGCTGTTGTCTTGTACCCGGCCTCAGGCAGTGCTGCTCTGGGTGATAGCGTCAGCGTCGAACCAATCGAGACCATTATTATCATCGATGGCACCTGGCGAAAGGCTAAAAAAATGTGGCTTACAAACCCATGGCTTCACAGGCTGCGTGTTTGCCATCTTAATGACGTGGGCAGCAGTGTTTACAGCATTCGCGCGAGCAGCGTTAGCGGGGGATTGGCCAGCATCGAAGCCGCCGCTCATGCGCTTGGCGTGGTAGAGGACACGAGCACGCAGCCTTTGTGGGATGCCTTTGCGGCTATG
>JBKAGC010000512.1:0-10923 GCA_046290215.1 Pseudomonadales bacterium | reverse complement strand
CTTCCCTTTCGGAGAGATCGATGATGATGAGACGACGTCCTGGTACTACTTTGACCACCATCAGGCTGCTTAACTCGTCCAACGACCTAACAACGTCGCCAGCTTCTAGCTCAAAGAGTTGATTACCGAACGTTAAATAACCCGCGCGATTCAGCAGGTTACTCGTCTGCAGGGCAGCGACAATATCAAGCAGGCTAGTTCTGTGCGCAGCTAAAGCCTCTGGGCTCGGTTGAATTTTAATCGTACGCGGCCTGCCGCCAAACACGTCAATTTCACTGGTGTCTGTTACAGTTTGCAGGAGTGTAGAAACCTCGTCTGCGAGACGCCTGAGCTCATAGTCACTATAAAGCTCGGGTTTTTCACTAAACAGGGCGACCACGAATACCGGTACGTCATCCACTTCAACTGGACGTAACGACCAGTTCCCTACCACCGGCGGCACACGATGCTGGTTGGAATAGAGTTTGTTGTAAGTATTGAGTAACGATTCTTCGCGATCTTCGCCAACATAAAATCGGAGGGTGACAGTTGCCTGACCAGTCTGTGAGACGGAATAAACATGTTCGACACCGGGGATTTGAGCTAACAGCTTTTCTAATGGGGTGACAACTTGCCGTTCTACCTGACGCGCACTCAAACCTGGCGCTGTCACATTGACATCGATCACCGGCACCACAATTTGCGGCTCTTCTTCTCGGGGTGTGTAAAGAAGTGCCAGTGCACCAAACACCAGCGCCAGCAGAAAAAGGGTTAGAGGTACACCGCCGTTAAGGGACTGGCCAACTGCTCGATCGAGAAAGTTCATGACTGCCTAGTCTTTGACACCCGCATAACGAAGTATTGTCATCATTGGGCACCATTTGGTAAACGCAGATTGAATGAGATTAAGCGCGACGAACCCCGTTAGGAGTAGGAAATTTATGTGTACCGCAACAGCGAGAATCAGCGAAATCAGGATAACGAAACCCGCAATCAATCTTAAAAACTCGTTAACGTTCATAAGCACACCACCAAACTGAATAACATTAGACTTTTCTAATATAACGCAACCCTGTACATTAGTAAATACTAATTTAGAATATGCTTAATTCCGAGACAGTAACGCCCGAAGGTTGTATGGCAATGAATTTAGAGGAAATGTCCGAGCATGCAGATGAGGCCAGCGCTCTGTTAAAGAGTCTTGCTCATCAAAAGCGCCTGATGGTGCTCTGCCAACTCAGTGAAGGTGAGTTGTCTGTGGGTGAGTTGCTGGCGACGGTTGGCCTGAGCCAGTCGGCATTGTCGCAGCATCTCGCCAGACTCAGAGAAGAGGGCCTTGTAGATACCAGACGCGACGCCCAGACGATCTACTACAGTCTGGCAGATGCCAAAGCCAAAAAGCTCATTGAATGCTTACACGAGCTGTTTTGCGGCGCGAAAGAATAGTGTTCTCAAAAAAAGCCAGAGCACGCACCCTGGCTTTTCTTCACTGCTACTTTAACGACTTAACTGGCAAATAGGTGTGGAAAGCACGGGGCGTTTGTATCTGAATAAAACTTCAAAACAGTGGTTCTTTCCTATTCGCGGGACGCTGGTAAAGCTCCAGTTTCCAGATTTTACTAGCGCTAGTCGTCCCTTAAAGTGAAATTGGCGACATGGCGTGTTCACCGAAAATGATTCGTTTGCTGGCGAGGGTTTCTGGATGTTGAACAAATCGGGTATCAGCATCCATTAAACAGAAGCTGAATGCCCGGCGGCTTTTGCTAGTTTGATTGACCCCGCTAGAGTGGAGCGTCCAGTTGTGCAGCAAAACGACCTCGCCTTCAGCCAATTCAAGGGCTAGCCGTGATGATGCATCGCGGTAGGGTTCTGCCATTTCCGGAGTTAAATAGCCGCTATCATGCTCCGGGTTTAGAAGCCTGTGATGACTGCCGGGTACGATCTCAACGCAGCCGTTCGCGATGGTCGCCGGGTCGATGGCGAGGTAAATGGTAATCAGAGGGTCCCGATCTAACCAGTTCCAGCGATCTTGATGGACTGGCAACACAGTGCCCCTGTTGGCGGGTTTGTTCATAAACATCGCGCGAAAGCAGGCGACGTTCATGCTGGGATAGATGCGCTCTGCAATCTCTTGAAAAACGGGCTGCTGCATATAGGCCAGAAATAGCGGATCGAATTCCAGCTGTTCAATTTTACGATAGTTGAGGGTTGCGCCCTTGTGCCCCAGGCTTTGTTCGCCGGCGGATTCATAGGCGCCATCGGTTGAATCGAGTTGCATTAACGTTTTGTCATAATTAATGTCGGCATTTCCCAACATAATCTCATCAAGTCGCTGTGCGAGGGCACTGACATCTTCGAGTTGTCCAACGCGGCCCAATCGCAAATAGCCTTCTGCCTGATATTGCTGCCAATCTGCTTCGCTTAGTTTATTCATGTCTGCATCGTAGGTAATTTTTGTGTTCTATAAAAGGCTCTTGAAAGCACACCGCCAGGAAAGATAACAACGACCATGTGGCATCAACTGCTGGTCGCCTCAGGCTGGATTCGCAATACCATATTTAAAGCCGGTAATATGCATCGCTTCAAGAAAGGGGAGAGAGAGCAAATTGAAGGTATACATTAGTGTAGATATGGAAGGTATTTCCGGCCTGGTGCGCTGGATGGATGTGGCGACCCAGGGCATTGATTTTGAGCTGAATCGCTCATTGATGACACTTGATGCGAACGCGGCAATCGAAGGGGCATATGCTGCTGGCGCAACGGAAGTCGTGGTGGAGGAAAACCACGGCGTGCAGGATTTGTGCATCTTGAAAATGGACGAAATCGACCCTCGCTGCTCGGTAATTCGAGGTGCTGGTCGGCCCGGCGCTTCTACCATGGTCGGACTAGATGAATCGATTGGTGTGGTGTTGCTGGTAGGCCACCATGCGAAAGCGGGGACTTTCCCCGGGCTTATGGCGCACACCATTTCGGGTGGCTGGTTCAAGCGTGTGCGCCTGCATGGAAGCCCCATTGGTGAGCCCGATATGTTTGCTATTCGAGCGGGTGAACTAGGTGTGCCGGTTGGCATGGTAAGCGGAGACCAGGTAGTCGCAGCAGAAGTATTGGAGATCTGCCCCTGGGTAGAAACAGCGATCTTAAAACATGCTTATGCCAAACAAGCCGCGCGGGTAATACCTCCCGCCCGGGCGCGGCCAATTATTACAGAAGCCGCCAAAAAGGCTGTGGAGAGAGCAATGAAAGGGGAGCTTGAGATATACACCGCGGTAGCTGCCCCCTATGAGTTTGAAGTAGAACTGACAAAAGACATACCGGACACCATGCGGGCGAATCTGGATCAGTTGGAAGAATTTGAAATTTTGAATGATCGATTGGTTCGGGTGAGTGCGCCTGACATGTCGCTTGGTTTTCGCCGGGTCGCGTATTTGGGTTATGCCGAGGGCAAGGGAGTGACTCGTTACTGATGACATTCGAGGCTGCTCTTCAACAACTGAGTGATGACCCGCTCACACGCATTGCACTGCCCCTCTTTGTGCTCGCCATCTTGCTTGAGGCCTGGGTTGGCCGCTCACGTCAGCTTTATCTCGGCCGCGATACACTGGTAAGCCTGAGCATGCTGGTGTTATCTGCCATTATTGATTTTGTGCCAAAAGCGCTGGCCTTTGTGCTGTTTTATTACCTGCATGAACTCTCGCCACTTAAAGATATTGTCGAGCGACAATGGTGGGCATGGCTCCTTCTGTTTTTCCTGGATGACTTCATTTACTACTGGTTCCACCGTGCCAACCATGAGATCCGCTTCTTCTGGGCCGGGCATGTGCCCCATCATTCTTCTGTTTACCTGAACTTTGGAACGGCACTGCGGCAGGGTGTAGGCGAACGGACCCACAAGTATCTGTTCTGGATACCGTTGCCGCTGCTAGGTTTTGACCCGCTGATGATTTTCACCATGATTGCCGCAAACCTGATCTACCAGTTCTGGGTGCACACGGAACTCGTGGCTAAACTTCCTGCGCTGATTGAAGCGGTGTTCAACACGCCATCCCATCACCGCGTTCACCATGCCTCAAACATTCGTTACTTAGACTGTAATCATGCGGGCGTACTGATCATCTGGGATAAGCTATTCGGTACCTTCAGTGAAGAAACCATGGACGACCCGCCCAGATATGGCCTAACCACCAATATAGACACCTACAACCCGCTCCGCGTTGCCGCAGGCGAATACCAAAAACTTTTCGCAGACATCAAAAGAGCCCCGAACTGGAGAACCAAACTCGCCTACCTCTGCCTCGCCCCAGGCTGGAGCCACGACGGTCCAGACAAACGGGCCAGAACCTTGCGAGCAAGCACCTAGCCTTTTGACGTTTTACTCTAGCATTTTACCTACAGTCATGACTCTGAGTAAGTTGAGTACAACCAGGAGGATTCCGCTTAACTTAAGGCACCACCTGCCTGACCGAGGTTTGAGTAGCTAAGGTGCTTTACGCCTCGTGTAGGTACATCGAATTGATTTATCGGTGCGAGCCGATTGGCATCAATGATGCCGATTCCTCGATCAAAACCATTGATGGCAATCAGCGGCGAGGCTTCAAGGCTCGTTAAGCCAAAAGGTGAATCGATGTTCATCTGTAATGTATCAATATAGTGCCACTGAGATTCGCTATCTCGCTTCAGCGCCAATAGATTCGATGCGGTAAACACGCACGCGGTCACCCCTGCAATCGGGTTGTAAGTCATATCAAAAGGGTCTTGATGATTAAATTGGCTGGCCAGGTTGCTGAAACTACCTTGCCTATTTACTGAAACGATTGTGCTGGGCAGCGGCACGTCCTCGGGGAAAAGCTCTTTATCAAATTGAGTGAAATACGGCTCGCTTGGAGCATCAAAGGTAGCTTTAAAGAAAGCATGGCCTTCCGAGCTGCGCATTAAATATTGCTCTACTGCACCTATGACAGTCTCGTTACCATCTTCCGCTAAATGAACAACAGAGCCATTAATTTTTAAGTCAACCTTTCTGCTTAGAGTTAAGTTTTTTTCGAAGTAATAAAGCGCCGGTTGAATAGCTTCAAACAATAGTGCGCCATCCTCCTTCTCGATCACGCCATCGTCAGCAATCACGATTTGACCATTTTGCAAGGGAATGATGTCATGCGCGTGCAGAATCGAAGTGTTTTGTTGTTTAACCGTTTTGCCCGAGTCGGTATCTACAATGGCTACAATGCCGGCGCGCTGTTCTCGATATGAATGATTGAAATGCAGCAAAACGTGGCGACCATCATCGAACACCGCGCCGTGGCCGCCGAAGCCCATGCCAGGAGGCGCTTCGATTCTCCGTTCGATGACACCTTTGTGATCGAGCACGAGACAAGCGACGTCATCGTCGCCATAAGGAATCGCCAGCCAGCGACCATGATGTAGAGGTTCAAGACTATGGCCAAAACGGTAATCAGCAAGTGGTGTGAAAGTCTCTGTCCCTGTCTCAAGATCAAACCAGAACAGCGACGATTGTTCCGCTCGCTGTTCATTCAGAGTAGTAAGACCTAAGAGGGTAGGTTTCTTCGTGGCGCGTGTTTGGGGCTCAGAGAGTGCGGTTCGTGGCAACAACCCAAAATTGGGTGCCAGGCTTATAGCGGCGAGCTTTATTAAGTCACGGCGATTCAAGACCATGAAAGGTTATCTACAATAGCCTGTTGTTAATCTGCTAGTTTGCTTGCCAAGGGTCGATCGATCAACCCATTCCCGACAAGAGTGAAACCTTCGCCAGGTCCTATCAGCGGTGATGTATCGTCATTCCAACCTTCTGGAATACAGATTCAGATACCAACTTTCTGTAATCCAACTGACACTCTGTTTCGTTCTTCCCTGGCTCGAGAAATTTAATTTGCGCAGCCTATATTTACCCTGCAGTGAGCGTTGGGAACCCAACCCATCGTCGGCGTCAAGCGACGATGGGTGGGTTCAACGATGCGTGACCTGTTAGATGTTCCAGAGGTAGCCCACATTAGGCTCGGGCAGAAGGATATTCCATAGATAACCCACATTAGGTTCAGGGAGTTCGATATTCCACAGATAACCTACATTGGGTTCAGGGAGTTCGATATTCCACAGATACCCAACATTAGGCTCAGGGAGTTCAATGTTCCACAGATATCCAACATTAGGCTCAGGGAGTTCGATATTCCACAGATAACCCGCTTGCTGCTCGAGAGTGGTTCCTGCCTGAGACTCTGCAGGCGCGAGTCGATCGACGGAAACAAAAGCCGTTAATAAAAGAACGGCAAAAACTGCCAAAATTGAAGATTTCATAGTGATGTCCTTTCCTAGGATGTGTGTAATTGCAAGGTCCTTGAAACGAACCTTTCAGGCTCTAGTATCCACAGGATCTTTTCTTTGACTATCAAGACCTGACCCCATAAAGAGCGCAGTTTGATTTAACCCGGTGATCACTAGTGAATCCGTTACAAAAATGAAAAATTTGGCGAGTTTTTTGTAGTTTTTCCCGCAGTTTTTTTCACAACCTGACCCTGCAGGCACATGAATTTGCGCTGATATGCGAACAAAATCTAAGGGCTTGTGGCTAGAAACCGGGCATATTTGCCTAGTTTTTAGGCAATTTGCTCAATCACTAGCTCCCCTGGGTGCATGGCGCATAACAACTCTTTTGAGGGGTGTCCGAAATGCGCAACAAGAAGGCGGAATTTTCCGAGCAGCTCTGCTTCTCTTTTTGTCTTTCTCTGCTGGTTGCTGGCCCAAGCAAAAAACATAAAACACAAAACACTTCGAACAATCAGGTCGTACTCATGTCCCTGGCAAGGGTTAGAACCACAGCACTCTAATAACCCTTTATTCGAGACACCCGCCAGCTTGTAAATGTCTTACATCCATCCAGGTCAATCGCTGACTCGGTGAGTTAGGGATGCATGTATCTTTTCGATATGACGTACCCTCGCACTCATCTGGTAGGCCCAGGTGATACAAGGTGTCCCGTTTACTCTTTCGGCGTTCGCCGGGCTTCTCTCTGGAGGGCGGATCATGGAACTGTATTTGATCTACAGAATGACTCTACCCGCCTGGCCTATGTGTTGGTGAAATGCCTCGATGCTTCCGCAACAGGGTGGGGTTAGCGGTTTTCTGGTGAGCATTTTTGCCGTGATGCAACTAACTTGGACTATACTTTGCGTAGCTGCAGAATCTCGATTTACAAGCCATAAAATTAGTTAGAAATTTCATTGCCGGATTACATAACAATCGAGACAATCAGTTTTTACCCGGAGCGTGGCTCAAATCGTCAGAAATCGAGACATGCAACGCAGCGTGGAAGATGCCAAGGTGTAAAATCTATGATTCAAGCAATAAAAATGACAGAGATGGCAATCTAATTCGCCCGAACCCAATGAAGCAACTATTTGATCAAGTTTCCTGCCAGGTGCTCAGCATCATAGTTTCTGTCTGTGAACAAAAGGAAATTGATATCGATTGGGTACTGGAGACTGTGCCATTCGATCAGGCCCATCTTGTGAAGCGATCGAACTTTATTGATTGGGCGTCGTTTGTTGAGGTGATTGAGCGGGTTAGTAGCAAATTGACCGAGCAAGAAGTGCTCGAGATTGCGGAAGCCAGCTACCAATATCCGGTATTTAAGATATGGAAGCTAATTGGCCTGCTTCGCTATGACCTGTTTGGCTTTTACGTTTATCTAATGGGCGAGGGAGGCGCTGCAGATCAGCTTTATCCAATTGAGGTTGAGAACCTTGAACTGAATCCTGCACTTCGAAGGCTATCGGTAAGGTTGTCTATCCCCGATCATCTCGAGCCCTGCGAGACATTGTTTAAGGTTTTTGAAGGGCAAGCGATCGGCATGTCTCGTTTCCTGGGTTACGGCCCCGCGAAGGTTCAGGCAACGTATGCTCCCCGGCAAGTAGAATTCGATGTTCAATTGCCGCTGCAGACAGGGTTCATTGCAAAACTAAGGCGCGCGCTAACCTATCCTTTTACCTGGCGGAGTAGTGTCCTGGCGCTAGAAGAAACACACAATGCCTTGATTCAGTTACAAAGTGAGTTGGCGGAAGAGTCGCGCCAGGCCAAAGCTGAGAGAGAACGGACCAGGCTTGTTGAAGATCAGTTAGATCTCGTTCTTGGTCACCAACCGGTCATGCTGTGGACGTTGGATATGGAGCTCAAATCAACTTATATGTCAGCCTCAGCAGAGCGGTTTATCGGTTATACGGTTGCCGAAATGAAAGAATTACCTCCATTTGCGACCATGTCTCAAGATAGCCAGAAGATCGCTGTTGAATCGTTTATGGAATTTCTCGAGCGGGAAAAAGCAGGGGACCCATTTTTTGGAACCAGTGCTTTGCGGTTTCTGCAAATTCGCAAGGATGGTTCCACCTTTTGGAGCGAAAACTATTTGTCATTTCTGCGGGATGAAAACCAAAAGCCCATTGGTATTATGGGCTTCTCTGTGGATATTAGTGATGTTATCGAGCAAGAAGCGAGGGAAGAGGCTCTGGTACAACAGGTGCAGAGTTTGCGGCAAAGAGAATTCGTCAGTCAGTTAGCTGGTGGGATCGCTCATGACTTCAACAATTCACTTCAATCCATCACTGGTTTTGCCGAGCTGGCCCTGGCGCAGGTCAGTAAACAGGGGGATGGCAGGTTGGATGAGTTCGCGCAGCTACAGGAGCACATCCTGCGTTCGGCTGCAGGTGCTGCGGATTTAACCAAGAAGCTCCTCGCCCTAAGCCGCCAACAAACCCTGAACCGTCAGTCGCTTGATGTTGGCAACTGGCTTACTGACTGCTTGCCCATGGCGCGAAGCGTGTTGGGAGAGGATATCGATCTAAGTATCGACACCACCGTGTCCGGCTCCGCGTACATAGATGCGCTGCAGATGGAGCGCACGCTCCTTAATTTGTTGATCAATGCGCGGGATGCAATGACTGATGGTGGGAAGATCACCATTAGAACAGCGCTGCATGATTCCGCCGATCTTGAGCACCTTTTCGGCGAGGACAAACCGCAGGATGCCAATCAATATCTTGAAGTATCAGTAGAAGACACTGGTAGCGGTATACCTGAGTCCGACCTCGAACGAATTTTTGAGCCGTTTTTTTCCACCAAAGGAGCAGAACTTGGCAGCGGTCTTGGTCTCGCCGTAACAGCCGGGATTGTTGATCAGCATGAAGGTTTTGTTCGCGCTGAAAATCTTGCTGCAGGTGGTGCCGTGGTTCGGATCTACCTGCCACTTCAACAGGACAGTTCTAGACCTCAATCTAAGGCTCGGCAAGGGTTCTCCTGTCAGGGATTAAGAGTGCTACTGGTAGACGATGAGGAGATGGTGCGAGAGCTATGTCGATCATTTCTTGAAGCGGATGGGGCGATTATCGCCGAGGCGAGTTCAGGGCAGGCAGCAATCGATGCAGTGAAATCTGGTCGATTTGACCTCGTGATAATGGATGTTGTGATGCCAGAACTTTCCGGCAACGAGGCCGCGAAACTGATTCGAGAAATTGAGCCAGAACAGCGCTTTCTGTTTGTGACTGGTTTTGCTGGTAGCCAGGCCGTCCTAGCAGACCTGGCTCATGAGAAGGTGCTGCCCAAGCCATTTCGTCGGGCTGAATTGTTGTCGGCTATTTCGGACGTCATGACCGTAAGCAACAGAGTAGGCTGATTCAGAGCACCTCGTTTGCGAACCGTTCTGGCACGCTCTATTTAGCGTGCTGTTTCGTTTGTTGTATCGCTTCCGACAACGTCTGTGCGAGTGCTTCTGTTCGAAAAGGCTTGTTTAGAACCGGTACGTCGGGATGAGCCTCGCGGCCTGGAGCGCCAGCGTAACCGGTACACAGCACAATTGGGATTGTGGGTCGAAGTTCATGCAGTATATCCACAAGATCGAAGCCGCTGATGCCGCCTGGCATGACAATATCGGAGAAAACCGCGTCAATGGTTTCGGTAGTCTCAAGGAATGCTTTTGCTGCGATGCCGGATTCAACGCCAATTGTGTGATATCCCAATTCTTGCAGGCGACGCTGAGAAAGCTCCAATAGTTCCGGCTCATCCTCGACGACGAGTATCTTACCCAGACTCCGGGAAGTTATGTCGCTATCAATGGGTAGACTTTTGGTCTCTCGCTCTTCTCTGGACCGTGGTAAGAGTATTGTGACGCTTGTGCCTTTGCCCTCGACCGAGGCGAAACGTAAGTCACCGCCGTAGCGACGAACAAAGCCGTAAACCATGCTGAGGCCAAGACCGGTACCTTTGTCTCTTGATTTGGTGGTGAAGAATGGCTCGATAATCCTATTAATTAGGTCTTCCGGGATACCGTGACCATCATCTTCGACCGTGATCTCCACACAGTCACCTGCTTTGAATTCTGGGTTGAGTGCCCCGGTCTCGGTGGCGCGGACATCCCTCGTCAGGATTGTCACATGCCCCCTGTCGCTGATTGCATCCCGGGCATTCATGGCCAGATTAATAATAGCATCTTCCAGTTCGCCGGCATGGCAGTTTGTCAGGCCCACATTGTGCCCAGGCTTTAATTCCAACTTGATATCTTGACTAAAAGACGTGCTGATCATTGGGCCAATGGTCGCTAGCAGTTCATTGACATCAACCTCAGAACGATCTGCCGACATAGAGTGAGATGAAAATGCCATCATCCGTCTTGTTAGATCCACGCCGCGTTCCGTAGCTTGTTCGATCAACGTTAGGCGCTGTTCGATTTTTTCTCGGTCATGTAGGGCCATGCGAATCATTTCTGTGTTGCCCAGCACGATTGCCAGTAGATTGTTGAAGTTATGTGCAAGGCCACCAGACAGTTGATCGAGCACCTCCACTCGACCAGCTCGTTCGATTTTCTCTTGCAGGCTTTTCATGTGGGTCACATCTCGGACGTTGCCTTCAACGCCGAGAATATTGCCATCGAGATCTTTCCAGTAG
>JBKAGC010000511.1:0-10967 GCA_046290215.1 Pseudomonadales bacterium | reverse complement strand
CTGCAGCCCACGGTCCAAGGCTGTTATACCTGTGATGTCGACGGTATGGCACCCACGCTGGTGTTTCCGCTCAGTTCAGACAAAGCATGTTTTGGTCTCACGGAAGGCACCGGTCCTTCTAGTTTTGAAGTGGGCTTTGATTTCAACGGCGAAATGGGCCTACGCATGGGCCTGAAAAACGAGGTGAGCTTCGAGGGCGGCGCGGCCTCGGTAAGCTACGCGCCTGAGGTCTCGACTCGCCTGGAACAAGATCCAAACGATCCGGCGATATTTACCCTGATCGCGGAGCTCGGAGAAGGTGCACCAACGGTGAGCACCACCACACCAGGCATCAATTTTGCCCTGGACGCCTACACAGAATTCTTCGGGAACGCCGAGGTGACCTTTAAGTACATCGACTTTGATCTAGAAACCGGATTGCCAGTACAAGCAGAAGAAGTCATCCAACTGGCAAACCTGGCGACCTCGGGGGATGAAAGTGGCGAAATTGGTCCACTGGGTCACGGCGTGGATTACACCCGGCTAGTGTCTGTAGACGTGGGCCTGGGTCGAGCTGAGGTTGAATATCTTGAGTTCCCGGAAGTCCCAACGCTCTTGCCACTACCAGAAATTCAGGCGGAGTTTGAAACGGAATCCCAGGCGCCGCCAAACCCTGAATTTTCTCTAACAGACAATTTAGAGGTAGACCCCTTCCTAGGGGTATTGGAAAGCATTGAATCAACTATCGGCTGGAAAGCCTTCAAAACAATACGCAAGCCATCAGTTGGCAGTGAACTCGCGTGTAAATTTCTTAATCATCAAGACAAGTGGACGCCAAGTGATACTACCGCGTTCTTCAGACTATATGGATATGATCCTTACCAGGCGGAAGAACTCGAGCGTGAGCTCCCGCCTTGCCTCGACTTTGAATTGATGGACTTTAGTCTCGCGGCTTATAACTTATCGACGCCACCCACCAGCCTAAGCGCCGACTGTTTGTCGCCTTCGGGAGTGAAATCTTGTTTCAACGGCTTCTGGAGGAACACTGCGCTGATAGACTCCAATCTGGGCATTGCAAGACAATTTCTCAGCACCCGCCGCAGGACAGTAGACCCATTTGCCCCTTACAATCCATTCTATTCTCCACCCGCGCAAACCACTGACTTCTTTCGCCTCGGCCTGGATGTGGATGGACTAATTAGTACCGGCCTCCAGCAAAGTATGGGACAACGTCTCAAACGCACTAACTTTGAGGTCTCCTACGATATCGCGGATATCGACATTGCCACCTACTTCTCCTGGCGAAAAGAAGTGATTTTCGCTCCGAAACTAACAGTCACCTACAGCTTCTCTGAGCCGGTCATAATTAACGGTGAAACAGTCACTGAGCACACCGTACCGGTGCGCACCCAGGAGTACATCCGAGCGGCAAACAGAACTTGCGCAACAGCGGACGAAGACTGTCAGTCTGCTAAGGAATCCATCGAACAAGTCGAAGGCAATCTCTTTGAATTCAACGAAGTGACGTTCACTCACACGGGAGGTGATTTATCGATCACCAAACACTTCAGTGTCGAGAACAACAAGCTTATCAACAGTCTGATTTTGCAAGTGGAACCGGTGATTGAACTTGCGGCGATGAAAGCCTCTTTTGGTTTCAATAAACAGCCTTTCAAGGCGCTATTCAAGGTGTTGCCATCCAGTGTTACGGGCTTGCAGTACACAGTCAGTCCTAACGTCAAACTACCGCTACTGAGGAATCTAGGCAGTACGGAAAGTTTGCGTAACTTTGAGGATCAAACAAGCACTGAAGTCTTGCGAGTTAGCGTTCCAGAGCTTGATGTCGATACCGATGCGGATGGCTTTAGAGACGGACTGGATAACTGTACTGCTGTATCGAATCCTGACCAGAACGACCTGGACCAGGACGGCCTCGGTGATGTCTGTGATACGGACGCTGATGGTGACAGCTTCCTGGCAATTAGCGCGGGTGGTAACGACCCCGATGACGGGGATGCATTCATTGTGCCGGACACCGATGGAGATAACCTCGGCGACAATCAAGACAACTGCCCAAACATCGCCAATCCTGATCAGGCGGATTTTGATCAAGACGGCATAGGCGATGCGTGCGACTCTGATTTCATCGACTCTGACCTTGACCTGATTCCCGATGTCATAGACAACTGCTTGTTTGAAGCCAACAACAACCAGCAGGACACCGACGCTGACGGTTTAGGTGATGTGTGCGATCCATCGTTTGGCATGCCGATTCTCGTCGATTTTGACGTTTATCCGGGTGGCGAGCCAGTACCAGACCGCGGCGACCTAACACGGTTCGAATCGGTGGGTTTAACTATCTCCAGCGATGACGACTATCAAATTCGATCAGGCAGCGACGCATTTTCTGCGCCGAATTATCTGGTAACCAATCGCAGAGCAACGCAAGTAGAGTTTGCCTTTATTGACCCGGCGACCACTCAGCCTGAATCGATGGCCCGGTTTGAAATGATCGTGCTCAATGAGCGTCACGGCGAGCGGTACCTGTTTCAATTCTTTGCTGAGTCTGGTGCGCTATTAACTGAAAGTGACGTAGCCGTTCGGCGTGAAGAGATCGCGGGACGCGAAGCCTTGTATGTCTTTACCGGTGCTTTCCATCGCGTTCAGGTGCTGTCTAGTTCCAGAGGCCGGATGGAGTTTGACAGCTTGCTGATCCACCCATTGGATACCGAGGCGCCATTACTAAACATACCGTATACGAGCATTTCGCTCGCGTTAGCACCTCAGGCCGCGACTCTTGATGTTAACTTTGAGGACGTCACAGCCTTTGACTTGGTTGATGGTGAAGTTGGAGTGACCTGCGCACCAACGGTTGGATTTCCAGTCGGCACTCACCAGGTGATCTGCTACGCCACAGACTATGCGGGCAATCTGGCCGTCGAAACCATCGAAGTGACGGTGGTCGATGTGACCGCTCCGGAATTGCTGCTGGACGCGCAACCGCTTACCTTCGAACTACCTGATGACGCCGCCGTGATGCAGATTACGCTAAATCTGTTTGCGACGGATGCGGTAGACGGACTACTCAACGTCACTTGTGATCAACCGGTCCTATCGATTGGCTCGCATGCCGTGGCATGTTCTGTACAAGATAGTAGCGGCAATGGTGCTTTCGCTAACGTCCCGGTGCGGGTCATCGATGTCACGGCACCCGTAATTGCACTGCCAGCCACTCAAGAAATCTTCCTCGACCCTGACAAAGCCGCGCAGACACTTGAGTTAACGGTTATGGCAACAGATAACGTCGATGGCATTATTGAGGCTGTGTGTGATTCGGTCACCAGCGGACCGGGCGAAGTAGCCATTACCTGTGAGGCCACTGATTCCTCGGGCAACGCGGCGTTTGCCACAACGTTGGTGAGCGTTATAGACAATACAGCACCGACCCTGCTGCCAAACCCCGGAGATGGTCAACTCCTACTCAACTTGCCAGTAGATAGTAACGTCGTGCAGTTCGACTTGAGCCTGGTCAGTGCCATAGATACGGTGGACGGTCCGGTCGCAGTTGCGTGCACGCCAATGACACTAACTCGCGGTGCACAGCAAGTGGTCTGCTCTACCGCTGACGCTTCCGGCAATATTGCCGAGGCTACTTATGATGTCCTCGTACGCGACGTCACTGCACCGATACTCACAATGCCTGAAGCCTTCACTGTGGACATTCCCCCAGAGAACCCAACTGTGTTGGTGGACATTACCCAGCTTGTGACCGTCACTGATAACGCCTATGAAGGTTTGCAGGCCACTTGTGATAAACCCAATCTTGGTCCGGGCGTGCACGATGTAACCTGCGAAGTAACCGACGGCAGCAACAATACCGCGTCTGGCACAGTAACTGTCACCGTCAGGGATGTCACCGCACCACTACTGATGATACCGCCGAGCCAGACAATTGAATTTGGCACAGCAACGGGTATTGAATTGCTCGGTGTCGCAACGGCGCTTGACGCGGTTGACGGGGATTTAACCCCAACCTTTACCGATACCATTGAAAACCCTGACGTGATCATCAATCAGGTTGTGCAGATTATTTATCGCACCTGGACAGTTACAGATGGCGGTGCCAACGAGCGCTCGGGGCAACAGATCATTCAACTGAGAGACACTACGCCACCCGCCTTGACGCTTCCAGAAGACATCAATGTCTTGCTCGGCGAGCCGAACGATCCTGAAACCCTGGGTTTATTCGCCGTGGCGGTAGATACCTATGATGCAAGTCCAACAATAACTCATAGTGATTCAATAGGTCCCGGGGCCACCGCCCTGGATGAAGTGATCACCAGGGTGTGGACCGCGACCGACCGCGCAGGTAACGCTGCCAGCGCCGCACAACGCATCACTGTGAGTGAGTTGGACACGCTACCACTAGCCAGCATCAACGCGTCTACCCTAAGTGGCAACGCGCCGCTCAACGTATCGCTTGCTGCACAGGTCACCGGCGGCAACCTACCATTGACCTACCAATGGCAAATTGCTGAACAAACCTACGAGGGTGCCAACCTGAACATTGATCTTGAAGCGGGTGGCACATACTCCGTGGTACTGACGGTGATCGACAAAAACGGTGACCAAAGCATAGCGAGCACCACGATTGAAGCCATCGTTCCTATTGAAGATTTACTTGCGGAAATCGAGACTTTAAAGGCCGCGCGACAAAATGCCAGACTGGATCATCAGAACGCGAAGGATGCCCACAAGCTCTCTGTGGCAACACTACGGGATCAGATGCGCGGCGAGCGAGCAACCGACAAAACTCATCGCGAGCAGGTTAAACTCATCATCGATGATCTTCGCCAGACGCGGCGAGCGACAAAAGATGCCGAGCTGAAGATTCAATTAAGCGATCAAATTGACGCCCAGCGCAACGCTCGTCAAATCGAGTCGCTTGCAAGCCTGGAGCGAATTCAGGCGCTGCAGAGCGACATCGCCCAGCTCAGATCTGCCTGGCAGGTAACCCGCCACCAGCACGTCAAACTTATGCTCAAGATCAATGAGGACATTGCTGCACTCCGCCTGGAAATTCGACTCCGCCAACCCGGTTCAAGTGCCGAGCGCGATTTAATTGATCAGGAAATCTTTGACCTGCAAAACCAGCGCCGACTCAATCGTGAGTTACAGTCGCAAACCAGACTGGAAACAAACGACTTGATCGCTTTGAAGCAGTCTGAGCTGCGGGCTTCGAAACTGAGTGAACGAGCGGCGCGCAATCAAAAGTCCACTGAGATACGTGCCGTGCGCTCAGAACACCGCAAAGCAAAAGAGGCTACCGTTCGTGCTGCCCTCAAGGCTGAGATCGATCAACTTAAGTTAGATGCACAAGGCATTAGAGCGCTTGCCAAGGCCGAGAGAGAGGCCATTAAAGCTGAAGTATCAGTGCTTCGTGCTAACTTGAAGAGTACGCTGGCAAACTTAAAAACAGCCAATCAAGACTTAAGAGATCAAATCAAGGCGTATCGACAAAGTCGCTGATATGCTGCCCAAACTACCCCGCTCAGTTAATTGAGCGGGGTAAAGTTTGAAAACAGCTCTGAAATCTCTTTGACCTCTGACGCAGGCACATACTCGCAAACCTCGGAGTATTCAGCCCACATTCTTTGCACTTGAGGATTGGAGTGAGCGCGCTCAATTGCTTCATTAGATTGCCATTCGAACACCTCTAAAATCGTCCCGTCGGCAGATTTCATAATAATGGAATCTCGATCAGTTACGAGATTCTCCGCACGTAAACGAGGCAAGTGGGTGGCCATCAACTTCTCCAGTTCCTTCTCTTTGCCCGGCATTGGCTTATAACCTGCAATCACTATTCGTCCTGTCATGTAGAACTCCTTGAAGTCGTTAGGCCAACTTAGAATAACCATCTAGGTCAAGCGTTGACGCGTTTACGTTAGGCATGTTCAAGTACATTCATTACATTTAAGAACAAAACTGCTGGAAACACACGCTGTTATGGTCAGCTAAAAGAAACATAGAGCGTTGCCGTGTCGTAAGCTAACTTTTTATTGATCTGATTACACCCCGCGCTGTAGCCGCTTTGGCTCTATGCCAGACGCACCAAGATAAAGAAAATAGCAAGCAACTGCTCCATACACGAAAAAGGTCAAATCAAACGCTGCTGATAGCCCTTCAACATACCATGCGTGGCACTGAATCATCAGGAAGATTAGCCCGGGCAATGCCGGTATCAGCAACAGCATTCTAACCTGGCGCTTCATGAATTATTGGTGGGCACCCAAACAATGCTATTAAGCCGGCTTGATGATTTGTTCGAGCACACGCCAGCGACTGACCGGCATACGGGACTGCGGCCCGACGTATCCGTCAATAGCATGTTAAATTTCACTGGCAGTATCCTAACTGTTGCGCGTTGGCGACAAACTCCAATGCGTGTTGTCGAATAAACTCAGGTTGTTCTTCTCCTACGTAAATCTCGCAACTGAGCTCTAGCGCGTCTCTAGCAAGTCTTAGTGCGTACTCTGGAGTTCCATTGTTGAAGTACGAGATAACTGCAATTGAGTTTGTAAAGTCCTCTAGCATTTCACTATGAGCTGCAAATTCCGCGGCGCTCCTAAATACGTAAAATGCATACGTTCCGGCTAAGAGGATCCCGGCGAGAAAAGATGTAATGCATGCAAGATATAATTTGCTGCGAGATATCATTTGCAATTATAGCGAGGCTGTTGAAAAACCCATTCAGGGTTTGTCATGTTCTTAGCCAACAACATCACGTATTTGCCCCCGTTGATACCTCTCTCTTCATTCTGCCACTATGCTGCTAAATTGCCATAGTTGTTTATCTTTTCGATGTTGCGAATTAGGCAATACAGCTGCCATTGACCGTTCACCTTTTTCGTACCTCGAAATTAGAACCGCTTTAACCCTTTGTTGCGTTCAAGATTTTCGAACACCGGCTCCACCGCTGACATGCGATGGATCATCCAATCCGTGTAGTTAGGCTTACGTTTGATATCGAGCACGAGAATCACGCTACCATTATATCTAAGGGGCTAAAAATTACGGGGCTTTCCTACAGCCTCAACACCCTGTTAAGCGCCGTCCGACGTTTCGGCAAATCGCCGAGGACCCAAATGTGATCCACATTTGGGCCGCAGCGGTCCGACGATTCGGTGATTTGTCCGAGGGAGCGCCAGCGACGGACTTGAACAGCATGTTATGCGACCGACTCAGCTTTCACATCCCAGCCCGGAAAAACCAGGACGGCAGGATGACAACGCAATGCCCGAGCGAGCGTTTTGGCTCGTTCGACACCCAGTTTCACTCGATCCTTTTCAATTGCGGAGATAGTAGATTGAGGGATACCAGACAGTTCAGCTAGTTCATTTTGGCTAAACTCCTGAAGTTCACGGAGAATGCGCACGGATTCGCCGGGGGAGACTGCAATTCGTTTCTTTGAATTTGTGAAATCACTCATTAATTCTTCCTCCGATAGTCGTGAGGGTTGACTTCGATAACTTCAACTAAGAGTTCGTCGCCTTCTATTCTGTAGATAACTCGATATTGTTGATTGAGACGCGAGGATCGGAAACCTCGCCACTCTCCGCGCAATGCTTCATCGTGAAATCCCTTAATCAATCTGAGGCCTTGGGGACCCGATATCTCAACGATATCCTTCCACTTCTCGTATCGTTTAAGAATCTCAACGGGAACCTGTCCTAGTTGTTTGTCGAGTTTTCGATGTTCTAAAATTTTCCACATACCTTATTTAGTATATATATTAAATAAGGTATGTCAACGCTACTCAATGAGGGGCATAACACCTCGTTAAGCGGCGTGCCGTGGAGAGGAGCGTTTGCGATAGATTGGAGAAGCTAATCACCTGGCGGTCTGACGTTTCGGGCGGTGCGTCCGAGCGGCGAAGCCGCGGCTTGAACGACATGTCAGTTTCCTGAATCACGATCTTGAAGAAGGAAGTTTCTAAGGTGACGTTCAGAGCGCATGACATACAGTATTGTCACTGACTTTTCATCAGCACGATAGAATATTCTACAAGGTCCTACAACAATCTCTCGATATCGAGATCGTCTAAGTTCGGGCGGTCTTCGACCAGACTCGGGGAACTCCCGAAGCCTGGTAACAGACTCAAACACTTTTTGTACAAGAGATTTTGCTGCGCTCGGATCATCTAATGCGATGTATTCGGCAATCTCATTTAGATCATCAAGGGCAGGCTCAGCCCAGACTAATCGAGCCACTTAGCCATTTTCTCTTTGGCTTTAGAATGAGATAACGTACGTCCTTCGAAGACAGCCATTTCACCTCGCGCAATTCCCTCCAAGATTTCCATACGCCCCTGCATATATTCATAATCTTCAACATCAACAATGGTACCGGAAGCTGACATCTCATTAATAAAGTATAGGCTCTTTGTGAGACGTAGCTCAGCCAGTATTCTTGTGGCTTGACGCTTAAGAGTTGTGACGCCTTCAGTTCATGAGAGTGACACTAATGTATCATCTGAGAAGCAACAATTTCCAAGAGCAACGCACCTCGTTAAGCGGCAAATTGCCGAGGACCCAATGTGATTCACAGTTTGGCCGGAGCGGTCCGACATTCGGTGATTTGTCCGAGTGGAGTGACCGAAGGGAACGTACCGGCCGGCAGGCGCTCCTGTTCAACAGCATGTTATATGCCTACTTCCAATCAATATTTAGCTTTCGTTCATTCGATGCACAATCACGTAGGTAGAGATTTATAAGAGTCTGGTACGGAATACCTGACTCTTCAGACATAGATTTAAAGTACTCCACTGAGTCTTTATCCAGGCGCATTGTGACGGGTTGCTTTAAATGTTTCGTGTAGGGATTCTTCTTCCCTTTCATCTTTGAAAAGTCGTAGTGTTCTCTCATTTTCGGCTGTCCCAGTAGTCTGATGTTTCAGATTTGTCTGCTTTACGTGCAGAGATAATTCGAATCTTGCTTTCGCCCTCTCGAATGCAGTGGCATACAACTACGGTATTGAGTTTAAAACTGTTGCCTAAAAGCAGGAAGCGTTCTTCATCTTCTGAGTGGTCAGGATCGTGATAAACGATCGCAGCCTCATCAAAGAACGCTGTTTTCGCTTCTTCAAAGGTAATGCCATGCTTTTTACGGTTAGTGGAAGCTTTTCGCTTGTCCCATTCAAACTCGATATCCATACATACATTGTACATATGACGCTAGGGTTCGCAATGGCATATAACGTAGCTGTAGAAAAACCCAAAACGGGTTTGGCTGATTTTCGACCAAAAACATTCTTGTTTATCTCTGCTCGTTCTTCGTTAAAGCACAATTTATCACTATGCTGCGATCTGTCCATAGTGATGTAGTTTTTCGAGATTGTGTACCAGGCAGTATAGTTGCCATTGCGTATTTACCTTTCTTTGGCTTCGAAGCGAGAACCTCCTCAAGCCTTTGTTGTGTTCCAGGTTGCCAAACACCGGTTCGATCACAGACATTCGATGACTGTAAATCTGTTTACCACGCTCTGTGTCGATGCGAGATCGCATCCAGTCTGTGTAACTGGCTTTATCTTTCACGATGAACGACACCTGACGACCATGCCCTTTACGGTCATTGGCTGAGTCAGGATTGCGCATGCAATCCTGCTTCCTATGGCACTGCCTGCACTCAGCCAGGCGACCTTCAAAGAACACCTTTGTGTTGCCGTTTGCATCAACACCTTCATGATGGAACCTCATCTCTTTGCCCTCTGGGCAGAAGCAACGTTGGTTCACCGGGTTATATTCAAATTCGATTGCCGGTATCTTACTCGGATATTTTGAGACCTTGTTGTGACCATGGGTGGCTTTCTGTTTGGCGAATTTCGGATCTCTTGAGCGGAACTGATTGTCGGGAACATAGCCATCTATATTGTGATCATGCAGATAACGGATATTGTCTTCGCTGGAAAAGCCCGTATCCGCAGTGATGATGACATCACCAGCAAAAACGTCTTGCTCGACACCTAGCCGCTGGTAGCGATCCCTGATCGTCTCAATCACAGGCATTAATGTGTGCTGTTCCTGACCCTGGCCGAAGGCCTGGGCATCCACAATCACCTGATGTTTTTTGTCCGCTGCTGCCACACCTGTCATGCCCTGAATGGTGCCTTTACTGGTTTTCATCTTGGCACTTTCATTGTCGGTGATATTGCTCTTCACTTCTTTGGGCCGTTTGCCTTGGCCCATTTTAGGTTCAGACGCTGCCAAAAACTGACTGACCTTCTCCGCCTGTTGGGCTAGTGTTTCAGCCGCCTGCAGATGTCGGGCCGCGCGATCTGACTCACCTCGCGCATCCAATTCCTTGTGACGCGCCAATGCCAACTGCAATCGATGCTTTAATTTGTCTTGTTTCTTTTGCAACTCATCAAACGTACCCGACCATTCTTTAGACGCATTGCTCGGCATCTTACAACCATCGATGGCGATTAACTCATGACCCAGCAAACCTTGTTGGTCACAGATCAACAACACTGACTCAAACAAACGAGTAACCTCGTCACCGTGACTACTGACAAAAGCCGCGATCGTTGTCCAGTGGGGCACAGTCTGACAGGCCAGCGCCATAAACGTGATGTTGTTAGCACAACACCACTCAATTTCACGACTAGAGGTGATGCCCTTGTAGTAAGCAAACAGGATGATCTTGAGCAGAAGCCCCGGATTGTAAGCAGGGCGACCTGTTTCGTCGTTGCCATAGATCTCATCGAAGTAGGAAAGATCGATATGCGAGTCAAACAGCAGGTTTAAAGTGTACTCAAACGTTCCAGGCTGAAGATGGTCGTGAAAATTGATGACGACCATAGTGTTTTGATCAATTGAATGATGGATATATCGCGCCATGATGATTACTCGAAGTCTCATGGCTAACATTATATCAAAGGGGCATTATTCAGGGGGTTTTTCTACAGCCAGAACACCCTGTTAAGCGGCA
>JBKAGC010000510.1:0-11479 GCA_046290215.1 Pseudomonadales bacterium | reverse complement strand
TAGCGTCGTCTTACCATGGTCTACGTGACCGATTGTTCCTACGTTTAAGTGCGGTTTTGTCCGCTCAAACTTCTCTTTGGACACAGCTCACCTCGTCCTGTTGGTTAGGGTTGATTTAGGTTGTTTTGCTAATAATTGCTTCGGCAATAGCGGCCGGAACTTCTTTGTAGGCGGCAAACTCCATCGAGAAGGTTGCTCGACCTTGTGTGGCTGACCTCATCGAGGTGGCATAGCCAAACATCTCGGACATGGGCACTTCTGCACGCACCGCCTTACCTGCCGGAACATCTTCCATGCCGCTAACAACACCACGACGGCGATTTAGATCACCGATAATATCGCCATAGTGCTCTTCTGGTGTGACCACTTCGACGTTCATCACTGGCTCGAGTAAGACCGGGTCGGCGTCCAAGCAACCGGTTCTAGTTGCCATGGAACCTGCGACTTTAAATGATACTTCACTTGAATCCACATCGTGATACGAGCCGTCATACAAAGTGGCTTTGACACCTTGCAGTGGATAGCCGGCCAGTACACCATTAGCTAGCTGCTCTTGGATACCTTTATCTACCGCGCCAATGTATTCACGGGGCACAACGCCGCCAACAATCTCGTCGACAAACTCATAACCTTCGGCATCTTCAGCTGGCTCGAGACGCAACCAGACGTGTCCGTATTGGCCCTTACCGCCAGTTTGTCGAACAAACTTGCCTTCCGCCTCGACAGATTTACGGATGGTTTCACGGTAAGACACCTGCGGCTTACCAATATTCGCTTCAACGCTAAACTCACGCTTCATGCGATCAACAATAATATCGAGGTGCAATTCACCCATTCCGCCAATGATACATTGGCCAGTTTCTTCATCGGTGCGAACACTAAAAGATGGATCTTCTGCAGCGAGTTTGCCCAGGGCTACTGACATCTTTTCCTGATCAGCTTTCGAACGAGGTTCTACTGCCACGTGAATTACTGGCTCTGGAAATTCCATGCGCTCTAGCGTGATAACATTTTTCAGGTCGCACAAAGTATCCCCGGTGGTGGCAAACTTGAGGCCAATGGCTGCTGCGATATCACCCGCGCGTACTTCCTGAATTTCGTTGCGGTCGTTAGAGTGCATTTGCACCATTCGACCAATGCGTTCCTTTTTGTCCTTCACCGGGTTGTAGACGGCATCACCAGTCTTCAACACGCCCGAATAAACACGGAAGAATGTCAGCGCACCGACGAAGGGGTCGGTGGCAATTTTAAACGCCAGCGCGGCAAATGGCTCGTCATCATCGGCATGACGATAAGCATCTTCCTCGTTATCCAAAAAGCCGTGAATCGCTTTAACTTCATCAGGTGCGGGCAGATATTCCACCACCGCATCCAACATGGTTTGCACGCCTTTGTTTTTAAACGCGGAGCCGCATAGCGCTGGGACAATCTCGTTGGCCAGGGTCCGGCTTCTGATCCCTAGTTTGATCTGCTCATCAGACAAAGTACCTTCCTCAAGATAGGCATCTGTGAGCTCATCATTGGCGTCTGCCGCGGCCTCGATCAGCTTCTCACGGTACTCTTCCGCCAGGTCCTTAAGATCAGCAGGAATGTCTTCTTCAGTAAACGTTAGACCCTGATCATCGCCATTCCAATAAATGGCCTTCATCTTGATCAAATCAATGACGCCGCGGAAGTCATCCTCAGCGCCGATGGCCAATTGCAATGGTACCGGGGTAGAACCCAGGCGATTTTCAATCTGGTCGATGACGCGAAGAAAATCAGCGCCAGCACGGTCCATTTTGTTAACGAATACCAGACGTGGCACTTCGTATTTGTTTGCTTGTCGCCACACAGTTTCAGACTGCGGCTCGACGCCTGATGTGCCACAGAAAACCACAACAGCACCATCGAGTACACGCAATGAACGCTCTACCTCAATGGTAAAGTCCACGTGTCCTGGGGTATCAATAATATTGATTCGGTGTTGATCGAATTGCTGTTCAGATCCCTGCCAGAATGTGGTGGTGGCAGCGGAGGTGATGGTAATACCACGCTCCTGCTCTTGCTCCATCCAATCCATCGTCGCAGCACCATCGTGCACCTCACCAATCTTGTGGGACAAGCCGGTGTAGAACAGAACCCGTTCAGTGGTGGTTGTCTTACCTGCGTCCACGTGGGCGACAATACCGATATTTCGATATCGCTTGATAGGTGTTTGCCTAGGCATAACAGTACTGTTTTTCGATAGTGAGGTTGAGGAAGCCGGGAATCCTTGCTTGTGTTTCTAGATAGAGATGTGAGGGGTCAGTACCAGATGCCAGGTCGGATTCGACCTGGCACCTGGTCCTGACCCCAATATTCGGCTTAGAAACGGTAGTGAGAGAACGCCTGGTTAGCTTGCGCCATACGGTGAGTATCTTCGCGCTTACGAACTGCTGAGCCGCGACCTTCCGCAGCATCGAGCAATTCACCTGCAAGACGCTGGGCCATAGACTTCTCGCCACGCTTACGCGCAGAGTCTACTAACCAACGCATCGCGAGCGCAGAACGTCGTGAAGGGCGTACTTCTACTGGCACCTGGTAAGTCGCACCACCAACTCGGCGAGACTTAACCTCGACAGAAGGTGCTACAGCTTCAAGGGCAGCATCAAAAACTTCGATGGGATCGCCGCCGTTACGTTCCTGGATGCGATCCAGGGCACCGTATACGATCTTTTCAGCGACAGATTTCTTACCGCTCACCATCACGTGGTTCATGAACTTGGCGAGGGTTTGGTTATGAAACTTAGGATCCGGAAGTATTTCCCGTTTTTCCGGGACTCTACGTCTGGGCATGATATTTTCCTTGTATCTTCAGGTTCACCCGACATCTCTTGTTGGCGCATCCGCGCTACTCGATCATCGGCCTTACTCTGGATGATTAGTGTGTAAATCCAGCTCTAAACAACTCGGGTCGCGGTCTTTTAGCCCTTAGGCTTCTTAGTACCGTACTTAGAACGACCTTGCATCCTGTCTTGTACACCAGTGGTGTCCAAAGTACCGCGAACAGTGTGATAACGCACACCAGGTAAGTCTTTTACTCGACCACCGCGGATTAATACAACAGAGTGCTCTTGCAGGTTGTGGCCTTCACCACCGATGTATGAAGTCACTTCATAACCGTTAGTGAGTCGTACACGACAAACCTTACGAAGCGCTGAGTTAGGCTTCTTAGGTGTCGTTGTATATACACGAGTACATACGCCACGTCGCTGCGGACAAGCCTGTAATGCAGGCACGTCGCTCTTCTCGACCTTTCGCTTTCTAGGCTTTCGAACCAATTGACTGATTCTTGCCATATTTAAAAACTCCAGCGTTAAACAAAAATCAGGGCCAACTTTCTATCCGGTTAGCCGAATAGCCATTGACCCTGACAAAATGAGGGGCGCATTCTAATGATGGCGCCCCGTTTCGTCAACTATTACCCATTATCGCCGGGTAACGGTCTTATTTGGCGAACCCCTTAGGATTCGCCAGATTCGCTTGAACTCAGGGCTTCACTCAGGGCTGCTTCAACTTCCACAGCACTGACAGTGCGCTCGGCGTTCTTGCTTTCGCGCTTTTTACGACGCTCTTCATGGTAGGCCAGACCGGTTCCCGCAGGAATCAGTCGACCCACAATGACGTTTTCTTTCAGGCCGCGCAGATAATCACGCTTACCAGTTACCGCCGCTTCCGTCAGAACTCGAGTAGTTTCCTGGAAGGAAGCCGCTGAGATGAATGACTCTGTGGCCAATGCAGCTTTGGTAATACCGAGCAGCACCCGGTCGTACTTAGCAGGCTGCTTGCTTTCGCTACGAAGCGCATCGTTTTCATCCAACACGCGGGTAAATTCAACCTGCTCGCCTTTGATCATTGCTGATTCACCTGGGGCAGTAATGTCCGCTTTACGCAGCATCTGACAAACAATCACTTCAATGTGCTTGTCGTTGATGGTTACACCCTGGAGGCGGTAAACGTCCTGGATTTCCTTCACGATGTACTGGGTTAATGCCTCTACACCCTTCAAGCGAAGGATATCGTGAGGATTTTCAGGACCATCAGAAACAACTTCACCCTTTTCAACATGTTCACCTTCGAACACTGTCATGTGACGCCACTTCGGAATCAGAACCTCGTAATGATCGTCACCTTCCGGCAACTCGCTCGTATCCATTGGCGTAATCACCAAGCGACGCTTGCCCTTGGTTTCTTTACCGAAACTCACGGTACCTGAGATCTCAGCCAGTACCGCTGAATCTTTCGGCTTACGAGCTTCAAAGAGGTCCGCCACACGTGGCAAACCACCAGTGATGTCACGAGTCTTCGAGCCTTCCTGAGGAATACGGGCAATAACATCACCCACTTCAATCTGGGCACCATCTTCCAGGCTCAAAATTGCATTCGCCTCTAGGAAGTAGTGTGCAGGTACGTCAGTACCCGCTAACAACAATTGCTCGCCATTTTCGTCCACCAGGGTTACCGCGGCACGAACGTCTTTACCGGCACTTGGGCGCTCTTTAGGATCGATCACGGAGATACTAGACAAACCAGTTAACTCATCAGTTTGACGTCGGATTGTGACACCTTCGATCATATTCTCGAAGAGAACCTTACCAGCCACCTCAGTCACAATTGGGTGAGTGTGTGGGTCCCAGTTCGCGACCACTTCACCGGATTCTACAGATGCGTCCTGACCTTTCTTCAGTACCGCACCGTATGGGATCTTGTAACGCTCGCGCTCACGACCGGACTCTTCATCCGCTACCGCGACTTCACCAGAACGGGAAACTGCAACCAGTTCGCCGTTGGCTTTCTCAATCGTTTTCAGGTTATGCAGACGGATCGTACCAGCGTGCTTGACCTGAATATTATCAATCGCAGTAGCACGTGAAGCCGCACCACCAATGTGGAAAGTACGCATGGTCAACTGTGTGCCAGGCTCACCAATGGATTGTGCAGCAATAACACCGATCGCCTCACCAATGTTCACCAGGTGACCGCGACCCAGATCACGACCGTAACACTTGCTACATACGCCGTAGCGGGTATCACAGGTAATCGCACTACGTACGGTCATCTCGTCAACACCAAGCTCTTCGAGCATGGACACCCATTTTTCATCAATCATGGTGCCAGCAGGAATCACAACATCGTCGCCGGTGGCGTTGTAAACATCTTTAGCAACAACACGACCCAGGACTCGACCACCAAGTGGCATAACCACGTCACCACCTTCAATCACAGCGGTCATAATCAGACCATCGTCTGTGCCGCAGTCGTATTCTGTGACAACCAGATCCTGTGCCACGTCAACCAGGCGACGAGTTAAGTAACCTGAGTTAGCGGTCTTCAAAGCGGTATCAGCCAGACCTTTACGAGCACCGTGAGTCGAGATGAAGTACTGCATCACGTTCAGGCCTTCACGGAAGTTCGCAGTAATTGGTGTTTCAATGATCGAACCATCTGGCTTGGTCATCAAACCACGCATACCGGAGAGCTGACGGATCTGCGCGGGCGAACCACGAGCACCAGAGTCAGAGTACATCCAGACACTGTTAAAGGAGTTTTGTTCTTCCTCTTCACCGTCACGATTGACCACGGTTTCTTTCGCCAGGGTATCCATCATCGCCGCACCAACCTGGTCGTTAGCGCGCGTCCAGATGTCAATCACCTTGTTGTACTTCTCACCTTGAGTTACCAGGCCAGAAGCATACTGAGATTCGATTTCGCGAATTTCGTCTTCAGCGCCAGCAATAATCTTGGCTTTCTCTGTTGGAATTACGAAGTCTTCCACACCAATAGATGCACCGGAAGCTGTGGAATACTCATAACCCATGTACATCAATTGGTCGGCAAAAATCACGGTGTCTTTCAAACCCACGGTTCGATAACAAATGTTGATTAACCGGGAGATGTCTTTGTTACCGAGAGGGCGGTTAACATGATCGTAAGCCAGACCGTCAGGCACAATTTCGAACAGTAACGCTCGGCCTACTGTGGTGTCTTTGACGCTAGAAGTTGTCACCATTTCACCATGTTCGTCTTCAACGGTTTCAGTGATACGAACCTTCACCCGGGCTTGCAAACCTACTTTACCAGTACGGTAGGCGCGAGATACTTCTTCAGTATCGGCAAAGGCCATCCCTTCACCTTTGTCATTAATGCGCTCGCGAGTCATGTAGTAAACGCCAAGTACCACGTCCTGAGAAGGTACGATAATTGGCTCACCATCTGCTGGTAGCAGGACGTTGTTGGTCGACATCATCAGTGCCCGCGCTTCAAGCTGGGCTTCGAGCGTCAGCGGCACGTGTACAGCCATTTGGTCGCCGTCAAAGTCAGCGTTGTAAGCAGTACATACCAGTGGGTGCAGCTGAATCGCTTTACCTTCAATCAAAACTGGTTCGAAGGCCTGAATACCCAGGCGGTGCAAAGTTGGCGCCCGGTTCAAAAGTACCGGATGCTCGCGAATCACTTCAGCCAGGATGTCCCAGACTTCAGCGGTTTCACGTTCCACCATTTTCTTCGCTGCTTTAATGGTAGTTGCCAGACCTCGGGCCTCAAGCTTACCGAAAATAAACGGCTTAAAGAGCTCAAGCGCCATCTTCTTGGGCAGACCACACTGGTGCAAACGCAAGGTCGGACCAACCACGATAACCGAACGACCAGAGTAATCGACACGCTTACCGAGCAGGTTCTGACGGAAACGGCCCTGCTTACCTTTGATCATGTCAGCCAGAGACTTGAGCGGACGCTTGTTTGTGCCAGTAATGGCACGGCCACGACGACCGTTGTCTAGCAGGGCATCCACAGCTTCTTGCAGCATACGCTTTTCGTTGCGAACAATGATGTCTGGTGCAGCAAGATCTAGCAGGCGCTTCAAACGATTGTTACGGTTAATGACCCGGCGGTACAGATCATTCAAATCAGATGTTGCAAAGCGACCACCTTCTAGTGGCACGAGAGGACGCAGATCTGGTGGCAATACAGGAAGCACGGTGAAGATCATCCACTCAGGCTTATTACCAGACTTCTCAAACGCTTCCATCAACTTCAAGCGCTTGGTAAGTTTTTTGATCTTGGTTTCAGAGTTGGTTTGCGGTAACTCTTCGCGAACTGTGGCGATCTCCTCAGCGATATCCATATCCTTCATCAGATCCTGGATCGCTTCTGCACCCATCTTCGCTTCGAACTCGTCGCCGAATTCTTCGAGCGCTTCATAGTACTGTTCATCAGTGAGTAACTGACGTTTTTCCAGAGTGGTCAGACCTGGGTCGGTCACCACAAAAGATTCAAAGTACAGAACTCGTTCAATATCGCGCAAGGTCATGTCCATGAGCAGACCGATTCGAGAAGGCAATGACTTCAGAAACCAGATATGGGCAACCGGGCTAGCCAGTTCAATGTGGCCCATGCGTTCACGGCGTACTTTTGCCAGCGCTACTTCAACACCACACTTCTCGCAAATCACACCACGATGCTTAAGACGCTTGTACTTACCGCACAAGCACTCATAGTCCTTGTTTGGACCAAAAATTTTCGCGCAGAACAGACCATCGCGTTCTGGCTTAAAGGTTCGATAGTTAATGGTTTCAGGCTTCTTCACCTCACCATAAGACCAGGATCGAATCATCTCTGGCGACGCCAGGCCAATCCGCAGGGAATCAAACTCCTCGGACTGTCCTTGCGCTTTCAGTATGTTTAGAAGATCTTTCAAGGCTTTCCTCCACCGGGCCTATTAACGCCCGCCTATGTGAATACTTTATCCGTCTATGCTTTCTACAAAAAGTTAAAAAGCTTCTCCGATCGCTGATCAATCGTTCTCGAGTTCGATGTCGATACCCAAAGAGCGAATTTCTTTGACCAGTACATTGAAAGACTCCGGCATACCGGGCTCCATGCGATGATCACCATCAACAATGTTCTTGTACATTCTCGTTCTACCATGGACGTCGTCAGACTTCACAGTGAGCATTTCCTGCAATGTGTAAGCAGCACCATAAGCTTCGAGGGCCCACACTTCCATCTCACCGAAGCGCTGACCACCAAACTGGGCTTTACCACCAAGTGGCTGCTGGGTCACAAGACTATATGAACCTGTAGAACGTGCATGCATCTTGTCGTCCACCAGGTGGTTGAGCTTGAGCATATACATGTAACCTACCGTCACCGGGCGGCTGAACTGTTCACCGGTGGTGCCGTCAAACAGCGTGGTTTGTCCGTCCAGGGGCAACCCGGCCAATTCCAGCATACGCTTGATTTCGCTTTCAGAAGCGCCATCAAAGACGTTGGTCGCCATAGGCACACCGGCGCGCAAATTACCCGCCATCTCAATGATTTCAGCATCGGTAAACGAATCTAAATCTTCGATACGGCCGCTTTCGTTGTAGATCTTACCGAGGAACTCGCGCAACTCTGCCACTTCCCGTTGCGCATCCAGCATCTCGCCAATCTTCTTACCGAGACCATCGGCAGCCCAACCAAGGTGAGTTTCCAGAATCTGACCAACGTTCATTCGCTTTGGTACACCAAGCGGGTTCAAGACAATATCAATAGGCTCGCCATTCTCATCAAACGGCATATCTTCGACTGGCTTGATGACAGAGATCACACCCTTGTTACCATGACGACCCGCCATCTTGTCGCCAGGCTGGATGCGACGTTTGATTGCCAGGTAAACCTTAACGATCTTCAACACACCAGGTGCTAGATCATCGCCGGACTCCAACTTGCCTTTGCTTTCTTCGAACTGTTCGTCCAACTGCTTACGACGTTCTTTCAAGCGAGTATCGGCAGCTTCTAACAATTCGTTGAGGTCATCGGCATCCATACGGAGCTTGAACCAATCATCTGCTGGCAATTCTTCCAGATACTGTTTAGTGACCTTGTCACCTTTCTTCAAACCAGGACCTGCAATGACGGGCTTACCAGTAATGGAATCTGCGAGTCGCTCATAGGTTGCGGTTTGGATGATGCGGTATTCCTCTTCGATGTTACGACGAATTTCTTCGATTTCGTGACGTTCGATATCCAGAGCACGCTGGTCTTTGTCGATACCATCACGAGTAAAGACGCGAACATCAATCACAGTACCGTTATAGCTGCTTGGTACGCGCAAAGAGGTGTCTTTAACATCGGAAGCCTTCTCACCAAAGATGGCGCGCAGGAGTTTTTCTTCTGGTGTTAACTGGGTTTCACCTTTCGGGGTTACCTTACCCACCAAAATGTCACCGGCACCAACCTCGGCGCCAATGTAAACAATCCCGGACTCATCTAGTTTAGAGAGAGCACCTTCACCCACGTTCGGGATATCACAAGTAATCTCTTCAGAACCAAGCTTGGTATCACGGGCAATACAGGTGAGTTCCTGAATATGGATTGAGGTGAAACGATCTTCTTTCACCACTCGCTCTGAAATCAGAATCGAGTCTTCGAAGTTGTAACCATTCCAGGTCATAAACGCGATTCGACAGTTCTGACCCAGCGCCAGTTCGCCCATATCAATCGAGGGACCGTCAGCCAGAACATCGCCGCGGGCAATTGAATCACCTTCTTTCACCAGAGGCTTCTGGTTAATACAGGTATTTTGATTCGAACGGGTGTATTTGGTGAGGTTGTAAATGTCTACACCAGCTTCACCACTTTCAGTTTCTTCGTCGCTAACTCGAATAACGATGCGCGCTGCATCAACGGTTTCTACGAAGCCGCCGCGGCGTGCGACGACACAAACACCTGAATCACGGGCAACGACTTTTTCCATACCGGTACCGACAAGTGGCTTTTCAGCCTTCAAGGTCGGTACGGCCTGGCGTTGCATGTTTGAACCCATCAATGCACGGTTCGCATCATCGTGTTCCAGGAATGGAATCAATGACGCTGCCACAGACACTACCTGCTGTGGAGATACATCCATAAAATTCACGCTTTCCCGTGGGGCCTTGGTGAATTCACCCTGGTGACGTACGTCTACCAGGTCATCAATGATGTTGTTGTCATCATCGAGGGGCACGCTAGCCTGGGCAATAATGTAATCGCTTTCAACAATGGCGGACAAATATTCGATGTCACCAGACACTTTACCGTCTACCACGCGCAAATAAGGGCTCTCAAGGAAACCGTACTCGTTGGTTCGAGCATAGGTTGCCAGGGAGTTAATCAAACCAATGTTTGGACCTTCAGGGGTCTCAATTGGACATACACGGCCATAGTGAGTTGGGTGTACGTCGCGAACCTCAAAGCCAGCACGCTCCCGTGTCAAACCACCTGGACCAAGAGCTGAAACGCGGCGCTTGTGAGTTACTTCAGAAAGCGGATTGTTCTGATCCATAAACTGCGACAATTGCGCAGAACCAAAATATTCTTTAACAGCCGCTGCAACTGGCTTGGCGTTAATCAAGTCTTGAGGCATGAGGCCTTCTGATTCCGCGAGGCTCAATCGCTCTTTCACGGCTCGCTCGACCCGGATCAAACCAAGGCGGAAGGCATTTTCTGCCATCTCGCCAACAGATCGGATACGGCGATTACCCAGGTGGTCAATATCATCCACGACGTCTTTACCGTTGCGGATATTGATCAAGCACTTAACCACGTCAACGATGTCTTCGTTTGACAAAGTGCCTTCACCGACTTCTTCCTCGCGACCGAGACGACGGTTGAACTTCATGCGACCAACCGCAGTCAAGTCGTAACGCTCAGGGGCAAAGAACAAGTTGTTGAACAGGTTCTCGGCAGCTTCTTTCGTAGGTGGCTCACCAGGACGCATCATACGATAGATTTCAACCAATGCTTCTAGGCGATTGGTGGTGCTATCCGCGTTTAATGTATCAGAGATAAATGGACCGCAATCAAGGTCGTTGGTGTAAATGGTGTTGAAACTTTCAAGACCAACTTCGTTGAACTTCTCTAGCACTTCTTCGGTGACAACCGTGTTGCAAGGCACGACGATCTCGCCGGTCTCTGGATCCACAATGTCATTGGCTAGCACGTGACCACAAACATATTCCAGAGGAACTTCTAACTGCTCAAGACCAGCCTGTTCCATGACGCGAATGTGGCGTGCAGTAATACGCGCGCCTTCTTCCACAATCACGTTGCCGTCTGGATCGGTAATTTCAAACTTGGCGGTTTCACCGCGGAGTCGGCTAGCGATCAATTCTAGACCGTAACCATCTTCCTCGACCTGGAACGTGTCCGTGTCGAAGAACATATCGAGAATTTCTTCAGAGCTGTAACCCAGGGCGCGCAGCAACACAGTTGCAGGCAACTTACGGCGACGGTCGATACGAACGTAAACAGCATCTTTGGGATCGAATTCAAAATCGAGCCATGAACCGCGCATTGGAATAACACGTGCTGAATACAGCAACTTACCAGAGCTATGGGTCTTGCCCTTATCATGGTCGAAAAACACACCAGGTGAACGCCAAGAAGGTGCTGGCCGTCGCCGTCTACGGCCACTACCGCCGCCTGCACGCGCGCT
>JBKAGC010000509.1:0-12205 GCA_046290215.1 Pseudomonadales bacterium | reverse complement strand
CCTATGTGATTTTACGCGGCGGTAAGCAGCCAAACTACGATATGTTTTCCGTTGAAGATACTGCCGCATTGCTGAAAAAGAGCGGCCTACCAGCGCGACTGATGATCGATGCCAGTCACGCCAACAGTCGTAAAATCCCCGCTAGACAGGTAGATGTTGCCCTGGACATCGCGAATCAAATTAGTCGCGGCAATGGCGACATTTTCGGCATTATGCTGGAAAGCCATCTTCTCGAAGGGCGGCAGGATGTTGAACCAGGTAAGCCATTGCAATACGGCCAGTCGATTACCGACCCATGTATTAACTGGGACAGTACCGCAGAAGTTCTTGATGCCCTGGCCGAGTCTGTGCGCCGTCGCCGCGGCTAAACGGCGGGTAGGGCTTAGCTAGTCAGTTTTCATTACCAGGAAACTGTCGCCATCTGATTTGATATGTTGTATCATTTTTAAAAACCCGAGGGGCCCTCTATGCCAGCTTCAGCTTCTGCCAGCAAAGTGCTTAAACACGCCGAGAACCACTGCAAACAGCGTGGTACCAGGCTCACCGAGAAACGCAAGCAAGTGTTGACCGGTCTGGTGGAGTCAAAAAAGGCCTTATCTGCCTATGAACTGATTGATTACTGTCGCGAGGAACTTGGTCAACAGCTACCGGCGATGTCCATTTACCGTATTCTCGAGTTCCTCGAAGGTGAAGATCTCGTGCATCGTCTCCATCTGGCAAAGAAGTATGTGGCGTGCTCTCACATCACCTGCGATCACCAGCATGAAGTGCCACAGTTTTTAATCTGTAATAACTGCCACACGGTAGAAGAAATTAGCATTAGCCGCTCGGTCATCGATTCCTTAAAACAATCCGTTACCGATGCCGGCTACCACCTTGCTAGCCCACAGTTCGAATTCGAATGTTATTGCGGTGACTGCAAAGAAACTGCCGAGTAACCCCACTATGTCATCCATTGCTTCCCGACTCGACCGTACCGCTATTGGTTTTTCAGCCCTGTGCCTGGTGCACTGCCTCATACTCCCTATCGCCCTGGCGGTGCTGCCGTCAGCGAGTATATTTGCGACGTTAAGTGACGAAACGTTCCACCGGGCATTGGTCATACTTGTGCTGCCCACCAGCCTGATTGCTTTAACGCTGGGCTGCAAACGACACAAAAGTTTGCTGGTAGCCGCTCTCGGCGCCGCTGGGCTCATGGTATTGGTACTGACGGCTTTGTTTGGTCACGACTGGCTAGGCGAAACCGGAGAAAGAGTGGCCACTGTATTCGGGGCCTGTCTTGTGGCCGCTGGCCATATGCAGAACTTCAGGCTTTGCCAGAAGCAAGAATGCAGTGCTTGAGAACATCCCAACCAATATCATCACCGGGTTTCTTGGTGTTGGTAAATCCACGGCTATTTTAAAGCTGCTCGAGGCCAAGCCAGCGCAAGAACGCTGGGCGGTACTTGTTAACGAATTTGGTGAAGTTGGCGTTGATGGCGGCTTGCTGTCCGGCAGCGGCAATGACGGCGTGTTTATCCGTGAAGTACCCGGGGGCTGTATGTGCTGCGCAGCAGGCTTACCTATGCAAATTGCCATGAACATGCTGCTAGCCAAGGCGAAACCGGACCGGCTTTTGATTGAGCCCACCGGCCTCGGCCATCCCGTTGAGGTGATGAGTGTGTTAGCCGCAGAACACTATCAAGAACTACTGGACTTGCGCGCCATATTAACGTTGGTGGACGCACGTAAGATTAGCGACTCACGTTACACCGATCACGATACTTTTAACCAACAGCTACAAATCGCCGATGTCATCGTTGCCAGCAAAACTGATCTGTATGAACCTAACGACTTCACTAGGCTCGAGCGCTATTTGCAGGAGAAGGGCTTAACGCCTGACCGGCTCCTGGTCAAAGCTGGAGAAGAACCATTGGAGCGGACCTGGCTAGAGCGCAAAGCCAAAGCCTGGCAAGTGACGGCCGCGACCTTACCCGAAGTAGACAGCGCAAACACACAAACAACCCCAGAGATACCCGACTTTCCGCCGGAAGGATTTATCCGGCGCAACAATCACGGCGAGGGTTATCAATCCTATGGCTGGCTGTTTGAACCAGCTTTCTCCTTCCGCAAGCAGGAGGCCGAAGCGCTGCTTAAGCAGGTTGCTGCCGATCGATTAAAAGCCGTGTTGCGCACTGAGCAAGGTGGCACTGGGTTTAACTATGCTGGTGATGACCTCGAGCTATCGGTCCTAACCGTGCCAGCCGATAGCCGCATAGAAATTATTACCGCGACACCCTTCGACGATGCCGCGTTTGAATCTGAACTACTGAAAATCGCTACACGCTAAAGCGTGTAGCGAATACCCAGGCGTATGTTGCGCCCCATCTCTGGGGCATAGTTTTTCAGTCTTGAAGCATGATTACGGATTTCAGCATCACTCAAGTTCTCCGCCCGCAAGAACAACTTTAACTCACCGTTCGCCACATCCCAGTGATAATCAGCATAGGCCGAGAGGACATTGTAGCCGTCAGTGGGCAACTCGAACTGACCAACATTGTCTTGTTCCTCGACGCGCAAGGCATGCAAGTGAATAGTCCAATTCTGGCCGTAAAATTCTAGCTCACCACCAAACTTGGTCGCTGGAATCAGCGGCACGTCGCCACCGGAATCAAAGTCAGCCCGGACGTGATCGGCAAACACCGAGCCGTTGATGCCAAAACTCGAACCCTGATAAACAGGAAAGTGAAGTTGGGCTTCGACACCACGAAAGTCTGCATCATTCGCCACATATTCAGCAATCAATTGCTCTTCGAACTCAGCACCAGTCAGGTTGAGAAAAATGTAGTCCTCAATGTCGTTAACATAAGCGCTGATTTCTGCTCTTACTGGGCCGGCAAAATAGCGGTAACCCAATTCGAAGTTGCGTGAGTGCTCTTTATCAAGGTTCGGATTACCAATCTCCAACAAACTGGTAGCAGCATGGAAAACCAGATCCTCATCGTCAGCTTGCCTGGCGCAAGTTGAGCTATCCACATTGGAGAATAGTTCTTCCACTGAGGGCGTTCGCACAGCTCTGGTTAAGCCGAAGAACACATTAGAGGTGTCATTTAGGTTATACAGCACGCTACCGCTTGCGCTAACCCCGGCTTCATCGCTATCACAGCGCCCGGTTTCAACCTCATTAGAGTCATAGCGCAAGCCCAACTCAACGTTATAACGGTCACCCTGGAACTGCTCAAAGGCAAACAATCCGAAATTGCGAATATCTGATTCGGGGATAAAGCCTTCCTCGCCAGCGGCGACAAAGTCGTTATCGGTAAACTGCACACCATAAACACCAGACCAGGCACCGGTAGCGCGACGATTCAAGACCAGGCGGCCCTCATAGCCCTCGTTCTCATAACGCGTCCCAACGAACTGATCACCGTCTTCGAAAAACTCCACTTCATCGTGTTGATAATCTGTGCTGGCTAGCGAAACTCGCAAGGATTCAACCAAACCCTGTTGAAAATCCAGACCAGCACGCAAGTCGTAGCGAGTCTTGTCTAATTCCAAACGCACAAACTCTAGCTCTTCACCATGTTCGTGTTCATCTTCATCGTGTTCTTCTTCGTCATGATCTTCCTCGTCATGCTCCTCATCCTCATGTTCATGATCGTGATGAGCATGATTATGAGAACCGGGCGGCAAACCATAATCGTTGGTCATCTTTGACACTGAGAAACCCACAAAGCCGCGGTCACCCACAAACGAGAAACCTACCGCGCCGCCACTAGACTCTGCGTCGGAGTTGCCCACAAAACCGCGAGTATTTACTAGCTCCTCTTCTTCGTGGTCCTCGTCGTGATCTTCATCGTGTTCTTCATCTTCGTCATGGTCATCGTGGTCATGGTCGCCGTGGAGCAGTTCTTCCTGCGCCGCTAAGGCCAACTCGTCGATGGCGAAACCAGGCACCTCAACGTCGTCACTGCGACGATCAAAGCCCTCGAGGTGAAAAGCAAAATTTCCTGAGCCAGCGTCCAAACGAAACACGGTACGATTTTCATCGTTGTTATTGTTGTGGGTTTGTTCAAGCATAAAGCTCGGCGACCCCGGTACAGACTCAGGAATCTTGCCATCAATGATGTTCACCACGCCGCCAATCGCGCCACTGCCATACAGCAAGCTCGCGGGACCGCGGATGATTTCAATTCGATTAGCTAAACTGACATCTACCGCCTCTGCATGGTCCGGGCTCTGATTGGACACATCAGTGGTACCGACGCCATTTTGCAGAATACCCACCCTGTTGCCGGTATGACCGCGAATCACTGGATGACCCACGCCCGGACCAAAAGACGCAATGTTCACACCCACTTCGCCGCTCAAGGTTTCACCAAGCGTATTGGCCACTTCTTCTAACAACCCTTCACCGGATAACACTGTGATTGGCTGGGTGGTTTCTGCCGCTGTGCCCTGGAAAGGCGCACTGACTACCACCTCTTCAAGAAAGCTCTGATGAGCCTCGCGATGCTGCTGCGCCTCATCGGCAGTCGCCGTGTTGACCCCAGCCCCAGCCGCGCAAACGCTGGCAGCAAGAATAACTGCGGATCGGCGCGAAAATTCTGATTTGACCATGGGAAAGACTCTCGTATGATGACCACTAAAACCGCAATCCTATATGATACAACGTATCATTATCAAGAGGTCCTTTATGCCTGAAGCTGTGGAGCCAGTGCTCGATATCCACAATCTTGAATTTGGTTACGATCAGGAAAGCCTGATCAACATTGAAAAATTTACCCTGAGTCCCGGCGAGAAGGTTGCTGTGATTGGTCCTTCTGGTTGCGGTAAAACCACCTTGATGCATTTGCTAGCTGGTTTAATCAAGCCGCGCCAGGGCGTGATTAAACTGGCGGGGCAAGACATCACTCAACTAGGCGAGCAGCAAATTGACCGCCTGCGCGGCCGCGAAGTGGGCATTGTGTTTCAAAACCTGCATTTGATGCCGGCCATTAGCATCCTCGACAATCTGCTGCTGGCGCAAAAACTCGCCAGAGTTGATGTCGATAAAGCTCATGCCTTGGAGCTATTAGCAAGGCTCGGAATTGCTGACAAAGCCAATGTTTTACCCAGTGCCCTGAGCCAGGGACAAGCGCAGCGGGCGGCAATTGCCCGCGCCGTTGTCCATAAGCCAAAGCTCGTTATCGGCGATGAACCCACCTCAGCGCTTGATCGCAACAATGCCAACGAGGCCATTCAGTTGCTCACTGAACTGGCCACCAGCATCAATTTTGCGTTACTGATAGTGACTCATGACGAACGAGTCAGTGATGCCATGGACAAGGTAGTACGACTGGGAGAAACCTCATGAGTTTGTTTCGCTTAAGTCTCGCCAACCTTGCCCTGACGCCGCTGACTACCGCGGTTAACATTTTGCTACTGGCCCTAGGAACCGCCAGCATCGCCATATTGTTAATCGCCGCTCACCAGCTCACCACGACCTTAAGCCGGGATTCTGCAGATATTGATCTCGTTATTGGTGCTAAAGGCAGCCCGCTGCAGTTGGTGCTTGCAGGGGTTTACCACGCCGATGTGCCGCCAGGTAACATATCCTTACAGGCGGCAGATGTCTGGATGAATGACCCCCAGGTAGCTTCCGCCACGCCATTGGCCCTAGGCGATAGCTTTCGCGGCTTCAGAATTGTCGGCACCGAGCATGACTATATCGATATATATAATGGGCAAGTTGCAAAGGGCCGCTTGTGGCAAGCTCCCCTTGAGATTGTTGTTGGTGCCCAGGTCGCTCGTGATACTGGCCTTGGCGTTGGTGCAAGCTTTGCCGGGGTACATGGCATGGATGACGGCGGCGACAGTCACGACAATGCCAAATACCAGGTGGTTGGCGTGCTTGCTGAAACCGGGACAGTTCTCGACCGCTTACTGGTGACCTCAATGGAAAGCGTCTGGTTGCTTCATGAGACAGGGCATCATGATGGTCATGACCATGATAATCACGACGGGGATCATGATCACGCAGAACACCATGAACACGACGAGCATCATGACCATGACGAGGATCATGATCACGCGGAGCATCATGACCACGATGATCATATGAGCGAGGTAGATCAGTCGGATCGTGAGGCCACCGTCATCCTGATCCGTTATGCAACACCACTTGCCGCCATGAACCTGCCCCGGGCGATCAATGAGGGTTCAGAGTTACAAGCGGCATCACCCGCATTTGAAATTACCCGGCTGCTGCAAATTGTCGGCATCGGTCTGGGCTGGCTCCAGTCCTTCGCCGCCATCTTGTTAATGAGTGCCGCCCTGTCTATTTTTGCCGCGCTTTATTCATCCTTGAAAGCGCGCCGCAGAGACCTTGCGGTACTTCGCTGTCTTGGCGCATCACGCTGGGAATTGTTTAGGCTTTTGTTTGTCGAAGGTATGGCGTTAACCGGCAGCGGTATTTTCGCTGGTCTGCTGCTGGCCCATGGTGGTGTAGAGATCGTCGGCCAATGGCTCGGTGACACGCAAAACATTGCCCTGACCGGCCTGATGTGGGCACCACAAGAAACCTGGCTCGTTTTTGGTTTGCTTATGGTAGGGTCTGTGACTGCATTAATCCCAGCGTGGCAGGCGTTTTCTACCGATGTCGCCCGGACGCTGGCAAAGCCTTAGAGACAACAACATGATTCAACACAAACTCATCCCGCTACTCTTTGCTTGCCTACTGGGCCAGACAGTTTGGGCTGACGACCTGGATAAACCGGTGCCTGCAGATAAATCTGAAACTTATCAATTTCTGGTGCTTTCAGACATTGGCTACACGGACGGCCAAGGTCGTCAGGTCATTGATGTCATCGAGGGCTCCCAGGCTTTTCTCGCCCTATCTGTGGCCACAGAAGAAGGCCAACCGGTACTCGGTGTCGAGCCTGAATTTAATATCAGCGGCACCTCGGTAATGATGGCACCCAGTGAAGCAGCGCCCCTCAAAGGCACCGATGAAAGTGGCATCCTGGAATTTGGCGTGGTTGCCGGTGTGAAGGGCATGGACAAACTCACGGTGAGCTACGGTGAGAATGTCGCTGAACTCAATATCAACATTATCAGCCTCGATATCCACAACTTTGCTGCACTGCCTGAGCTCGATGATGGTTTGAAGTGGAGCGAACTCATGCAAGCCACCCTGGACTACCAGGAAGAACAATTGGTGGCGAGCTTTCCAGCTAGCCTCATTCAGCAAGCAGGTGAACAAGTAGATATTGTGGGGTATATGTTGCCGCTAGACGCGGACACGAAACAAAAACACTTTCTGCTCACCTCGAGCCCACCGAGCTGTTTCTACCATATCCCCGGTGGCCCTGCCGGTGTCGTCGAGGTGTTCTCTGACATTGGTATAGAGGCGTCCTGGACACCCATCACCATTACCGGCGAGCTGGTATTGGTTGAAACCAGTAAAACCGGCGTTATCTACCAACTAGAGGGCGCGATCGTAAAAAATTAGACGCCTTGAACGTGCGTGATTCAGGCTTTGGCTTTAAACCACTCTTCCCGCTGGAAATCACACCAGGTATCCAGGTCGGACGCATCGTTGTCTTCGATTTCCACACCTAGCACGCTACAGCCTTCATCATCTTGCTCTTGCCACCGCACCCAGGTCGAAAGAAATATTTCAGCGTCATAGCCGTCAATCGTCGCCACGAGATCAATGGCCTCTGACTGCGGCAGGTTATCCGTGCTGCGAATACGCAAACCAGCGGGAGACACTTCCAGAATTTCCATGGCAAGTTCCTCACCCTCGTACTCCGGAACATGCGGCGCTTTGATGCAAGCACGCACCTTGCCGCGAGTAGGAACTCGTTCGTGACGTCGCCGGGACTGGGCGCCACCAGCGGCGTTTGCATTATTGGATGTGACTTCGGTCATGACTCTTCTCTCGGGCCTGCCCGCAATCTATCAAAATCGAGGTAATCAAGGCCAGCGCATTTCGCACAGAAACGGCTCAACGTGTGAATTATCGTGCTGAATGGAGCAACCTAAATCAGCTCTAAAAGATTGTATTCAAGACAAAAACAACGGAAGGTGCACGCTGCATATTTATAAGGACCTGGCTTGCAACGAATCTACTACGGCTACTGGCTGATCGCAGCCGCTTTTGCAGCACAATTCATTGCCGCTGGGATGCAAAACTACGTCATTGGCCCGTTTATGGTGCCTATGACAGGAGAGCTAGACTGGACCCGGGCAGAATTCACCCTGCCAAGAACCCTGGGCCAGATTGTCATGGCATTCACCGGTTTCATCATCGGCGCCCAGGTTGATCAGCATGGCGCCAGACGCTTTATGCTCGTGGGCACAGTGGTATTGAGCGCCTCTCTGTTTGCCCTGGCATACACTGAATCATTGCTGCACTGGATTGTGGTCAACGGCATCGTTTTAACCATTGGCGCCTCCCTGTTGGGCAACCTGGTGGTCAACGTCACCTTATCAAAATGGTTTGTGGAATTTCGCGGCCGCGCAGTGGCCTGGGCAGCTATGGGCGTTTCCTTTGCCGGGGTAATTCTCACGCCATTTAGCTCCTGGGCGATCGATAATTACGGCTGGCGAACTGCCTGGCAAATTCTCAGTGGCACGGCACTGGTGCTGGTTTTGCTACCCGCGCTAGTCATGCGACGGCGCCCCGAGGACTTTGGCTTACATCCCGATGGAAGAAGCGACACAGATATCAATCAGGGGTTAGGCGAGCGAGCCGCCGCCGATTTCAGCAATTCACTGACACGCTCACAGGCGGTCCGCAGTTCCACTTTTTATATGCTGGTGATTGCCTTCGGTTTATTCGTCATCACCATCCAGGTCATGTTACTACAAACCGTACCGCTGATGACTGACGCGGGGTTTGATCGTAACACCGCAGCTTTGATGATTACGGTGGCCTCTATCCCAGCGCTACTTTCTAAACCAATCTGGGGTTGGTTAATTGATGGTCTGGATGCGAAACCACTGGCGGCGATCAGCGCTGCGGCAACAGGAATATCACTCTTCATTATCGTTTACGGTGCCCACTACGCTTCCTTACCTATCTTAATCGGCGGCTTCGCCCTAATGGGCGTGGGCTGGGGCGGCATGATCCCCCTCCAGGAAGTGATCTGGGCAACCTTCTTTGGTCGTCGCTACCTCGGTGCGGTACGTAGCGCTGCCCTGCCCTTAACGCTGCTCATCACCGCTAGCTCCCCTATTGCCACCTCTTACTATCGGGATGTGGTAGGTAACTATGATGGCGCAATCATCGCGGTGGGCATACTCAATCTGATCAGCGCCTGGCTGATTATGTTGTTGAAAAAGCCACAACTGAACGCTTAACCGCTCAGTTTTCTCAGCAAATCCATACTAAACACATGGCGCATTGCCAGATCCATACTGGGGTTTCTTTGTAGCAACTTTTTTAGCTCATCACCTGACCAGTACAAATACCGGCAAGGTGTGGTGGCAGTCACCGTGGCGTTTGCCGCGCCGCCTTTGAGAAAAGACATCTCTCCGATCATAGCGCCATCGTGCGCCTTACCGATGGTTTCACCAGCACGCTCTATCGTTACCTCGCCGTTGTACAAAAGCTTCAGACCACCAACGGTTTGACCTTCTGCGGCGAGCTCAGCACCAACCGGTGCATCTCGCCACTGGGAAATCCGTAAAAGCTTCATAAACTCTACAGGCGAAAAGTTCTTGAACTGGGTTTCGAACAACTCCGCTTCTTCTTCGCTGAAAGCGACTTCCCGCCGCTCCATGACCAGGCCAACGATTCTGGTGATGTTGATCAGAACAAAAACTGTGAGCCAGAATATCACTAACCACAGCGGACCAGCGGGCAAAAAATAGTTATACACCACGCCAACAATGCCGGAGCCTATGGCGAGCACCCTAAGTAACACCATATCCCGCACATAAAAGGACAGCGCCGTAAGCAAGAAAGAGGTATGGCCAATCAGGTCGAGCAAGGTCAGGGTCATGGGCGAGTCCCGTTTTTTGCCAAGTGTACTGCGACCTGCGGCACTTTTTTAGTCTGCTGGTAAGATCCTTTTGATACCCACACCGTCAATCGCCACATAAACGTAACCGTCAGGGGCCTGGCGCACATCTCTGACTCTACCTAGATTTTTTAGCACCGGCGTGGCGTTAATGATCTTGTTACCCTTTACTTCACAGAGCACCAGCTGACCGAATTTTAGCGAGCCCACTAGTAGGTGGCCACGCCACTCTGGATACTTATCTCCCGTGACAAAAGTCATGCCAGAAGGTGCAATGGAGGGATCCCAGTACCAGACTGGAGATTCATAACCTGACCTTTCCGTACCCTCAGCAAAACTAGTACCGCTGTAGTTCACACCATAACTCAAGATCGGCCAGCCATAGTTGGCACCGGCCTGAATCAGATTTACCTCATCGCCACCACGCGGGCCATGTTCATGGGTCCAGATAGCACCGGTTTGCGGATGGCTTGCCATACCTTGAATGTTTCTATGACCAAGAGAATACATGGCAGGCAACTCACTGCTGGCAAATGGGTTATCTTCTGGGACCCGACCATCACGATGGATGCGATACACCTTGCCACCATCGCGACTCTTACTTTGCGGATTGGTGTTGCGGTCACCACGATCACCAACCGAAAAGTACAAATGCCCATGTTGATCAAAGGCAATCCGACTGCCGAAATGATGACCGCTGGCGGTATTGGGCTCAGCCTTATAAAGCACCTGCAGATCTTTAAGGGCATCACCATCCAGGCGGGCGCGGGCAATCGCCGTATTGCTGCCACTTCCGCTCTCGCCATCAGCGTAGCTCAGATAAATCAGATGATTGTTGACGAAGTCCGGATCTAACACCAAATCCAGGAGGCCGCCCTGACTTTTCGCGCGAACCTCAGGCACTCCTGTGAGCCGCGCAATGATCTCACCTTCTTTGATACGGAGAATTTCGCCGCGTCGCTCGGTCACCAACATATCGCCGTTAGGTAGCCAGGCCATTGCCCAGGGTATATTCAGATCTTCGACAATGGTCTCGGTTTGATAACTCGCATTGGCATGATTGACCTGCAACACAATTCCGGCCACGGCCAGCAGCGCTAACATACCAAGTACAATCTTTTTTAGATCCATTACCAGCATACTCCCACTTTCTAACGACCTATCCTAACGACCTAAGTGTGCCTTAGACCGGGTTTTTGTAATCGCTATCATATCATCAGGGACCCAGCGACACCGAGCGTCTTTACGCACCTGGCCACAGCGATGGCTGACCAAGTGTTGGCTGGCCTAGCGAAACTAGAAAAGCAGGGATCCAGCAGCCCCTGGCCGTCGTAAGTTAGCAAAACGCACACGCGGAGAAACCCATGAAAGTCTGCTTGGTAGTGATAGGCATGTTACTTGTACCCGGCGTTGCTGTGGCCAACACCGCCACCGGCAACTGGCAGTTTGATGTTTTTCTCGATGAAAAGAAGATCGGCTACCATAACTTCCAGGTGCGCCAGGAAGGTAACGGCATCAAAATGCAAACCACAGCGGCATTCGATGTTAACGTCTTGTTCGTAAACCTTTACCGTTATCGCCATGAGAATACCGAACTCTGGCAAGACGGCTGCCTGCAAGAAATTCGTGCTAGCACAGACGCAAACGGCGACGACTTCATGGTATCCGGCACATCAAAACCCTCTGGTTTTGTTGTGGAAAACACTTCAACGTCGAACAACTTGCCAGGCTGTATCAAAACATTCGCTTACTGGGACCCTGCTTTCCTTGAGGCAGACCGCTTGCTCAATCCGCAGACAGGTGAGTATGAAAAGGTCGAGATCAATGAGATCGGCGAGGAATCCCTTGAGGTACAGGGCAAAACAGTCGCCGCAGTTAGATACGAGCTATTGGCCGATGCAGCACCAATATCGCTGTGGTACTCAATTGATGACAAACGCTGGTTAGCCCTGGAAACCGTCGCAAGTGGCGGGCGGGTGTTGCGCTACGCGCCAAGGTAACCGTGCCAGCTGGCATTTCACGAGACTTTACATACTGGCGCCCCTGAGCCAATCTAATATTTGCGAATATCGCAATGGAACAAACATGAGTTCTGAAGTTGCCATCCAACAGCTAAAGGGCATCCGCACCACCTTGCGCAGCGAAGGCGTGGACATTGATCAGTGGCTGCTGGCGCTTGACCTGAAGTTGGATTGGACCCAGACTCAATATCGCCT
>JBKAGC010000508.1:0-13219 GCA_046290215.1 Pseudomonadales bacterium | reverse complement strand
GTTTGTTGTGACGGGCTGGTGGCATAAGTTTTCGCCGCCACACTGGCTGAGAATCCGTGCGTTATTGCTAATAGGGCTGCCCATTGGAGCGACCATTTTTGCGGAAGTAGGGTTGTTCTCGTTCACTACTTTGCTGCTAGGTAAATTGGGCGCCGATATTGTTTCAGCGCACAATATTGCAATGAATCTAAATGGGGTGCTGTTTATGCCGGCCATGGCGCTGGGTATGGCAGCGACCATTCGCATTGGCTTTCGGGTCGGTGCGGCAGAAATTGCTGATGCCCGGCATACTGCTGCGTTGGCGATTGCCACCACCATTATGGTTGCGCTGTCGGGTTCTCTGTTTATCTTCTTTGCTCGTCATACGCTAGTGCAGCTTTATACTAACGATATGGCAGTGGCGGGGCTGGCTGCCCAATTGTTGTTATTTGTGTCGTTCTTTCTGGTGTTTGATGCCATTCAGTCCACTGCCGCGGGCGCGTTGCGCGGCTATAAGGACACCAAAGTGCCTATGTGGATTGCCCTCTTTAGTTATTGGGTGATTGGCTTGCCCCTCGAATGTATTCTCGGCTTCGGGTTGATTGGCGAGCCCATGGGGGTATATGGCTTTTGGATAGGCCTGGCACTCGGTGTGGGTACTGCTGCCGTGTTGCTGTCGATTCGGCTGTGGCGAACCACGCGCAATTTTGAGCTGATAGAACGTTTAGCGGCGCAAAGTTAAGCTGGAGCTTTGGCCTGCTGTGCTTTGAGTACCACGATCGCCACCGCCATAAGCACCAGCGCTGGTACCGCGCTCACCAGGAGTGAATTCCAGCCAAACGTGTATAACACCGTTCCCGAAAAGAGCGATGCCAGAGCTGACATGGTAAACACGCTAAAGTCGTTAAATGCCTGGGCTTTAAAACGTTCACTGTCGCGATAAGCCTGAACCAATAAAGTTGTCCCGCCGATAAACAGGAAGTTCCAACCCAGGCCAAGTACCACCAGGGCTGTCCAATAATGTAGGAGTTCATGGCCGCCCAGGCCTATCACCACGGTACTGGATATGGCGATCAATCCCAGTGCCAACACGTTCAATAATCCCAGGCGGGCAATGACGATGGGCGTTATTAAGGAAGGTAAGTGCATGGCGATAACATGAGCCTGAATGACATCAGAGGTTTGTTGGATAGAAAAGTTATTGCCGACATTCATGCTAATGGGCGTTGCTGTCATTATATAGGTCATCACGCCCTGGCCCACCACGCCTGCTAGCACCGCGACGAAAAAAATCGGCTGGCCAAGTAATTGAAGGATCGATCTTGGCGTCTCGGTGACTTCGTCATTGCTGATGATTGCCGTGTTGCGAAGTAAAGACAGCAACAACAAAGCGAAGACATATAAGGCAATCACGACCTTAAACGCCAGGGTGAAAGGTTTGTCCTGACTTGCGCTAGCGGAATAGGACACGAGCTCCGGGCCCATAATCGCACCAAATATCGAGCCGAACATAATGAAAGACACGGCGAAACTGGTCCACTGCATGGGCACGCTTTCAGCGCCGGCAAAACGAAATTGCTGGCTAAAGCTAATACTGGCGCCAATCAGCGCACCGGCCAGACAAAATGCAGGAAAGGAAGATACTGTCAGAGCAGCCACAACCAACAAGGCACCACTGGCACCGAGGGCAGCGCCACACATAAAGCCAAGACGACGACCCACGCGCTTCATTAACATGGCAGCGGGAATGGCTGTACACGCGGTACCCACCACCATCAAGGCAACGGGTAAGGTTGCCCAGGCCGGATCTGGCGCAAGACCATAGCCGGCGATCCCACCGATGGTCACCAGCAAGATGGTTCCAGTGGTGAAAATCATCTGGCAGACGAACAAGACGATCAAATTACGATTGATGGCTGCTAACAAGATCTGGCGCGTTTCATGAAAAGTTGGGAGGCAGAGGATAGAATGCAAGCAGATAAAAAGATACAGGGCACCGCGCCGTGACGCAGGTTGTCTAAGGGGGCGCATGACAGGTAATAACGCGGGCGTAAGTTTGCAAGGCAACAAAAGTGCCTCAGAGGTTTTCTATGAGGTGCTCTCGAAAGCCGTGCAGCAATTTGATTGTTGGCAGGATATGCAATGGCCAACCCAGCAAGGCTTTAAGAAACACTATGTAGACTTGTTGCCAGAGTTTGAAGCGAGACGCTTGAGTTCGCCGCAACGTTTTGAGATTGCGCGCTATCTTGCCAGTGAAATGCAACAAAACCTCAATCTAGGGGAAGAAACCCTTGAGGCAGCACTAGCTGCAAGCACGGTGCAGGCAGTGCCACTTGTTGAAGTTGTTGGTCAAGGTATCCCGGCCTGGCAGCCGACGTTCAGTTATCTGGGAAAAGACTGGGCAGACTTTTCTCAACTGGGCGTGGCATTGCAAAATCGACGCTTGATTAGCCCGGCTGCTGCAGATTCCTTGACCTGGCTGCAAACCCAGCAGCTCACTCCCGGAGCGCTAGGCCTGGCGGAGCGCAAAGTTTGCGTGTTGGGCGCTAGTGCCGAGATGGCTGCCACAGAACAGTTTTTGCGCGCTGGTGCTAAGGTTTTATGGCTGGATCGGGTCGCACCGCCGCAACATTTACAGGAGGGCCAGGGGTATGCTGGATCACTGTACTATCCGGAGCAGAATCTGGATCTGCTAGAAAGTCCAGAAGCCATACTGGCTACCATGGCGGCCTTTGCCGATGGCGAGCCAATGGATCTTTGTTTGTATGCATACGCACCAGGCCAGGCGCGCGAGGTGCGCTTAACCGGGGTGATGTGCGGATTCGTGAATACTTTGCCAAGCAACTTAATTGCCAGCGTCACCATGCTAGTGTCGCCAACCACACCGGCAGCACTGCAAGCTGAAGACCTGGCGCAAATGGCGCAGCGATATGAAAACCGCCCCGGCTGGGAAGGCGCGCTAGAAAAACTTGGGCTGCTTGGTCGTGGTGGCGGTTGTGCAAAGTATGCCGATGCCGCAACGATCCGTAGCCTGGTGAGTATTCAGGGGGCAAGTTATCAGGCCGCGCAGTATCTCGGCAAACTGATGATGGCGGAAGCCTGGGCGAACCACGGTCAGTTAAACAGTGCTACTCCTAAGCCGCTACGAGTGTCTGCAAATACCGCGGCCATTACCCAGACTAAATCTTTGGATCATCCCGTATTCGACGCGGCTTTTGGCGGCGCAGCGGCCTTGCAGGTGGAAACCTTTTCGCCGGCGCAGTCCCAGTGTCTGAATGGATTGTTGGCCATTAGTGATTGGTTGCAAGAAGACATGCCTGTACCCGGTACGGTGCGTATTCACGGCGGCATTCACACCTTGCCGTATCCGTTAGAAGCGGCGTTAAAGCCCGCTGCTGGCATCGGTTTTATGCGAGCGCCAGTGTTGTTGCTTGGCTTACTCAAAGGGGGGCGCTAAATGAGCGTGCGCGTTGGTTTAATTGGTGCTGGGCAAATGGGCCGCGTGGTTGCGCGCATGGTCAATGAAGTCAGCGACGAGATTGAGATCACCTCAGTGTATGATCCGGACCCTGACGCCGTCGCTGAATGTCGCAAGTTATTTGGTGACGCTTTTAAGACAGCTTCTCGATTTGAAGATGTAGTTGCAGATGATGCGGTTGACTGGGTCATGGTGGCATCCATGAACAAGCAACATGCCGAGCAAACCATTGCGGCATTTGCCGCGGGTAAAAACGTGTTCTGCCAAAAACCGCTGGCCTTGAGTGTAGAAGAATGTCTGGCCATGCGCGACGCGTGGCAACGCTCTGGGAAACAATTTGTGATTGGCTTCAACCTGCGTTACTCGCCGCACTATCGGACCATCAAGAAGTTGTTAGAAGAAGGTGCGATTGGCGACCTGGTAAGTTTTGAATTTAATGAAACCCTGAACTTTAATCACGGAGGCTTTATTCTTGGTGATTGGCGCCGCTTTCGAGCCAACGCAGGCAGTCATTTGTTGGAGAAAGCTTGCCATGATGTTGATCTCGCTAACTGGTTTGTGGGTAGTCGGGCCAGCCGGGTGGCTTCCTTTGGCGGCCTTAACTTTTTTACTCCGGAGCATGAGAGTGAGTTAGGACGGGTAGGTAAAACGCGCAGTGGTCGTCAGGGTTATATGACCTGGCGAAACGGCCAGACCGAGAATCCGTTTACCTCCGAAAAGGATATTGTTGATAATCAGGTGGCGATTATCGAGTACGAAAACGGCGTCCGGGCCACCTTGCACTTAAATTCCAATGCCGGGATTCCAGAGCGGCGCATGTACCTTTGTGGCACGCGAGGCACGCTGCGTGCTGATTTACTCCAGGGCAAGGTAGAAGTAGGCAAGATTGGTTTTGGTGAGTCGGTTGAAGTGCTGGAATCCTTAGGCGGAGATATCCATGGTGGTGGCGATGAAGTACTGGCCCGTGAGCTGGGCGAGACCTTTTTGAAGGGCATCCCTACTTCAACGACGCTGGAAGATGGCTTGCAGGCCGCAGTGACCTGCTTTGCCATTGATGAAGCCATGGATCATGGCTCCGTGGTGGATTGTCGTCCTTACTGGCAGCGGGTGGATCAATAGCGCTAATCTCCCTGTGCTAAGCAGCGGAAGATTGAATCATGTCCAGGGTTGCTGAAGCTCGGGCGCGCAGCTTTTCCGTATCGTTAGCCATAACCGGTACAATAATCTGCTCAGCGCCTGCCGCGGCAAATGCTTTGAAGTCCTCTGGCTTATCAGCGCCAGCAGCCGGAGAAAGATAAATCTTCAGCTCATCGCGGCTGCGACCAGCGGCCGCTAGTAAACCGTCTAGCTTGTTTAAATGGCGATTAAACGTTTCTGGCGTCAGGTTAAAGCCGTACCACCCCTGACCAATAGTGGCGACACGATTTAAGGCAGCGTCACTTTCGCCGCCAAAAATCAGCGGCGGATGTGGTTTCTGTACGGGTTTTGGGTTTTGCACGGCGCCCTGTACCTGAAACAGTTCGCCAGTGAATTTGCTGATGTCGTCTTGCCACAAGCTTTGCATCACGCCGATACATTCCGTCAGGCGTTTTGCGCGGCCTTGCCACGGAACCCCTAAGGCCTCGAACTCTTCCTTTAGCCAGCCAATACCAATGCCAAACTCAAACCGGCCGTTGGAAAGGTAATCCAAATCCGCCACTTGCTTGGCACAGTAAACGGGATTGCGCTGGGGTACCAGACAGACCCCTGTGCAGAGTTTAATGCGCTGGGTAGTAGCCGCTACAAAAGTTAAAGCCGAGAAGGGATCAAGGAGGCTGCGAGGTTCGCCGGGCAGTTTGCCGTCACCAGAATAGGGGTATCTGGAATCGTAGTCGGCGAAGAAGACTACATGCTCTGGGACCCAGAGCGAGTCGAAACCAATCTCTTCAACGATGGCACCCGCCTCACCAATATAAGCGGGTGGCGTGAAGTCACTAAACGGCATTTGGCATCCGACTTTCATATAACTATCCCCTCTTTAACTGCCGCCAGAGTAGCAGGTGCTTATCAATAAATCTTTGAAACAGAGCGCTAAAATGCCTAGCGGAAGCCATTGTACCCAAACATGTAAGGTCGGATCGTACTGAGAATACCGGTATTTCCGCTGTTGCTGGGCAAATTGATGGTGTAAAACTAGGGGTTCACAAAGATAACTTACAAGCAAGTGCAAAGAGGGGAGCCATGTACGACTTAATCATTCGCAACGGGACGGTGATCGATGGCAGTGGTGAGCAGCGATTTGTTGCCGATGTGGCCATTGCCGACGGCAAGATAGCTGCAGTAGGAGAAATCGCAGGAGCGGCAAAAAAAGAGATTGATGCTACTGGCAAATTGGTTACGCCAGGCTGGGTAGATATTCATACGCACTATGATGGTCAGGCCACCTGGGATCCACTGCTTGCCCCTTCTAGTTGGCATGGTGTGACCACGGTGGTTATGGGTAACTGCGGCGTTGGCTTTGCACCAGTCAAACCCCAGGACCGGGATTTTTTGATTGAGCTGATGGAAGGCGTTGAGGATATTCCCGGTGCGGCTTTGTCTGAAGGCATTAACTGGCAGTGGGAAAGCTTCCCTGAATATCTCGACGCGCTGGAAAAATTCCCCCGCGCCATTGATGTGGCAACACAAGTCCCTCACGGCGCTGTTCGCGCGTATGTGATGGGTGACCGTTGCAACAAGGATTACGCTCCTAGCCAGGAAGAAGTTGAACAAATGGCGGCGCTAGTGCGAGAGGGTGTTGAAGCTGGTGCGCTGGGTTTCTCAAGTTCGAAAACATTGCTCCACAAAGACGTTCATGGCGAATATATGCCGGGTACCTTTTCCGGCAATGAAGAAATGCTGGCGCTCGGATTGGGCATGCGTGGTTTGAAGAACTCGGTGTTTGAGCTGGTATCTGATCACCTGGGTGAAGATGAGGAATGGGCCTGGGTCACGGAATTCCAAAAGCAAACAGGTTTGACCGTCACGCTTATTGCCACCACGGCACCGGCCTACGAGAACGGCAAGATGTACAAGATTGCCGAACAGGCTCGCCAGGAAGGCCGGGAAATTCGCCCGCAAGCGGCAGGCCGACCCACCGGTGTGCTGCACGGTTTGCAGTCGAGTTTCCACGCGTTCGTTGGTCATCCAACCTGGCGTGCTGAACTTGCCGAGCTAGATCATGACGCGTTACTGGAGCGGCTTAACGATCCCATTATGAAAGCTAAACTGCTCAGTGAAGAATCTGAGATCAAGGGTGGCTTGATGCAAGATCTTGAGTCCCTTATGGGCCGAGTCTTCCCGCTGGGTGAGAATCCTAACTACGAACCCACCTTCGATGACAGTGTTGCCGGACTGGCAAAAGCCAAAGGCATCCCTGTGATGGAAATGATGTATGACCTGTTGGTGGCAAACGGTGGTCGAGAGCTTTTCTATCAACCACTGGGGGGCTATCAGACTTACGATTTGGAAGGTCAGCGTATGTTGCTTGAGCATCCGAATGTCTTGTTTGGTTTGAGTGACGGCGGCGCTCACTGTGGGGTGATTGCGGATGCTGGTATGCCAACATTCATCATGACCCACTGGGGTCGCGACCGTGCTCGCGGTGACCGGATGGAACTTGAGTTTATTGTTCGTTCGTTGACCTCAAGTACCGCGGAAGCGTTTGGTATGTTTGATCGCGGCTTACTAAAGCCTGGCATGATCGCGGATGTGAATGTGATCGACTTTGATGAACTGCGTTTGTATCGCCCCGAGGCAATATTCGATTTGCCTGCTGGCGGACGTCGTCTGGTGCAAAAGGCCAAAGGTTACAACTACACCATTAAGGCGGGCGAGGTGATATTCGAAGATGGCGAATCCACTGGTGCCTTACCTGGTAAATTGGTGCGCCGCTCCGACGCTGAAAAGCCAGTGGAATTTGCCTCCATCAGCGTGGCAGCTTCTTAAACACCAGGGAACTGTCAGAGGAAAAAGCCGCGGTTTGAAAAATCGCGGCTTTTTTATGGGCCTCAGTTATCTGCTCTCGCCGCGTAAGCTGCGTCTGGCCACGACCAGGGTGGGAATCAAACTTAAAGCCACAATCAAGATGGCTGCCATGGAAGCTTCCGCTAGCCGCTCGTCCGCTGCGAGGCGATAAACCCGGGTTGCCAGGGTTTCAAAGTTGAAAGGTCGCAATACCAGGGTTGCCGGTAGTTCTTTTAGCGTATCGATAAACACCAGAATAATCGCGTAAACAATCGAGGCCCGCAGCAACGGAATATGTACCCGGGTGAGAATTCGCAGCTTATTAGCGCCCAGTGAACTGGCGGCTTGTTCCAGTGATGGATGCACCTGCTTTAAGCCGCCGTCTACAGTATTAAAAGCCACCGTCATAAATCGGGCGACAAACACAAACAATAGTGCGCCAATGGAGCCTGTGAGCAGTAACCGATCAACCGCTTCGATATGGCTTGCAAGCCAGCGGTCGGTAAAGGTGAGCGGAATCAACGCGCCGGTTGCGAGGATCAACCCCGGCACGGCGTAGCCCAATGTTGCCACGCGAATGCCGATGATGCTGAAAATACTTTTGCGCCGATTGGCGTAGGCAAGTATTAGGGCACCTGCCACACAAAGCGCGGCCACCAGACAGGCCAACAGCATTGAATTACTCACGTAACTGGAAAAGTTTCTACCCCACATTGGGTCACCCACGGTAATGGCATTGACCAACAGGATGCCCACCGGGATCAAGAAACCCAGGCTTACCGGGATCAGGCAGAGCAAACAAGCGAGGAAACTTTGCGCCCGGGTTAATCTGGGTTTTGCAGTTGCTGCGCCACTGCTGAGCAGGTTGTAGTTGCCTCGTTGTCGGGTGATTTGCTCGAGGGTAATTAGCACCACCACGATAATGAATAAAGCCCCGGCGATGTTTAGTGCAGTATCCCGGTCACCCATAGCAAGCCAGGTTCTATATACGCCGGTAGTAAGTGTGGTGATGCCAAAGTGTTCGACCAGGCCAAATTCTGCCGCGGTTTCCATCAGAACCAGGGCGATGCCGCCAGCCAGGGCCGGGCGAGCGAGCGGTATTGTGACTTTACGGAGCAGCCGCCAACCAGAAACGCCGAGGACGTTTGCCGCCTGGTTTAAGGTGCTGGACTGGGCCTCGAGATTTGCTCTGACCAACAAGTAAACGTAAGGATAAAGCACCAGAGACATCACCAGAGCAGCGCCAGGTAAAGACCGAATTGCCGGAAACCAGTAATCTCCATATCCCCAGCCCGTGAGGTCTCTAATGAGGCTTTGCACCGGCCCAGAGTACTCAAGTAGATCAGCATACACGTAGCCTGCGATATAGGTGGGTAACGCCAGCGGCAACACCAGCGCTGCGGCCAGCAGGCGGCGCATAGGAAACTCATAGGTGGCCGTAAGCCAGGCTGTTACGCCACCAAACACGCAGGCGAATACTCCTGTGAGCAACATCAGCTGCAAAGTATTGCTGATATACTCCGGCAGCAGGTTTTCCCGAACGTGTAGATAATTCTCGCTAGCGGGCAAAAACGCCGCGGCGATAATCACCACGATGGGTATCGCCACCGGCAGAGCGACTAAAAGGGTCGCGATGTCTAAAAGTTGGATGCGTCGGATGGGCAATGAAAGCTTGCTTAATGAAGACTAGTGAATAAAGAAGGGTTAGCGGAGCCAGGATTTGAGTATATCGCTTCAAGGAGTGGGGCACACCTACGGCAGTCAGCGGGTACTGCAGGCTATTGATCTTGAGCTAGCTTCAGGCGAGTTGCTTTGTGTACTGGGGCCGTCTGGTAGTGGTAAGTCCACTTTGCTAAAACTTGTCGCTGGCCTCGAACCATTGCTGGAAGGCCGCATCCAATTCAACCAGACTGAAGTCACGCCTGCGTCTTGCCCGCGCCCTGAAGATAGGCCTATCGGCCTCGTATTTCAGGAACATGCTCTGTTCCCCCATATGACCGTCAAGCAAAATCTAGAGTTTGGCTTGAATAAACTGGATGCTACTCAAGCCAAACAACGAGTTAACGCTTTGCTCCATCAGGTAGAGTTGGATGCATTAAAAGATCGTTTGCCGTCAACACTTTCCGGCGGTCAACAGCAGCGCGTGGCGCTGGCTCGGGCATTAGCGCCACAACCAGAGGTGTTGCTCTTGGATGAGCCGTTCGCCAGTGTTGATGTGCTGCTGAAGAACCGGCTCCGGGAAGATATGCGCGCCATGTTAAAGGCGTTAGGCATGACTGCTTTGTTGGTGACCCATGATCCCGATGATGCGTTGATGGTGGCAGACAGAATTGCCGTCATCGTGGCGGGGCAACTGGTGCAAGTTGGCACGCCTGCAGAGCTCTGGCATGACCCGGCTCACCCGTTTGTTGCGGAAATGTTTGCCCGCCAGCGCATTCTTCTGGGAGAGGTGATTGCGGATAAGGTGGTAACGGCCTTTGGCGAGTTTACTGGTGTTTCTCTAGACCATGTGACGAGCAACGAAGTGTTGTTGGCGGTTGACCCCGCGAGCGTTCAAATGTGCAGCGACTCCGAGAGCGCGATTAAGATCGTGGATATACGTTTTGCCGGGAATTTTTATCAATTGGTGCTAGCAAGCGACGACCAGCAGCTAGTGGTGCACTGTGCAAGTTTGCCTGAACTTAAAGTTGGCGAAACCGTCAACGTCTCGGTTGCACCTGAGAGTCTACGGGCCTACAATCGCGAATAATTCTCAATAAGGAATCTTGTGGTGCGATCTATTTTGAAGTTTGCCTGCCTGGTGTTGGCAGCGATTTATTTGCCAATCAGTTCGGCCAGCGAACTGAACCTTTATTCTGCAAGGCATTACGACACAGACTTTGCGCTGTACGATAACTTTACCGAGCAAACCGGCGTGAAGATCAATTTGATCGAAGGCGGCAGTGACGCTTTGATCGAACGTATCGTCAATGAAGGTGAGTTGAGCCCGGCCGATATTCTAATCACCGTCGATGCCGGGCGTTTGTGGCGTGCCGCTGAGGCAGGTGTATTTCAGTCCGTTGAATCTGAAGTGCTGGCGACCAAGGTACCAACCAACCTGACCCATCCGGATAATCTCTGGTTTGGTTTGTCGAAGCGGGCGCGCATTATTGCCTACTGCAAGGGCGAGAGCTTCCCAGTACCTGAGCGTTATGAGGATCTGGCGAAACCGGAATACAAAGGCCGGGTTTGTATGCGTTCTTCATCGAACATTTACAACTTATCCTTGTTGGGCAGCATGATTGAATCCCAGGGTGAAGCTGCGGCAACTGAATGGGCTACGGGTGTCGTAAAGAACTTTGTTCGACCTCCGCAAGGCAATGACACAGCGCAGCTGCGCGCGGTCGCAAGCGGCGAATGTGGTATTACCGTTGCTAACACCTATTATGTGGGGCGCATGCTTGGCTCTGACAAACCGGAAGATATTGAAACCATTGAAAACCTAAAGTTTGTCTTTCCTAACCAGGACGACCGCGGTGCTCACGTCAATATAAGTGGTGCGGGCGTAACAAAGTACGCACCGAATAAAGCCGCAGCAGTTCAGTTTATTGAATACCTGACGAGCCCTGAAGCGCAGCGTTTGTTTGCCGAGGGTAATAACGAGTATCCCATTCTAGGTGAGGCCTCAGGCCCCATCGCCCAGTTGGGTACTTTTAAAGAAGATGAAGTTAACGCCTCCGCGTTTGGCATCCAGCAAAATGCTGCGGTTAAGATCTTCGACATTGCCGGTTGGCGATAGCGAGAGGCGTTAGTTGCGCCTAGGCGATACTGCGTAAAAAGGCGGGATCTTGAAAGTCACGCATGGCTTGTTCGATCTCGCTGACGCTATTCATCACAAACGGGCCATATTGGACGATGGGTTCGTGGATGGGGTTACCACTAAGTAGTAGCAGCTCTGCGCCAGCGTCGTTGGCAACTAGATGCAACGTCTCACCTGGGCCATAAACTCCCATTTCTCTGGCGCTAACCTCACTGGTAGCACCGGCGAAAACCACCGCAAGCACCGGGTTTTCCGCAGTAATCTCAATGCTTGCTTCCTCACCGGGTTGCAAGGTCACGTCGGCAAGCACCGGTTGAGTAGACAATCCTTGCATGCCACCTGCCAGCGTTTGACCGTTTACAGTGAGGTTGCCGGCAATACCGCGAACCACGCCGCCATCGGCTAAGTCGATAGTGGCAATATCCTGGCGCAAGATCTCCTGATACTGCGCTGGCTTCATCTTTTCTGCAGCAGGCAGGTTTAACCAGATTTGAAAGCCATGCATTAAGCCTGATTCTTGCTCGGGCATCTCTGAATGCAAAACACCGCGGCCAGCAGTCATCCACTGCACGTCACCGCTACCGATGACTTCTTCATTACCCATATGGTCGCGATGTTTCATTTTGCCGGCTTTCATATAAGTGATGGTTTCAAAGCCCCGGTGCGGATGCTCAGGGAAACCTGCCAGATAGTCGCTCGCGTCCGCCGAATTGATCTCGTCCACCATTAAGAACGGGTTCATAATTTGACTCAGATGCTTGCCAGCGTGACGATTGATCTTAACGCCGGCACCGTCCTGAGTGGCCTGTGCTTTAAAAAGGTGTTGTAGTGTTCTCATGGTTTATCCTCCAGTACAGGCGTTAGAGTAGGCTAGATTGCGCCGGCCAATAAGATGAGGTTCTTGACCGAACTGTTCAATTTTATTGAACATTTGTTTGGCAATATGGCGGGAGTAAATGCCCTGACGCAGGTATGCTTGCTAGATGAAGTTAGATTTACATTGCCACACCTATTTTTCCGATGGCGCATGTTCACCCAAGGAAGTCGTTAAACGCGCATTGGACAACGGCGTGACCCATCTGGCGATCACCGACCATGACTATGCTTTGGATGTGAAAGAGCTTGATTCGCCTGCAGGGCTTAGCTTGATACCAGGCGTGGAAATTTCATGCCATTGGCAGGCGCTTGAAATTCACGTGGTGGGCTTGTTCGTGGATAGCGGGGAAGCCCGGCTGCAACAAATACTACGTAGTCAGCAGGCGGCAAGGCGAACCCGGGTTGAGGCAATTGACGAGAAGCTAGCGTCACTTGGCATTGAGGGTTTGCTGGCTTACCTGGATGCCCTGCCTTGTGTTGCCTATACCCGCAGCCACGTGGCGAGTTTCTTGGTGCAAACTGGCGCAGTGAAAACCCGGCAGAAAGCATTTAAACAATTCCTGGCGAAAGGCGGTAAGGCCTATGTGGCTGGTGCCTGGTGCGACCTTTCTGAGGCGGTGCAGGGTATTGCTGGCGCGGGCGGTATTCCAGTATTGGCCCATCCGGGCAGATATCCCTTGAATAAACGCCGCTTAGCAGAATTGGTGAGAGCGTTTGCCGCTGCCGGCGGCGCAGCGATTGAAGCGCGTTACCCGAATATCGCAGTGCCGATGATGCGTCAACTTGAGAGTATGGCTGAAGACCACCAGTTGCACGTCTCGATGGGTTCGGATTTTCATGATCCTGGTGCCCACTGGACCGATATTGGTAAATTCCCACCGCTTCGCGGTGAAGCAGAAGCCTTGAGCGTGGTGAATCATCAGCGCTGGCAGAACTGAACATTTCTGCTTGTTATCTTACTTCCTATTCCAGGCCACAAGGTTAAGATGGCGGCAACGTTAAACACTGAGGAGTGAGATATGTCAGAACGAACGAATACAAAGATTGTCCTCAAGTCTCGGCCGGTGGGTATGCCTGGGCCAGAGAACTTTGACATCATCACC
>JBKAGC010000507.1:0-13911 GCA_046290215.1 Pseudomonadales bacterium | reverse complement strand
TTTATCATGAGTCCGGTCTTGCAGGATATCTATGATGATGCTCTGACCCCTTACATGAATGATGAGATTGAAGCTGCGGCGGCATTGGAGATCGCTACCGATCCCCTGCGTGACTTCATGCTTGCCCAGACCAGAGAAGAAGACGTTGGTGTGTTTCTCGATATTGCCGACATGGAATTGACTGGTGATTACAACACAGTTCCCATGTCAGTGTTGATTCCGGCATTTATGACATCTGAGTTGAAAACTGCATTTACCATAGGCTTCCTGCTCTACATACCTTTTGTGATTATCGATCTCGTGGTAGCCAGCGTGCTGATGTCAATGGGAATGATGATGCTCTCGCCAATGATGATCTCTATGCCTTTTAAGTTGATGCTTTTTGTGTTGGCTGACGGCTGGATGCTGGTTATGCAATCGCTTACCGCGAGTTTTACTGGATAATTATGGATATAACAACGGCTTTGACAGTTGGGCGTGAGGCACTTTGGATAGCCAGTTTGCTGGCTGGCCCTTTGTTACTGGTAATTCTCGTCATCGGTGTTGTGATTGGTGTAGTTCAGGCGGCTACATCCGTGCAGGAAATGACATTGAGTTTTGTTCCCAAGCTAATATTTCTGGTGCTTGCCATTATTCTGATCGGCAACTGGCAGATCGTTACATTTATCGATTATTTTGAAAGGCTGGTCCAGCTCATACCCGAGATGATGCGATGATCACAGCGAACTTTATGACTCTGGCTGATGGACTGGCGGCATTTCTATGGCCGTTTGTGCGTATCGGTGCCTTTCTCGTTGCTGCACCTCTCTTTTCCTTGGATGCGGTATTGCTTCGGGTACGGATTCTACTGGCCCTCGCACTTACCTTCATGATTTACAATCTACTGGAGGCACCGGAAATCGATCCGCTGAGTCTGGCTGGCATAGGACAGATACTGATTCAGATATACCTTGGGCTGATGCTCGGTTTCATCCTTCAGATTGTGACCGCGGCTGTAGCTCTGGCAGGTCAGGCTATTGCCAACTCAATGGGGTTGGGGTTTGCTAACCTGGTTGATCCCGCAATGGGAAACATACCCGTTCTGTCCCAGTTTCTGGTTATTCTGGCCACCTTTATATTCCTCGCTGTGGGTGGTCATCTGTTGGTGATCAGCCTATTGCTGGAATCTTTTTTCCTGGTGCCAGTAGGCAGTGTGCCGGAGTTTCAACAATGGCCAGGGATCCTGATGAACTGGCTACCAATGCTTTTTATCGCCGGTCTGAATCTATCGCTGCCTCTGCTGGTCTCTATTCTGCTGGTTAATATCGGCCTCGGTATCGTGACTCGTTCAGCACCGGCACTCAATATTATCTCAGTCGGATTTCCCGCTATTCTGCTTGCCGGTCTGATTCTCCTGAATTTTGCGTTGCCGGGGATGATGCAGGCTATCGAGCGGCTTTGGCTGCAATCCTATGATGTAATGCGAATCCTTCTGGAAGCCTGACATGGAAAACGACCAGGATCAGTCGAGTAAAACCGAAGAGCCCACCTCGAGGCGACTGGAAAAGGCGCGGGAAGAGGGACAGATACTTCGTTCACAGGATTTTTCTGTCGCGGTAATCCTGATCTCTGTGGCTGTCAGCTTCTGGTTCTTTGGTTCCTATCTTGCCACGCTGCTTACTCGGGCATTTCGCTATAACCTGATCTTCGATTCTGATGTTACTAGCAATTCGCGGGAAATGACTGAACGCCTGGCTGGTACTGTCGAATTGATATCGCCCGGTCTGATTCTGATCATGACGATTACTGTGCTTAGTGCGATTTTGGCAGCGGCTGGTTTTGGCGGCATCGGTTTTACCTGGAAGGCCATAGAGCCAAAATTTAGCAAACTAAGCATTTTTTCTGGACTTAAACGCATGTTCGGAATCCGCAGTCTTTTCGAGTTGGGAAAGAGCCTGCTGAAAACAGCTGTAATCGCTTTGGCAATATCCTTGACCATGGTCTTCTTTATTGAACGACTGGGCAGCCTAAGCGTCCTGCCTTTCGGGCCGTCATTGCTCAGTAGTGGCCAGATTGTTCTTGTGGGAAGCCTGGCGATATCGGCTTCCCTGATTTTGATAGCGCTGGTTGATATGCCATTTCAACTCTATGAGCATCGCAAGAAGTTGCGCATGTCGAAACAGGATATCAAAGACGAACTCAAGGATTCTGAAGGGCGCCCGGAAGTGCGACAACGGATTCGGCAACGACAACGGGAAGTTGCTATGGGGCAAATGATGGCGGCAATAGAATCGGCAGATGTGGTGATAACCAATCCGACACATTTCGCCGTGGCCTTGTCCTATAGTCCCGGTTCCAGCGTAGCACCCAAAGTGGTCGCCAAGGGTATGGACGAAATAGCGCAGGCTATACGTAACAAGGCGGAATTTCATAACGTTCCGGTTTTTGAAGCACCGATGCTGGCCAGAGCCTTGTTCTTCACGACGCCTGTAGATGGATTGATTCCTGAAGCGCTCTATCACACTGTCGCTGAAGTGATAGCTTACATATTCAATATTAGTACGTTTCAGCGTCAGCACCGGTCGTTGAAGAAGCCCAAACCAAGATTGCCGCGAGAGATGAATTTCGATACTGATGGGAACCTACTCTATGAACAGCCGGATAGATAGTCAGCGCAGAGAGAGTAGTCTGAAAATGGACCACGAACCCTGGTTATTGGCTGATCATGTCGTGGGAAAGAGTCTGTTCTTCAGCAAGACTCACTTGCAGGCCATTGCCAGTCTTGTCCATGCTCTGCAAGGAAACAAACCATGCTGCTTGTTGCGCTGCATTAATCCTGCGCTTCTTGATTACTATACCAAAATAATCGCCAGGCAATTGATTGAAGATTCGGCGTTCGTGGATGATATGCGTATTGAGGTGGATAGGGTAACCGCCAGCGGTGACGACAGTTTTCTGGATACAGTCAGCCAGTTAATTGAAGGAATAAGTCTGGATCAGGCGTTGTCATTGACTGAATCGTCCGTGGCAAGACGCTGTTTAATGATTTCCCAGGCCGAGAAGCTGGGCCCGGAAAACGAAGAGGCGCTACACTATCTGATACGTGATTTTCCAGCGACCAATTTGGCCTATCTGTTTACGACCAGCCAGCCTGTGAATAAATCCACAGGATTTTTGCCGTTGTTTCGGCCCTCTTTGCTGGAACTGCAACTAGAAAGCCCTGATAAGGAGGCACTGACTCGAATCAGATCGGCTGTGCAGCACTCTCGCAAAGGTGCGGCAATTGAAAAACTGATGCAGCGATTGTTTTCCGATTACCGCACTACCAGATAATTCCGCCTTCGGCTATCGTCCAGAATTTTCTGCCTCAGCGTCGGGACTGACCCGGGAATACTGGATTAACCCCGCATTCGGCGGAAGTTCTTCGGTTGCGTTTTCCGATGCACGATTAAGATTCGCCTGCGCCTGTAATTGCTCCAGGTAGCGCTCCTGTTCCAATACCACAAGCGCGTCGAGCGCTTCCTGTAATGCCAGCAGCTGGTCGGCTTTACTCGATGCGCTGTCAACGCGGGTACGCAGACTGGCAATTGCATCGGAGGCCTGGGTTAAGCTTTCCTGAGTAGATTGGTATTCGCTTTCTGCGAGGGCGAACCTGTCGGATAGGCTTTGGGTTTGCGCTTCAATATCATCACTGAGGCTGGCAAGGCTGCTGTCAAGCAAAGCCTGGCTCTCCGTATTAAAGGTTGCGACTTCGGTGCGCATCTGTTCCGAGCTGAGTTGTAGATTCTGGATTGACTGCTGCATTGTCGAGAGCCCAGCGTTGATTTGTTCAAACGTCGCCAAGCCGCTACTGACTTCACCAATTCGCTTGCTCAGAGCCAGGGACATAGCGTTCATATTATTGCTTTGTTTACTATAGCTCACTGCGGTAATTCCGATCAGGCCACTGCTGATCAATAACACCACAATACAGGCGCTGAGCACGATAGTCATGATCTTGCGCTGCTGCTCGGCCATCGTCCGGTAGCGACCAATCGATTTTTCATTCAAAGTATGTTGCCGATCAAGCTCGTCGCGGAAATCATTGTTCAGTTCACTGGCCTGGGTTACATGCTCTGACATCTCAATGACTGCCGGCACCAACGACTGCAGCTGAGACTCCACCTCGGTTAAATCAATGTCAGTGGCATCTAATGCGTGGACAGGGCTTTCCGGAATCGCCCCAGGTCGGTTTGACGTGCGGTCCCCTTTGGATTCGGCCTCGCCGTCAGTTTCAGAGTCGGATGATGGCCTGGCGGAATTCTCGTCATCCCCTGTATCATCACGAGGGGATGTATCATCAGATTCGGCGGCATCCATTTCGTGGTTTGCTTCTTCAACTTGAGCCGCCTGGCCCGGCTCTGAATTTGTCTCCGCGTTTGCCTCTGTTTCAGCATGCTCGGTCAATCTATCTTCATCACTCATCTTTCAACTCCGGGAAATTGGGCTCACTGGCGTCTTGATCGTGCTTTTTCTTCGCAGAAAGGGCATTAATTCTGGCTTTTATCTGCCGACGGTAAGCGCAGAGTTCAAGATGATACTTGCGGTCCATACTGTGGCAGTAAACCCTGACAGTGGAAGAATTCCTGGTTACCCTCGCCTCTGAAATTGTCTGCGGGCCGATGTCTTTATTGAGGTTATTGTCGATTGTTGAGATTGTTTCGATTGTTGATTCGGGGCGCTTGGCGTCTACCGGTTCACTCCCTGAAGGTGAGTGCTCATGATCTGCAAGCTCACTGCTATCCCCACTGCTGCCAGGACTCTTGCCTTTAGTGTTATAGACGATCTCATCATCCGACATTGCGAACCCACCAATAACTGCGACTAGACTCTATTTTATTCGACATATCCAGATTCAATCTTTATACTCGCCGGCCGTCGCGGGGGCTTGGAAGTATGGTTACTTGTATCAATTGATGTTTGTTGTGCTGCACCATGAGCGCGTAACACAACAACGATGTGACCAATATAAACAGGGTGCAGATATCACATGGTGGTGGTAATCTGAAATGCTGGCACCCACGTAATTGAAGATCACGGTTTCTCTCAACCAACCTGCAATTTACTCTTGCAGTAATCTCAACCCACGCAGTGAATACTCCTGGCGAAAGGAGGTTAGCTTTAATGTACGGTATATTTCATGTTGTGATTCGGGATTTGATTAACACTCAGTTCAGCCCGCAAGTCTGGCAGAAAATTCTTGATAGCGGCCATTTCGATGACGGCGATTTCCTGTCCATCAAGAACTATGAGGATGGCTTAACTGATCGGCTGATTACTACAGCGGTGCAGGTTATTGGTACAACCCACGAGCGTTTCCTGGAAAAACTGGGGATCTTTTTTATCGCTGAATTCAGCACAGACTTGCGCGATGCGCTCACTCTGGGCTCGCGACCTGGTTTTCAGGTTTCATTGCTGAATCTGCCCGGCTACATCAGAACGGTTATCAAGGCGTTTCCTGGGTTGAGTGTAGCAGACTTTACAGCGCACCAGGTGGACAACAATACATTTCGGGTTGTCTACAGAAGTCAGCGTCGCGGCATGGCGCCACTTGTTAGGGGGCTCATTCTTGGCCTGGCACGGCTTTATGACGAGAAGGTTGTGCTGAGCGCATCCGAATTGCAAATCTCTCCTGAAGTTAATGAATCGAGTTACGTTGTGGTGCTGAGCCAAGGAGATGATATTGAGTGAAAATATGCATTATCAACTTCTTGAAAAGGCTTATCCTTTACTGGTTGCACTTGATCTGTACTGGCGGGTTAAGTATGTCAGTGAAGGCCTGGAACAACGTGTTGGCGAGATCGTCGGCAAACACTTGTTCAGTATCTTTGAACGCAAGCAATCTTTAGTCAGTAGCTGTTCGGAGAAGATAGATGACGAGGCGCTGCAGGCTGAGTTTTTTATGGCAGCCAGAAATACGGTCTTTGCTATTCGTGGCAAACTGATTGTCAGTGAAACCACTGCTGAAGATGATACATTTATACTGCTAGCCACTCCCTGGCTTGACTGGTACAAGTCTAATGGCAGTAGTGTGAACTTTGATTCGCTGCACTTTAGTTTGCTGGATATGCAATTGGAGTCGCAAGTCAGCAACATGGCGAAAGAGTCAATGCTTAGGGAAATGGAGCAGCTGGCTGCCAGTTTGTCAGAGCAGAAGAAGGCCGCCGAGCTGGCCAACGAAGCCAAGACACGGTTTGTAAAGCATGTAAGTCATGAAATTCGAACACCACTTAATGGCATTATTACTTCCGTAGAGTTGCTGCAGGATGAAGACGAGAAAAGCAGAACTAAAAAGTTGCTGCACATGATAGATCATTCTGCAAGATCATTAAGCCGATTGGTTGGTGATGTCCTGGATTTTTCCAAGCTCGAGCAAGGGGTATTCCCCAGTCAATTACAAGTGTTTCAAGTAAGGGATATGGTTGATGAACTGTTAACAAGGCATCAATCCGACGCAGACAATCGCCATATAACACTGACCGATACTATTGATCCGGAAGTACCGCTTTGGATAAACGCTAATCGAGAAGCCCTTGAAAAGGTACTCGACAACCTGATCGATAACGCCATTCGTCACTCAGGCAGCTCTGTTGTCAGTCTGGACATATCGGCGTCGCCTGGCGAGCAGAGGCTTTGTCAGATGTCGTTTGCCGTTTGTGATCGCGGGATAGGTATCCCTGCTGAGGACATCGATAGCATATTCGAGCCATTCTGGACTTCCACGCCCGGAATATCCGAGAGTCATGCAATGGGTTTAGGCTTGCCCATCGTAAGAAACCTTGCGACTAGTCTGGGCGGCACTGTCAGTGTGGACAGTGAGCCGGGGCAAGGCTCGACCTTCAGAATGGATTGTCCGGCGGAACTGGCTGCAGCGCCTAAATCCAGCGGCGGCAGTGTGGCCGTAGGGCGACAGCCACAGGTAGCCTTCCAGGGTGAAGTTCTTCTCGTTGACGATAACCAGATCAACCTTGAGCTGGCGAGAATTTTGTTGACCAAACTTGGGCTAAGTGTTAGCACGGCAGCAAACGGTGAGCAGGCCGTTGATTACGAAAAGCGGGTTGAATTTGATTTGATTGTGATGGATATCGCCATGCCGGTTATGGATGGCACTGAGGCGACGCGGAGGATCCGAAATAATGGTCGAAATCGCGGCGTGCCGATTATTGCGTTCACGGCCAATGTCTCTGCCGGAGACGTGGATTCATATCTTGACGCGGGTTTTAATGACATGCTCGCAAAGCCAGCCCGCCAGGAGGCCATCATAAAGTTCTGCGATCAGTTTCTGGACAGGGTGTGCTAACAGAAATGATACAAATTGGTACCATAATTAGGTCTTCAGGCAGTAAGGTGCATCAATAAAGTGTATTAGTATCGAGACTCTTTTGGATTGAAAAGCCAAAATGAATCTCGAGTATTACGTTGCCAGGAACTGGTCTCTCAAATCGCTGAACTTACCCGGCCAGCTCGGTGAACAGTTGCAGCTGTCAACCAGGTGCCGTAACACCGACTTTCCCATTCGCGCACTTCGATACTGGTTTGTCGCTCACGCGATAGTGGAGTTTGCAAACCGTGCCAAGCAGCAATTATCAGTCAATGAAATAGGCATTAATGCCGGAGAAATGCGGCGGTTCTATAATCATCACTGTCAGGTAGAGGAATTGACTGATAGGGTGGTTCACTGGGATGGTCTGGACCTGGACGTGAGTCGGGCCCCCAGGGAATTGTATTCATCCTTGACGATACATGACTTGAACAATGACCAGCCATTTCCCAAAGTTGGTTACGATGTTGTCGTTCTGCTGCACGTCCTGGAACACCTTCCAAATCCTGAGCACGCATTTTCCCGTGTTTGTGAGACTCTGGCTCCCGGCGGCATAGTGATCGGTGGCTTCCCATCAACGCCACATTTATTAATACGTTTCTGGCAAAACAAAATAAGGAAAAGGGCGAGCCCATCTGGCCACGTCAGCTGCTTCTCGAGGAAGCGGGCTGAAGCGCTTGCGCACCGGGCTGGTCTTGAGATTTGTTTTATGGGTTGCGGTTTTGTACTACGCCACTCCGGGTCTTTGCTGGAAAATTATCAGTGGTGGGCGCGATGGAACGTCCTGGCGGGAACCTTGTGCAAGTCCTTTCCAACAGAGCTGGTTTGGTGTTTCCGACGGCCGGGATAGCGGATAACGTAAATTCCCCTCTACCAAGACGCGGGAGAAAGTAGCAACGCTGGAAGCGAATCCTGCTCGCGAATAAGGCTCGGGACGACGTTGATAAACTTCTGCACATCAACTGCAGGCGACCGCCGAGCTGATGCGGAAATCCTTCCTGAGACCCCGGCAATACGCGTATCAATCCCAACACTGCTTGAAGCTCAAGGCCAGCAATCGTATGGCACGATTTGTAAAGGAAGCCCAGCGGAAGAGCAAAGTGGTGGCGGGATTTCCTGATGAGAGGTTTGCCTTATTACTGGTAGCCGCCAAACTAAAGCATCTCAAGTACGCACTGGGAATACCGCGGGTGCCTGAACATATAACTTCCGAAAGAGATGGGCGTAGAAGCTATGCATTGAACAGCGTAAACGGTGGCTGAGGCTAGTTCTGAAAAAAAGTGCCAAACAAGATTTATACGGACCGAATTAATCATCCGAATCTCAAAACAAAGATTCAATTACTTTGTCTTCAGGAGCACAAACTTGCATTGTGTTAATTTAAACAGCTTTTCGGGCGGCCATAGTCCATGCGCTGTCTGTCAACAGTAGGTATTTATGTCTATGAGTCGGACAATATTGTTTGTAATGATTTTGGTAACTATCCACTCTTTGGGAGCTTCAGCAGGCGAGTTTGCTTATTACGAAAATCGACAGCTGAGCATACCTGGATTACAAGCCGCCGAAATTTACTATGAAAATGTAATTTTGGAATTGGGTCACGATGGTCTATTCAATGTGCAATCTATTAGCGATGCGAAATACGTCAGCAAAGAACACAGTGCAGTTTATGACCAGGAAGAAGGAATTCTGTCCATTCGTTTCTTGTCTTTCAATGGAAGTAAATATAAGGATGTTAGACTACGTACCACAAACGAGATGCAGCTCGAATATTTGGATTCGAAACGTTTGTTTTCTCCCGAAGTGGAAAAAATTAGCACTCCCAAAGCCTATCTCCCGGCTGAAGCGGGCTTTTTTGAATCGATCACTCTTCAAATGGTAAGTGCCGTAGATCTTAACCTGGATGGTTTAAAAGACATCGTGGCGCACTACTGGAAACATGATTGGAGCGCCCCAGACAGACACTATGAACCTGTGCCAAATAGTCTGGTGGTTTATCTTCAAAACGCAGAAGGTTCCTTCTCGGTGGGTAATAGCGAGCTATTTGGAAAACAAATAATTGATCTTGGAGGAGGCGCAAGCAGGAAACAGGTTATTGGTGATTTTAATGACGACGGCTACCAAGATATCGCGTATGCGATGAATAGAGAAGACGGGCGCAGCTGGACCAACATTTATCCGGGTGAGGCTGATAACTGGGCGAACAGAACAGCGGTGGTAATTTCCAACGGTGATGGGACTTATAGAGTTGACTTGCTGGATCCGGAAGCATATTTCCATACAATCGATAGCGCAACAAACGAAAGCGCAAGTCAAGACATTATTTTATCTAGCTCCGACTCATGCGATGAATCCGTTCCCTCCATAGCCTTTAGATACGTAAATGGTGAAGCAGTCAGAGTCTATCAATATCCAAATTTACAAGGCTCGACGGCCTCTTTTTTAGCAGTTGACGACAATCAACCTCATCAACTCGTTGCTTACAGAACTGCTTGTTTGGATAACCCGGAAATACGCCTTTATGGGAACAGTCTATCCAAATGGAGTCAACTTGACAGTTTTAGCTTTAGCCCAACGGAAGAGATTGCCAGGACGCAAAGAATACCTTTCCAGATTGAGAATGAAGAGATATACGAAATAGGCGGTACAAAGCGATTAAGATTCGCGTTCTGGGAATCTTGCTCATTGTCGCTTTATCCTGACAATCCCCCAATCGCTATATTCCAGGTAACCGGTGAGACCGGCGAGACATTGCCTGCTAATTTTGATGTCACGAGCGATGTATACGAGTGGGACGGGGACCGAAATATGGCTTTTCTGCCATTTGTTACTGGAGATGCAATGCTTGAATACTCTCCTTTGGTATTGAGAGAGCAAGATAGTTTGCTGCACTCATACAGGTTTGAATGTGTGGATAAAACACATGATGGATTCGATGATCTGATTTCTTATAACTACGATGGTTCCATAACATTGTACAAGAATAATCAACAAGGAGGCCTCGAAAGAACGAGCAGGGAAATATTTCCTCCAGTCGAGGAATTGTTCAAGGGATTTGAGAACTCCCAGGTTCGATCAATATATGAGGATATGAATGGTGATGGTGTCCTGGATGTTATTAACTATTCGAATACCCCTCATACATGGAGCGGAGCGCAGTGGGACTTGCTGCCCTATAACTTTGTTATACATTGGGGTGAAAGCCGGATTTTTGATAGCAACAACTAGGTATTTTCAGAAATTATTGAAATTGAGGATTGTGCTAAAGCGCAGTTGGGAGTGCGAGGTGAAGAGCGTTAGTTGTAGGCTGCCAGCGATGCAGACAGTTATATCTCACTTTTCGTTTCCTGCTCAATGACAGTGTCACTGAACAGTACAAGCCAGTCCGTCGCTTGGGGAATATAAATCCGTAGCTACGTTAGTCGCCTTGAACCGAGTCGCTTATCCGGAGCGCTCTGGCCGACATGATTGCGGAGAACATCTTCAGGATAGCAATATCAACACCTTTCCAGTTCCGTTCATATTGGCAATCGTCAAAGCCTATCATTCCCCATAAATTGCCTTTTGCGAAGACCGGGATAGTAAGGATGGATTTGATATGCTGCTGCGCGAGAATGTCCTTGGTAAAATTGTCCGGCATTTTTGATACGATGGCTTTGAACGGGCGATCTCTGACAAGCTGCGACCACATGTCTGTAAACAGACTCATATCAGCACGTTTTAGTTCTGGATTATCAATTTGCGGCTCAACAAAATTAGAACACCATTCAAATTTCTGGCTCATATAGATAATTTCGCCGCCGTCATCGTATTCGGCCGAGAAAAAATATACGCGGTCTACGCCGATCCCATTGCCAATATAATACAGAGACTCATTCATAACTTCTGAGAACCGGCGTTCAGACATCAAAGCCTCGCTGGCCTGAGTAACGGCAAAAAATAGTCTATTTTTTGCGCGGATACGCCAGTTATCTTTGATATCGTCGTCAATAGTATTTATCAATGCCAGCCACCGAAAGCCGCCACTGTTACGTTTGCCCGTTCCTATTAGTTCGCAACTAAAATCCTGTTCGATACCATCAATAGGAACGCAGTATGAAAAACTCGACTGAACCATCTCGTCTTCAGATGCAGACTGCATAATATTCTGCGCTACATCCGCGAGTCTCGGAGGTACAAATTTTGCAAAATTTTCGCCGATGATTTCACTTTTCTCGGCAAACATTATTTCAGGATGGTGGCAAGATACGTCCATGATTACACCATCGCTATTCATGGCAATCACCAGATCTGATCCCATTCCGGTATTGGAAAATTCAGTTAGTGCAGGCTTTTCAGGATGGTCTTGTGAGGTAAAAGATGACACTGGTTACTGCCTTGATTGAATGTCAGCCGATGGGCTGTATAGATGTGGTGCTCGCGTCAGGATTCTCGTCAAATCGTTCTTGTATACAGGTTTCTGGCAATACCCTATTACGGAGAGCCCATGCTGGAGCCCTAATTTGGCGGTGCTATTGATTTCGTTTTTCTGTTTGCCCGATATCAGTAAAACCGCACCTTTATAGCCCTTGTTAGCGAGGATTTGTAATGTTTCATCACCGTAGCTGTCCGGTAGCCATATATCAAGAATGATACATTGAAAATGATCCAGATTAGCCTGGCGAATAGCATCTGCATTCATGGCAGTAGTTACCTTAAAACCCATACTGGAGAACATCAGGGACAAGGTCTGCAGTACCACAACATCATCGTCTATAAGTAATACATGTGCCTTTTCCAGAGAGTTGTGCGTAAACTCATCTGGCAGAGCACTATTGCTATTCTGATGCGGTTCAGCTTGCTGCTGATGAGCCTGGTTCATTGACTTCTCCGATGCTTGTCAAACGGTAACCCGAGCTTCTCGATGGCTGAATAATAACTTTGGGGGAAACCTCGGTTAGTTTTTTTCGTAGTCTCCCGACAATGATATCTATAGCGCGATTGAATGGCGGCATTTGCTTACCAAATATAAGCATAAAGATCTGGTCTCTGGGGATGTCCTCTTCCGGCCGCATAAAGAAAATTTCCGCCAGTTGCAGTTCTCTCTCAGTCAATCGGACAAGGCTGGATGGGCTCTGCAGTTCACGCCTTTTTCCGTTCAGAGTTATTCCGGCGAAGTTCAATTCCTTCTTCGTTGGCGTAATAGTCTTGCTGCCATTGGATCTGTTGAGAACAACATGAATACGGGCTATTAATTCCTGTAAAACATAGGGCTTGACTACATACTGATCAGCGCCTGCATACAGGCATGACACGGTGATATCCGTGGATGATTCACCTGTCAGCATGATTATGGGTTTTCCAGTATAAGCTTTAATTTTTCTACACAGACTTAGACCGTCCTCACTGACATCATCGAGGTCAAAATCTACGATAAATAGATCTACGTCTACAGATAATTCGATGAACTCCGAGGCGTCTTCGGCACTGTTAATCGTATAGATTTCGTAACCGTGTTTTTTTAGTCCGAGATGGAGAATGCGGCAAAAGACCTCATCATCATCGATAAGCACAATTTTCTTTTTTGGCGAGGTTGTCATGTTGATATGAGTTGTTTGGAGAAAGATTTAATTTTGGCACGGGGGCGCCGCATCGGTACATATCGATACAGTATCATTATGTATCAATACCTGAATTGATACGTTGCCTTGGATGCAGAACGCTCAGAAATATGACAACAAAGTGAAAATAATTGAAATTATTGTGAGCCAGTCCACGGTTTTATTCTGGCTTATCAGAGCGTTGATACCGCCACTCTAATCAGACTTGAAGGCTTTGATTAGTGCTGCTTTTGAATCCGCAAAAAGACTTTCAAGCCCATCCGCATCAATGGCGTCAAATGCCTGGTCTTCTTTGGCAAATTTTTCGATTTGCCGCAGGCTGTTACCCAGCTTATTGAGCCCAAAAGAAAGAGAGCTACTCGCCAGTCGATGGGCTACTTTCCTGGTGTTTTCGCGGTCCCCGCTTTGCATGTACCTCACCAAAGTTCCCATCTGTTTACTGGTGTCATCAATGTACATGTTGATCACACGCTCGGCATTCTCTGCACCGATATCATTCAGCAGATTGTTAAGTGTATCGCTGTCAAGCATAAGTTCCCCCGGGTCTTCCTGTTGCATTGCCGAAGCTGCTTCTAACGCAAGCTTATCTTCGAGAGTGTAGGGAAGATACCGGGCCAGAAGCTCGATCATGGCCTCAGTTGCCACCGGCTTGGTCAGAGAGTCGGTCATCCCTTTTGATAAATAGAACGCGATATCGTCCTCAGAAACATTGGCCGTCAGAGCGATTATAGGAATATCCGAGTTACGCCCACCCGCCCTTATTTGGACTGTGGCCTCGGTGCCATTGAGCACCGGCATCTCAATATCCATGAAAATGAGATCAAAGGAATTTTCTTTCTCTGCAGCTACAGCCTCGGCACCGTCGCTTGCGGTAGTTATTGTTAATCCCGTTTTTCTAAGTAAGATCTGAGCAAGTTCAAGGTTGATTGAATTGTCATCAACAAGTAGTACATTGCCAATGAACTTCGCGTC
>JBKAGC010000506.1:0-15756 GCA_046290215.1 Pseudomonadales bacterium | reverse complement strand
AGCTCTTGGTCTAGAGGCCGCGTACCTGGCTCATGGGCAATCGAATCGGGCACAGCGACTCGCTGATGAAAAGCAAGCGTTTGCCGCGTTACCTATGGACCTGAATTTGCAGGTGAAACTCGGCTCTCTGGTTGCTATGGAAAATGAACACGGTCTATTGAAGTGGGTGTTTGTGGGTCCCGGGGCGGCCGGCCTAACGCTTAAGTTTAGTGGTAAAGAGGTAGTGGTGGTGACGCCAGATTCGCCGCTGGGTGCTGCCATTTGGGGTTTGTCTCAAGGTGAGGTTGCAAGTATTAACGGCGCTGAGTTTGAGTTGGTTGATATCTTATAGTCCTGGCCCGGTCTTGATCGGTTTACTTGCAAAGTGCGCGAGCTTTTATAGCTGTTCAGATGGTTGTGCAAAAAGGGTTGAAAATGTAGACATGAGTATGGAGCCCGCTGTACTTGGTCTGATTGCAGGTAGACCTGATGCGCCCTGGCTAAACGAAATTGTCGAACAATTTCATTTCAGGTCGCTGATGTAGGCTACAGCTTCGGTCGTGGTAAAGCCGCGATGTTCCTTGAGAAGACGGATGGCATCAAATTCATCACCAAGACTTAAGCGCTTTTTCACCAGGGCTTCTAGTTGTGAAGCATCCGGTTCAATTTCATAGGTATCCATCTCAAGTTCCTCGGATGCCGCCGTTTTGATTCTCTGGCTAAACACCTCAATCGCTTGCTCCCGGTTGGGTTTGACGCCATTCCATCGTATCTTAAGGTCACCCTCGTCGCTCAGTATGACGGGATGGTCATTGACCTTGCCGACGCTGATAAATTTCCGTTTACCTGGCCGCTGAGAACCTGGCCTAGGAGAGCCAACTCGCCTTGCTTCGGCTCGTTGTTTAAAACCCTGAAAGAAGTTGCTGCGATCTTTCTTGAGGGTTCGCTTAAGGGTCTCCAGATCTGAGGCACTCAGGCGAAGTTCAATGGCGAGAAAGCGAAAGGTCTCGATGGTGGCGCCGTCTTCGTCACCTCCCTTGGCTGAACGTTCAGTAAGCGCTTTGACCGAGGCCAGTTCACTCCATTTAAAGTCCAGGGCAACAGGCTCGGTTGCGGGGTGATCGAAGTTTTGGAAGGAACGAAATCTCACACTGACACCGTGCAGACCTGTCCGAACTAGCCAGTTACTGGGCTTGAGTCCTGCCCTGAAGGTACGAAACGCCGCCCATGATGCGATCCCAAACCAAAAGTCGATCCAGAACACGCCGAGCAACCACCAGAGACTCTCGTTTTGAAAGTACCACTGCCACGCAAACCCGCCAGTGGCACCGGCGACAAGACCAAAAAAGATGAAGAACCAAAATAAGGAACTCCATACGCTCGTCTTAAATACCTGGTCAGCTTTCAGTCTGAATACTTCTTGGTCGCTTAAGACTCTCATTTATTGAGATTAGCACGGGTCAGCCTGCGGTGACGCTGATTTAACACCAGCCAAATGCCTCCTAACACCATCACCGAGGCAGTGATGAAGTGTGAGTCCGGTGTTTCAAGCAACCAGATGTAACCCCCTAACCCGGCGATAACGGGCACGGATAGTTGCACAATTGCAGCGCTAGCGGCGGAGATACGCTTGACTGCAGCAAACCAGATTGCATATCCCGCAGCCGAAGCAAAAACACCAGACAACACTGCGAGTAGTAATCCGTGGGTTGTTAAATGGGCATGGCCCGATAACCCAGCAGGTAGCCAAAGTAGTATTGCCATGGGCGTAGCGAGTAAGAAGTTAGTAGCCGTCGCGGTCAGCGGCGCTTGCGCTTGCTTGCCGCACAGCGAGTAAGCACCCCAGGCGATACCAGCGGTTGCCATAAGCAGCGACCCCTTTACGGAAAATTCAGAGCTTTCAGTCAGCACGCCTGGAGCCAACAAGGTTGTTAGTCCGAGAGCTGCTATGGCCATGCCTGCAGTGCTAAGTCTAGAAAACCTTTGCCCCTGGTAAGCCGCATAACTGAGCATCGTCATTTGTACAGCGCCAAATAGGATTAATGCCCCTGCGCCCGCAGGTAGTTCAAGGTAGGCGTAAGAGAAAGCTGCCATGTAGATAAATAGCAATAGCGCGGATGGCCAGTGGCGCGTCAATGTGGCCTTCTCTTTCTGGGAGAAAATAATCACGAGCAATGCGCCCGTTCCGGAAACTAGCCTAATGAGGGTAAATGTCGCGGCATCAATTAGATCTCCCTGCAAGGCCATGCGGCACAAGATCGAATTAGCGGCAAAAGCCAGCATGGCGGTAACGGTTAGTATCGAAACTTGCATAGGTTCGCGAGATGTCATGAGTAGGGCTTGATGGTGCAACCGGGGCTGGTTGTTGAGCCAGCCCCGGTTTTACTTACAGAGCTTCTACTGCAGTGTGCTGAATTGAAGGCCAGACCTTGTTCGCTTTACGCAAAATTTTGGCAGAGGCTTTCTTGTACTCGGCAAAAATCTCAGCGTTAACGAATAGATAAAGTTTGCCGTCAACAATATCCGCGTATCTTGGGTCGCCATCAAACTTTTTACCCAGCGCCACGGCATAGGCGCAAAAGCCACCATACTGAGGAAGATAACGATCTGGGTGCGCCTCAAACATCTTGGCAGAGTCTGCTGACTGGAAGTAATAGGCCACGCCATCTACCACGACAGTGTGAGCGGCGGACCCCTCCGCGACATCGTGAATGGTAGTAAGCGCAACGGCGTCAACACCTTGAAGGCCGAGCGGAGCGCCGGCCGTTGTCACGCCATTTGAGACGTTGTATTCATCGGCGGCAAAAGCCGGTGACAGGACAGAGAGGCTAAGGGCCAGAGTTGCGATCGATTTAGTGAGTGTGTTCATAAGAATGTTCCAAAAATGAATGTGTTATAAAACTATTGAGTTAATTGCGACGGCTAGACTGTTTGAAGGGCTTTAATGGTCGAACCAACAAACGGTCTTCGTCTGAAGCAAACGTGATCTCAATTACTTGAACAGCCTGCGGGTCACCCCGGGCGTGTTTGGAAGTAATCCGCGCCCTGACTGTGACAAGCTCAACTTATTGAGATACGGGTCCTAGTGCATGGCTCATGCCAATAAGATTTTTGTATAAATATCAATAGTCTATGGATTTGTACTGAACGCAAAATTCTACGATCCACAAATTTTTGCGAGGCGACTCAGCAATATGTTGGGAGACCATGGCTGCAGAGAACGGCACTAATAACACCATTTGAACTCACGCAATCAAGGCAACAAACAGCGATTACCGCGGCTTTTTACAAAGTGGATGACGCTTGTGTACTTCGATACTCTTCTGCGGTTGTTTTTCTTTGAGTCAATGAGGGTAGGTCGCTATGGAGTCTCTAATTAACTTTACAGGTAAACGCATCGTCATCACGGGCGCATATTCAGGAATTGGTGCCGCGCTGGTGCCGCTGCTTCGTCAGGCGGGTGCCGATCACATTGTGGTTCTGGACATCAAAGCGCCTGAATTCGATGTGGAAGAGTTTATCGAGACTGACATGGGTAACCCCCTTTCTATCGACAATGCGCTTGCGAAAATTACTGAGGATGGTAAGGCTCCCGTGGATGTCCTGTTTAACAATGCCGGGGTTGCTGCAACGCTACCTGCTGACGTTGTGATGAGGATCAACATCCTTGGTTTGAAACGGCTTACTGAACAGCTTTTGCCATCAATGCAATCTGGTGGTGCGATTGTGAATACTGCATCTGTGGCGGGTGCTAGATGGCCCGAACATGTCACCGAAATTAGCGCGCTGCTAAGTATTTCTAGTTGGGATGAAGGTGTTGCCTGGGTGGCTGATCATGCTGATCTGGTTGCAGACGGCTATTTCTTCTCCAAGGAATGCGTGCAGGTTTACACCATGCAGATGGCAAAAACAGCGACGGAACATGGCTTGCGTATGAATAGCGTTTGTCCATCCCCGGTGGATACCCCGCTGTTACCAGCATTCCGTGAAACCATGACTGATGAAATTATTGATTGGGCAATTCAGACCGGTGCCGGTAGGGTTGCGACTGCAGAAGATCAGGCGCGAGCGCTACTGTTTCTAGGTTCAGACCTTGCTGGTTACGTTAACGGCGTGAACTTGCTTGTGGATGGTGGTTACACCGCAGCCTTGCAAATGGGGCAGGTGGCGCCTCCTGGTTCATAGCGGTCTCACCCTATTATTACTCAATCAGCTAAACCTCACGTATGTGCCGAGCAGGTTCCTGCGCTACACTTCGCTTCGAACAAATGATTCGACGGATATTGTTAAATTGGCGAAGAAGAAAAAGGGCGGCGGTTCCCTACAGGATCAGTTGAAAGCCGCGGGTCTTGTGAGCTCAAAAGACCTGAAGAAAGCGCAAAAGCAAATGCACCGAAAGGAAGTGCGTGTTAAACAAGGCGTCGAGACAGATGAGGTGAAGCTTGCGGCCGAACGCGCCTTGAAAGATAAGCAGCAAGCAGACCGTGCCGCCAACGAGGCGAGAAACGCAGCCAATCGTGAGAAAGAACTGAACGCGCAAATAAAGCAGTTGATTGAGCGCAACAGTCAGCGACAAAAAGGCGACGTGGCTTACAACTTCAGTGAGCAAAACAAGATCAAGAAGATCTATGTTTCCGAAGAGAATAAGCGCCAGATCAACAAGGGCTTTCTCGCCATCGTGAAACAAGGCGACGATTACGACCTGGTACCGAAACAAGTGGCCGAGCGAATCTCAAATAGAATCCCGGACAGAAAAGATGAGGTAGTACTGTACTTGTACGACAGCTCAAAAGATCAGGTAGACGAAGACGACCCCTACAAAGACTTCCAGATTCCTGATGACCTAGAGTGGTAGCAGTATCTCTAGATAATTGGGTCAGGACCAGGTGCCAGGTCCAAATTCGTGATGCCTGTTTACTCGCTTCGCAAGGGGCTTCTGCGTAGGTGGGTAAGCGGGTCAGGACCAAGTGCCAGGTCCAAATTTCTGACGCCAGTTTACCTGCTTTACAAGAGACATCGTAATTTGAGCAACACAGTAAATTGACACCGGATCTGACACAGGATCTCGGCTAGGCTCGTTTAACGTTCGCAAACTTTGAGTCACGGTATATCTCTTCGAGTTCCGTGAATCCACCGATAGACTCATCATTAATGAACACTTGTGGATAGGTTCGGCCTCTGGTTCGCTGCCGCATTTCTTCCAGCCGTTCTGGCTCAAAGCTAATGTTGTATTCCGTGTAGGGCTGACGCTCGTGATGTAAAAGTCGCCGTGCAAGTTCGCAGTAAATGCAGCCGGGACGAGTGTAAATCTCCACTTTGTTTGCTTGCTTCATGATGAGTCTCTTTTTGTTTAAGTGTTTGAGTGAGGGTTAAAGTAAGCGTTCGCCTTCATTGATAGGTTCGTCGTTGATACAAGCAATGCGTTGACAAATGCGGCCAAGATCGCAGAAGCGCCACAGCTCGTTGCCGTGAGATCGGAACCAGTTGCCAGAGTCGTCTCGCCATTCGTAAAAGAAAGTCACGGCAATGCGATTCTCGGTAAATGACCAGAGGTCCATATGAAGGCGATAATCCAATTCTCGTTGCCACTTTCGTTTCAAAAAAAGCGTGTATTTCACGGCGGCCACGAAACGACTCTGCGCGTTCGCGCCATAGTGAGTCCGGTGAGCAGGTAAGAGCAATTAATCCTAAATCTTGTGAGTTCCACGCCTTCTCAACGGCCCTGACTTTCGCTTCCGCTGTCTCTTCAGTCAGCGATGGCCGCTGTAATGGGATGACGGGGGCAAGCGGGTATTCTGGAATGTAGTACATGCTGGTCTCCTTTTTGTAATGTCGTGTCGCGTTGCGTTAACGAAAATTAGTAGTCTCAAAGACCTGGCCTACTAATACTTGTCACGTTCATTACAGAATTCGTGCCAGAAATGTAATTCAATAAAATCAGGTAGTTAGATATCTGCTCGGTCGCAGCTAGTTGTGAGTCGCAGTTTTTCGAGAGACCAGAAACAAGTTTTTGGGAGTTTACCGCTGCGGTAGTTGTCAGGGGTATGACACTACCCTACCAGCCAGCGCGAGTGGTTACTCGTTTGCTTGTTCAGCAGGTGTATAGACGGATCTAAATGCAGGTTGCCAGGTCTGACCATTGTCGTCGGTTTTTTCGATGAGCATGGTACGCTCTCCTGCTGTTAACGGCAGGCTCAATCTAAAGCCGCGCCACACGCCTTCCGCGATGGGGAACAGAGTGCCACTTTGTAGATTGGTTAACACCAGCGTGTTGTTAACAATGTTGCCCTGATAGATATCCATGACACCCCAGACATCGTCAATGGCCGCTTTGCGAAACACCGAACGATATTGATCAAATGTTAGATAGGTGTTCATGTGAAACCCCTGCTTCCCCGGATTGATGGGTAGTTCCTCAAGGAGCAAGCCGTTATGCCGAAGTCGAATCGAGACCTTGTGAGGTTCTCCATTCTGCCAGGTCGACCCGCCATCCTGGCTCACCTGGACTGTTAGCATGTAGTCGCCTTCTAGGACTTTGAGGTGCTGCATGTTGCTGCGTGCTGCTGCGCCAGGATCATTGTTTTGTGCATGGGTGGCCAAGTTAAAGGTCAGGCACAGCACCCAAATGGCGCAGGGTTTGATCAAAGAAGGGAGTTTCATTGTTGTTAGGTTCCAGACTGAGCACATGAGCTACCATAATCGAGGAGGCTATTGCTCGATGAATTTTTGCGGCGAATAGCCCTTCCTACGGGGTCAGAGGAGAGTGCAGGTGTAATACTGTGGCCGCTTTAGAAATAGACGCGGGCAGCCAACCACAGGCTATAGCCGTCCAGTTGTCGAGCTGAATCGCCGCGGATTGTTTCGTATTCAACACCGGTCATGATTTTCAAGTTGGGCCCGGCGATATAGTAGTTCAGGCCAGCATATAAGGCGTGATAATCATCACCAGCACCGCTAGCCAAACGATCGTCGCTGGCGATTCGTCGTATTCCTCGGCTGCTGCTACTCCGCGGCACGCCAATATTGTCGCTTGAATTGGCCCACTGATAGCGGAATGCAGCTTCAAGTTTGTCCGGCAGAACAAAAAAGCTGGGTAAAAGGACAATGCCCAGGGGGTCCACGTCGCCCGCTTCGCTGAAGGTGAGGTTCAGCATAAGATTGTAGCGGCCGAAATCACGCGTATAAGTGGTAGAGCTAGCCCAGTGATAATCGAATGGGCCGGAGGTGTTGTCTTCGCCACCTGCGTATATTAAGTCTTGGATCCAGGCACCTTCTAGCGCGGTAAACTCGGTGCTGAATTGGACAGCGATACCCTCGTTCCATCCCGCCCAGTGTTTCGGTTCAGGTTCTCTAGACCAAATCCCAATGATGTATTTTGAATCGCTGTGATTTGCCTTAAACACCAGACCGGTAGGGCGCCTACTGCCAAAGCGGTTGTTAATTGCGCTGCGCTCTATGGTCTTAATACTGTTTGAGGATTGATGCTCTTCGGCGCCAAATAGAAGCTTATGCCGACCATAACTCAGGCCAGCTGAATCAAAACCCAGCCAGTACTTTTTACGGTACTGGAGATACAACTCATCCCAGCTCTCGTAATCGAGGCTGGTGTTGCCAAAACCACCTGCCTCAAGATTCACTCGTCCGAAGGCAGTAAATCCGTGCAAAAACGAGATAGACGCACCCATGCGTAGTCGGCGCAGTTCTTCACCAGATCCGTTGAAGTTGCTTCCAGCGCTGTCGCCATCAGAATAGTTCCACTGGCCGTGTGCTCGGCCAAAGAACTTTATGGATTGAATAACTTCATTTTGCTGGTTGGTATAGACTTTTCCCATGCCTTGCAAGCGCTGCGCAAAAGCTCCCTGAGCAGAACTGTCTGCAGAAACCCCGCTAGCTGCCAACATGAAAATGCATCCAATCGATAGGCGGCTTAAACAATACAGCGTCATGTTTTGGGTCTTACTAAGTGATTGAGATTCGAGGGTGACAGCATCCGCTATTATTTATTGCCGTACGGTATTTTGGTGCTGTGCAGCGCCACCAGGTGTTGTCATAAAGATGGTAGATCCAGCCGAGACATGTAAAGGGGTCTTTAAAATATCTTTATAGAAAGTTCACATATTCGCACAAAACTGGTGCAAATGAACAGGGATTGGGGCAATTCAACCGTCTCAAGATCGTTTCATCGGTATTGCTGGTCCGAACCATGGGTCAGTGCAAAGAACTGCAAGCGTTGGTCGAAAAGGCGTGGTCGTTAGAGACCTTAATGCTTTGAGATTTGCACAGGATTATCCATGTGCTCGATCGTGTGGTTGCCTGGCGCGGCTACCCATTGAAGATCCGAGTAGATAACAGATCGGAATTTATCAGTCTCGTGCTTACGGACTGGTCTGAAGAGCAGGGCATAGAACTTGAGTTTATCCAGCCAGCTAAGCCGACTCAGAACTCTTATGTGGAACGGTACAATCGAACCTATCAGGGTGAAATCCTGAACATGTACGTGTTCAAACGTTAAATGAAGTTCGCGAACTCACAGACAACTGGATCCGGTAACATATCGAAGAAAGGCCTTATGACTCACTTTGCCTTTAGCGTTTAAACCGGGTGCTCATCAGAATGTTTTAAGATCATCTGAACTCCGGTGACGGTGTATTTGGGCCAGAGACCTGTTGTTATCAGTAGGTGATCTCCAAAACCAAATACTGCTGGGTAAATCGGTTATATTGAAACTAAAAAAATGGAGCGCCGCATGCATCGTCTGATCCTGATTGTTTTTCTTATTCTTGCACAAGGTGCGCTGGCCGAAACCTGTGAGCTTGATGTTAGTGGGTCAATCCACGTCAATCCACTTCAGGAGCAAGATTATCTCGGCTGGGAAGATTACTTTTCCGCTAAAGAGCCCTTGGCCAATGTCAAAATAAGGCTGTTGGGTGCTCGCAAGAATCGACCATTTGCCCAGTGGGAAGAAGCCACAACCGACGCTCGCGGGAAATTCCGCTTTAAAGTTGAGAAAGCAGGTAGGGGCTGCCGACGAGATTACAAGCTCAGGGTGCAAATCAAATACGCAAGCTCAACCCTCAACATCAAAAAGCCGCGGAATCGCACGCCAGACTGGTTTACGATTTTCCAATCAAAGTCCGCACAGACGAACTTCGGTGATCGCGTAAAGCTTAACAACCTCGTTATCGCCAGAAACAACAAGTGGGATCGGGGCAGCGAGATCGCAAGACAGCACGGCATGATCTGGATAACTTATCAAAAGCTGAATGACTATCTTGCCTCACTGTCTCCGAACAGATCCTCGGTTCACTTTGCCTTTAAGGAAAAATTCGACCTCCGCTATCCACACAACCTCAAGGTCGTTCGTGATACTAAGAAGGGCAAAACGCATGAAGTGAGTTTTGCGAACCCCATCACTAACACGGTCGCCATCGTCAAGAATGATCGCGTCAATGATCTGAACGTGCCTATTCTTATTCACGAGATGATGCATATTTGGCAATACGAGCGCATGGAGTCTATTCACTACCCAACCACTAGCGATACTCATGACTGGGCGTTGAAAAAAACTCGGGGCCAATCTGGCATGGTGCGTTACCTGATTAGGCACGGAACCACCCACGACGAGGTCACAAAAGAATATGTAGCATTTCAGGAAGGCTTTAGTTGGTGGTTTGAAGAGTTGGCATTAGAGCGAATCTTTGATGTTCGGCCTCCGAAGGTGCTTACCCGCGGTCACATTTATCGACATGTCGCCAAATCTCTCGACGCACTGGACAACCATGATGTTGGTTGGCGCCAGGCTTTAACTGTGATGACGCTGAAAGAGCCGCTCGCTTATACCTACGGCGATCAAGACACAGAAGCGGTATTTTCCGAGTTCGATCAAAAGCGACTCAATGCGAGGAAGCGTCTCTGCAAACGAGAGGTCGATTCCATCAGTGTCGCCTTTTTCCTCAATCACTACAGCAATCATTTGACGGCGCTAAACGATCCGGAAGATCGCGCTAAAAGAAAGGAATTGGGTCCGCTGTACAAAGGGCAAATGACCCTGGATTATTTTCTTGAGTCTGTAACTCATGGCGATCAATACCGCCGGTTGCTGGATCCCACTAACGACGAGGAGTACCTGCAAATATTTTGTGATCGTTGAACAAACGCGCCGGTAAAGGGTCGTTTAAGGGGCAGACAAATAAACTGTGAGCTTTGTGTTTTTAAATTGGCGAACTGCTCCTCCTTTACTTTTATGGGTCGCATAAAGGGTCATAAATGCCTTGATTAGGGTTTTATGACCCTTTAGAGCGCCCATATGACAAAGGTGAGTCTACAAGTCTACTTGGATCAGCAGTGGCAAGATGCCGCTGAAATCAGGTTCTACGATCCTGAACTAGGCCATCGCGGATCAACTCGATTGGACTATTTACCAGCTTATGCCCTTGAGTATCTGAACGATCCAGGTGCTACGGTTAGCAGTCGGTATCCCGTGGATTTTGTTAGCCATGATGAGGATTGTTGGCCGGCGTTTCTGCTGGACTTGCTTCCAGGTGGCGAAGGCCGTCGTCGATGGGCAGAGCGCCTGAGTGTCCCATTAGGTATCGCTGGTGAAATTGAGTTGCTTAAACATGCTGCTGCAAATCCGACTGGCAACCTCCGTGTCAGGGAGTCGATTGAATCTGACTTCCGAGCTCAGATGCGCTTGCCCGATAAAGCTGGTCACTTAACAGAACTTGATCAGCATCCCGGTTTTGGTCGCGATCAGATTATAGAAAAGCAAGAGCACTTTATTGAGTATGCGTACCAGTTGGGTGCGGCTGTGGCTGATGCCAACAACGTTCAAGGTGAGGCGCCAAAGTTCCTGGTGGCGGAAGACCTACCAGGGAATTGGCATGCTGAAGGCGCTCTGGCGGACAGCCAGGTCAGACGTCACTGGATCGTAAAGTTTGCCAGAGGTAAGGCCGCGGCTGATCAGCAGGTCTTGCGCAACGAAGCGGGATACTTGGAAGTAGCTAGGCAGTTTGGTCTTGATGTTGGCGAGCCCTTGCAGTTTGAGCAGGCTGAGTCGGGTGCCGGGACATTGTTCATACCGCGATTTGATCGAGCTCAAACTCGGGAAGGCAATACCAACATTACAGAACGTTACGCTATGGAATCTCTCTACGCACTCGCGGGCGTCTCAGAGTATGGTGCAGCGACCCCGCATGAAGTTTTGGTGACGGCCCTAATGGCACAAGTTGTAGAGGAAGATCGTCCGGCCATTGCATTGGAATACATCAAACGTGACTTACTCAATGTCGTCATGGGTAACACTGATAACCATGGCCGTAATACTGCGGTGCTACGAAGTCGTGATGGTCGCTATTGCCTCAGCCCCTTGTTTGATTTTGCACCAATGTACCTTGACCCAGAGGGGATTGCCCGGGTCTGTCGTTGGGACGGTGACAAAGAACAATCTGGCCGCCCGGTTTGGCGTGAGGTCATTCGTTTCTTTGCCACCTGGGTAGAAGAGCCTTGGTTGCTCAAACATGTGGCACAAACCTCGAAGCCACTCGAACGTTTGAGTCAGACAATGGCGTCCTCGGGTATAGACGACGATATCATCGCCCGCTGCCAGTTTTTCGATAGACAACAACTTAAATCAAATTGTGGACCTGGAGTAACCATGCCCAGAGCTAAAATTGAGAAGCTCGAACCCGATACTTTCAATGAAAAGAAACTGGCTTTGTTGGAGCGTATTCCTAAAGAAGAGTTGTCCCTCGGCGTAGCGACCAAAGCCATGCGCTTGTTACTGGGGATGACGCAAGAGGAATACGGGGCAAAGGTGGTGGGATTGTCTCGCAAAGTTGTCAGCGCGATTGAAAGAGATAGCTATAACCCGGAGCTTAAGACTTTGGAGAAGATCGCCAGACCCTTTGGTTTAAAGATTGGTTTTCTCCGTTAGCGGGCGGATCGAATCCATAGATCCGGCCAAGTGGCTGTCGAAAGGTGATCGACAGCCGCAGAGTGGCTCGATTGAAGTTACCTGGTAGGTTTACCTACCGAGCACTCACCTGAAGTTCACCAGAACTTAGCTCCGACAACGCGTCTGTTACAGCCTCGTTATAACAAGCTCTGGCTTTTACCAGATGACGCAACGATCGGTCTTTACTGAACTGGCCGGTACCGCAAACTTGCCGGGCAGCAGCACGCACTTCACGTTTAAGTGCAGCTCGACCCTGGACAGTTTGCAGGTCCTCAACTGTGAAGCTAACAACCACATTATTCGCATCTACATGGTTAGCCTTAATCGCTGCACTGGCAGCCATTGGTAAAGACAGAACACCTGCGGTAACCAATGCTAATACACTTTTTGAAACCAACTTCATAACTCTCTCCTAAAACGAAAAATAAGCTCTTGAGCTCATGGACTCAGGTGTATAGACGCCTATTCTTGCCATAGGGTTTGATCATTCACGTTAAGTCGTTGGATATGTGCGATGAAAACATCAGCCAGCGTTTAAACGGATTTATCCAGCGGCGAACAAAAACCTGACCCTGTCCCGCTTACGCCGAATCATGAAGTTGGCAAATCGCTCGGAGATTGGCATGCTGGAACTTTAGTTTGGAAGCCTACTTGTGCACACAGCCCGCAGAAAACTCCTGTTAGCCACGGTCTTATGTCTGACCGCTTGCGGCCAGGTGGAACAACCCTTTGAATCTCCGCAACTTAGTGCCAATGAGGCAAGCCAGGCGATGACCAAATGGGCCAGAAGCTGCGCTCTTTGTCACGTCAATGGAGAAGGCGGCGCACCCTCCACAGGTGATCAAGATGCGTGGCGCGAGCGTCTGGCTAAAGGTCAAAGCACATTGCTAACCCATACCATCGAGGGTTTTAATCGAATGCCCGCGATGGGTTATTGCTACGACTGTACCGAGTCTGAGTACTTGCACCAGATTGCCTTTATGGCCGGGAAGCTGGAGGCAGCCAAATGATCAGTCGTCGTCAATTTCTACAATTTCTGGGTGCATTGGGTGTTGCGCCCTGGGCCGCAAATCGAACCCATGCTGCTGAACCATTACCCTGGCACAACTGGTCGGGTTATTTAAAATCGACGCCAGCTCGCCGGCACACGGTGAAAACTGAATCCGAACTTAGCGACATTCTCCGCGCCGCCACCGGCACTGTTAGACCGGTAGGAGCGGGCCATTCATTTTCACCGCTGGTTCCCACTGACGACGACCTTCTGGTGATTGACGATATGCAGGGGCTTGTTGCTCATGATGCAATTGACAAAACGGCTGTTCTGAGGGCAGGGACCAGGCTCTCTGTTGCTGGCGAATTACTGCAAGGTATCGATCAGGCCATGTTTAATTTGCCGGATATTGATAGGCAAACACTTGCTGGTGCGGTGGCAACGTCCACCCACGGCACCGGGTTGGCACTTGGTTCGTTGTCCGCTTATGTGAATTATGTGCGGCTGGTCAAGCCGGATGGTGAGGTCGTGGAAATCGATGCAAACCAGAACGCTGCCTGGCTACCTGCTGCACAGGTCAACCTGGGGGCGTTAGGGGTTGTGACCGCCCTTGGTTTTCAAAATCGGGGCAAGTTCAATGTGCGAAGTCAGACCTGGGTCGAAAAGACCAGTGAGGTAATGGCTAGCTTTAAGGAAAAAGTCAGGCAATACGAGCACTACGAATTTCTGCCTTTTGTGCACTGTGATTATTCCCTCGTAATCGCCCATAAGGAAGTAAGCGAAGCCGCTGGTCCTATTGAGCCAGAAGGAGATGCAGGACCCATCTTTGATACCCTGGCGAAGGTGCCGGTCATGTTGCGCAAGCCCCTGTTTAATACCATGGTTCAAGACTTGCCGCCGACGGACAAAATTGAGCCGTCCCATCTAGCCCTGACGAACTTGCGTTTCGACCGCTTTAATGAAATGGAATATTCGGTGCCGGTAGATGTGGGGCTCGAGTGTCTGGCCGAGGTGTTACATGCCATTGAAGCAGAAGGTATTGATGTCGTCTTTCCCCTGGAGTACCGGGAGATCGCTGGCGATGATACCTGGCTCAGTATGTTTGCAGGCGGCGCGCGCGCGTCGATCTCTATCCATCGTAAAGCGGGGGAGGATTACCATCCCTACTTTGATCGCATTGAGCCGATCTTCTGGAAGTACGGCGGTCGGCCCCATTGGGGTAAGGTGCATTCGCTGGGATACAAGGAGCTTGCGGAGCTCTACCCACGCTTCGATGACTTTGTTGCCCTGCAGAGAGAATTTGATCCTAACGGTAAGATGCTCAACAAGCATCTGCGGAAGTTGTTTAATCGTTCTGTCTGAATTAAAGCTTCTGGTTATCTGAGTTAGCTTCGCAACCAACTAGGATACACCTCTAGTCAAATTTCCCTGGAATTTCTAAGGCCCTAATTCCAATTGCAGCGTTATTAGATTTACTAGCACACCATTGACGTAAGTCGTGTTGTTAGATTGATGGATTAACGGCAGGGGAGTCACTATGATTTTTAGATTAGGTTTGTCCACAGGCGTCGGCATAGTGGCGACGTTATCATTGTTCTACCTTATGCAATTTCTTATTGCCGGTGCAGAGAACGTGTTTACGGATGATCCGGTAGGCACAGTGGTTAACATTGTCCGGGTTAAACAAGAAACTCAGGTTGAAACCATAGATCGCACCCCGAAACCACCACCACCTGTTGATCAACCGCCTCCTAAGATTCCGCCGCAGACATTAAACGTCAGCATAGATCAAGCGGGGTTCTCAATCACGGGTGTTAAGGCAATTGGGGGTGAGGCTATTTTTGCGAGTGGGTTTGTGAGCGATGGAGAATACCTACCGATCGTGAAGGTGCAGCCCGTTTACCCGAGACGAGCACAGTCACGCGGTCTGCAAGGATGGGTTATCGTTGAGTTTACTGTGTCGCCGCAAGGTACTGTTGTTGGGCCTGCTGTGGTGAATAACTGTGCCTGGAGTCAACCAAAGTCAGCAGGCCCCTGCGTGGACAGTCCAAATGGGGTGTTTGATGCTGCAGCGCTGCGTGCGGTATTAAAGTTTAAATACAAACCCAAAGTCATTAATAGCGAACCAGTAGCAACAGCAGGCGTACAAAATCGCATCGTGTTTGCGCTGGCGGAAGCCTAGATTAGCTCACAATTATCCTTGCGTAGATGTTAGTCTAATCAGGACCATTCAGAAAGCGAAAGCAAACCGATTTGCTTGTTGAATCTAACTGGATGCCTATAGCCCACGTGGTTAGTCTAGCCTCACTATACAAGAGGGGGATTATTTCCAATGAAAGCAGCAGTTTATTATGAAGGCGGCGGGCCTGAAGTCTTAAAATACGAAGATGTGCCCGATCCAGTTGTGAGACCAAATGATGTTTTGATCAAAGTCTCTGCCGTCAGCATTGAAGGTGGTGATGTTTTATCGAGAAGTTTTGGCCCTCAAGGTGCAACGCCTCACTGTGGGGGTTATCTCGCCGCCGGTGAAATCATAGAAGTTGGTGACAAGGTCACCCACCACAAGGTTGGTGATCGAGTTACCACGGTAAATCATATCGGCTCCCACGCCAGCTTAAGATCGGTACCTGAGTTATCCGCCTGGGCGATCCCTGACGACATGGAATACGATGTTGCAGCGTGTATCCCTATTCCTTTCGGCACGGCGGATGACTGCCTGTTTGAGTTTGGCCGTTTGCAAGCAGGAGAAACCGTACTTATTCACGCAGGTGCATCGGGTACTGGTTTAGCAGGTATTCAATTAGCGAAACGAGCCGGTGCACGGGTATTA
>JBKAGC010000505.1:0-18764 GCA_046290215.1 Pseudomonadales bacterium | reverse complement strand
GTTTTATTCCCCATGAATGTGCGTACAAAAACCGGCGCAGTGTACGAATCGAGTTTTGGCTTTGAGTTAATGAATCTAAAAAAGTCAGCCGTATTGTTTGCGGCGAGTCTGGCGGTAGCGAATAGCCACGCCGAGACAGATATGGAACAGGTCACAGTGGTTGGCCAGCGAGCGATGCTAGAGAACAGCATCGCCCGACAAAAGGATGATGACCTGATCAAGAGCATCTTAACTCGTGATGCCATTGGTCAATTTCCGGATCAAAACGTTGCGGAATCTGTCCGTCGATTGGCTGGCGTCAATGTTCTTAACGACCAGGGTGAGGGCCGCTTTATCGCTGTACGCGGTCTCGACCCTAGTTTGAACTCTGCGTCTATTAATGGTGCACGTATTCCAGCACCGGAAAGCGACACCCGCCAGGTTGCCCTGGACGTCATTGCTTCCGAACTGATCGAGTCACTGGAAGTCATCAAAACACTTACCCCAGACATGGATGCTGACACCATTGGTGCGGCGATTCGTATCAACACCACCAGCGCCTTCGAGGTTCAAGAACCACATCTCAACGTGAAGATTGAGAACTCGTACAATGATCTGAACGAAGAGCACTCACCGAAAGCAGCCTTTGACTTTGCTTATCCCATCAGCGAACGCCTGGGCATCTCTGGCGGTGCTTCTTATTACGACCGTGATACCTCAACTGACAACATTGAAGCCGAGGGTTGGGCGATTTCTGATACTGGTGTCTTATACGCCAGTGACGTTGAGTACCGCGACTACGATGTAAATCGCAAGCGGGTTGGCTATAACCTGTCTGTGGACTACCGCGTCAACGATAATACTGTGGTTTATGGCCGCGCCCTATACAGCATTTTTGATGACTTCGAAGAGCGTCGCCGCCTGGTTTTTGCCTTTGATGAAGCCCCCAGTTCTGGCACAGAGTCCTCTGCAGTGTTCCTATCCGACGATGGTGAAATCGCCATTGATCGCGGCCTAAAAGATCGCTTCGAAGGACAGACCATCACTTCTGTTCAATTTGGCGGTGAGACCGAGCTAGACAAGTGGACATTTGAATACGAGGCCTCCTTCTCTCGCGCCGAGGAAGAGGAAACCAACACACAAGATCCCACCCGCTTTAGCGCCAGCTTTGAAAATCCCGGTGAACTTGCCGTGGCCATGCAATACGGCGACATTGAACGCATACCGTTTACGATTACCGCGGGCAACGCTGCTTTTACTGATCCAGCAACTTATGAATTCGATAAGTATGAACAGGTCGAAGCTCGCGCTGAAGATGACGAGGTTGCCTTTCGTCTCGACATCACTCGTAAGTTCCAGTTAGACAATGGCGATCTGGATGTGAAGTTCGGCGGTAAATTCCGTGAGCGAACCAAGCAGTTTGACTTAACCCTGGATGTCTTTGATGAGTTTAACGGTACCTACACCCTGGCAGACGCTATCGGTTCAGGTTCTTATGATCTTATCAACATTGATCCGCTTCCAAACCTTAGCCTGGTTCGAGGCTTTAATGCACGCAATGCGGCGCTATTCACCCGCAACGTGTTCGACAGCGAAGTTGAGTCAGCGTTAGAAGACTTCGTCGTTAATGAGGATGTTCTCGCCGTCTACTTGATGGGTCGCTACGAAAGCGGACCTTTGACTGTCATCGGTGGTCTTCGTCTTGAACAAACCAGCAATGACTTTAGTGCGAACCTGGTGGAAATCTACGAGGATGGTGGCACCAGAAATGGTATCGCCGTTGCGGAAAACTCAATCTTCGTGATTCAAAATAACTTTGATCAGGATTACCGCGACTATATGCCAAGCATTAGCGTGCGCTATGAGGCAACTGACGAACTGATTCTGCGCGGCGGCATTTTCAAGAGCCTGGTTCGACCTAACTTCGCCCAACTCGCCCCTCGCTTTGCGGTTGAAGAAGCAGACGACGGTGAACGGGAAGGTGAATTCGGCAACCCCGAACTTGATCCATATACCGCCTGGAACTATGACCTGAGCGCTGAATACTACATGTCTAACGACGCGGTGATTCAAGTTGGCTTGTTCCACAAGCAAATCGACAACTTTATCGTTGGCGTTGAGTATGACGCTGGTGACGCTCCTTTTAACGGTGTATTCAATGGCGTGGCCTTCGATGAGGCTGTGATTCCCCTTAACGGTGATGAAGCTGAAGTGACCGGACTGGAATTCAACTACCAGCAGGCGCTAACTTTCTTACCTGAGCCATTTGACGGTATGTTGGTTGGTCTGAACTACACCTACACCGACAATGAAGGCGAAATTATTGGTCGCAACATTCCTTTACCGGCGGCCTCTGAGCATAACTACAACGCCACGTTGGGTTATGAAAAGCATGGCTTCAGCATCCGTTTGACCGCTGCTTATCGCGACGAGTATCTGGATGAGCTTTCTGGTGATGCAGAAGAAGATCGCTATGTGGAGGATCATTTGCAAATTGACCTCACTGCCAGCTACGCCATCAACGAAAACATTCGGGTGTTCGGCCAGCTAATCAACCTGAATGACGAGCCTTACGTCGCGTTCCAGGAAGGCCCAGGTCGAGATCGCTTGCTGCAGTACGAGGAATACTCTTGGACCGGTACAATCGGCGTAAGGGCAAGTTTCTAACTTATGCAAAATCGACTTTTACTAACTACTCTGTTTCTGGCAACCCTGATGGGTTGCCAGTCAAACACCACAGGAAATGCAGATACGTCTGTCGTGACAGCGGAGGACGACGAAGCCGAGTTAACGGAAGATCCGATTCTGCGCGAACAAGTGGTCTATGGCGACGAGGCCAGTGTTAAATTGGTCACGCCGCGATTCGAAACCACACCAGTGCAATCCTTGGACGATGCTGCTGACGACCCGGCGATTTGGGTGCACCCTACCGATGCCAGTAAGAGCCTGATCATTGGTACGGACAAAAAGTCGGGCCTTGGGGTTTACAACCTGAAAGGTCAACAAGTGCAATTTTTGCCCCTTGGTCTACCTAACAACGTCGACATTCGTCAGAACGTGAGCATCGATGGATGGCAAGGTGATATTGCTGCAGCATCTGATCGTCGCGGCGACGTCATTACTTTCTTTGCTGCCTCAGCTTCTGGTGTCGTTGCCCTGGGTGATACGTCCGCCAGCTTGCCAGAGCCTTACGGCTTTTGCCTGGGTACAGTAGATGACAAGGTATTCGCCTTCGTTACCTACAAGACCGGCGAAACCGTGGCACATCACGTCCAACAAGTAGACGGCAAAATCACAGCACCCGTGATTGGCCAGTTAACGTTTGCGACCCAACTTGAAGGTTGTGTGGTGGACGATGCTATGGGCCGTATTTATGTTGGCGAAGAAGAAACCGGCATTTGGACGGCAAAGCTTTCCTGGCAGAACAACCAATTGGCATTCTCCAGCGCCGTCAGTATTGACGATTTCAGTAGCAACACCGGTATCATCGCGGATATTGAAGGTCTTGGCCTCTATCAAGGTACCAAGACGCGTTATCTTGTCGCTTCATCACAGGGCAACGATAGCTACGCAGTTTATGATGCCGAGAACTATCAGTTCCTTGGCCGTTTCCGCATCAGCGCCAACGGCACAATTGATGGCAGTCAAGAAACCGATGGCCTGGCAGTCTCCAGCGCCAATCTCGGTGCTGATTTCCCCAACGGTTTACTGGTGGTTCAAGACGGTTTCAACGGTGTTGATACCCCGCAGAACTTCAAGCTCGTCGATTGGCGTGAAATCGAAGCCGCACTAGGTCTTTAATCAGTCTGGCCTATGCGTTTTAGCGCTCTGGCGATATCAAGTCGCTAGAGCTCTAACCCTCCTCCTGGCGCAACGACAATATAGCGTAACCCTGTTAGTTTGATATGCTTGCCGGACACTGCAGTTCGCAACATTTTCAAAACAGGGGGATTCATACATGGCTGATCTTAGCGGCAAAGTTTACATCATCACCGGTGGTAACGGCGGCATTGGCCTTGGTATGGCAGAAGGCATTGCCATGGCCAGTGGCAATGTCGCGATTTGGGGTCGCAATGAGGCAAAGAACCAGGAAGCGCTGGCTAAGCTAAATGCATTGGGCGTCAAAGCGGCAGCTTATGTTTGCGACGTGGGTGACGAAACTGCCATCATCAACACCATGAAACAAACAACTGATGACTTTGGGCGTCTCGATGGTCTGTTTGCCAATGCGGGTCGCGGCGGTGCAGGTAAAAAGTTTACTGATATGTCTCTGGAAGACTGGCGCAGCGTCATGGCCATCAACCTTGATGGTGTGTTCCTAACACTGCGTGAGGCGACCAAAATACTCATTGAGCAGGGCCAGGGTGGCAGCCTGGTTGCCGTTTCATCAACATCAGCGATTCACGGTGCCGCAGGCAATGAGGCTTATGGCACAGCAAAAACCGGACTAAACGGTCTTGTTAGGGCGCTAGCAGTAGGACTTGCCCGTCACGGCATTCGCGTCAACTCCTTGCTCCCAGGCTGGACGATTACCGACCTGGCATCAGGCGGCTACGAAAATGAAAAGTTTCGTACCGTGACGACACAAAGAACCCCCGTCCGGCGCTGGGCAGACCCGAGTGAATTTCGGGAAATTGGAGCTTTCTTGGCGGACACCAATCTAACCTACCATACCGGCCAAGAAGTCACTGTAGACGGTGGGTATACGGTATTTTGAACGAGTTATCGTTTCCCCATAAGACGCAAAACCCACACAACGGGCGGTGCCAGAACCCTGGCAATACGCAACTGCGCCCTTATGAAATGAGATTGCGCCATGACTTCAGCCCGTTGCAAGAAATTCTCTAGCTCATGCTGATCTTGCTCTGAAAATGTAATCAGTGTTTGAAAGCAATAAATCCGCGAGACCATCTGCAGTAACGATTCGTTGAAGTCGCGCAGCAGCTCTAGCTTTTTATATACAATCCCGTGTTTTTCCAACGCCGTCAAATAAGCCTCAATCAGTTTTGGCTTAAAGGCTTTGCTATCCGCCACATCCACGCACATGATCAACCAATAAATCAGGTCACGCACCGGCCGCCCACGTTCGGTGACTTGCCAATCAAAGATCACCACTCGTTCTGGCATAAAGTGAATGTTCCGCACATGAAAGTCGCCATGCACTAGTGTCATGGGTCCGTGAAACTGATCGAGTTCAGCCACGAGCCATTTAGCCAATTTCTGGACATGCTGAACGCAACTGCGAAGGTACGGGAAGCTATAGCTTGCCGTCACTTCTTGATCGAGATTCTCTTGTAACACAGCCAGCAGCTCAGACAATTCTAGTTCACTCTCCAGCGGCGCATAGGTTGGTTCGAGCAGTTGTTCAGATTGCCAATACTTCGCATGAACCGCGGCAAGGGCTTCAACCGCCGCCAAAGACTCAGCAAGATCAGCGTGCCAGGGCTTGTGGGGTATTTCACCAAGGTCTTCAAAAAGCAACGTCAGCTGCATCAACTGCTTATTCGCGTCAGCGAAGTACACCCTGGGCAACATGCCGGTCTCTGCCAGTTCGCCGCCTAGACCTTTGTAAAATTCAACCTCACGACAAAACACCTCAGGATCAAGCAGGTCTACCTGAGATTGCTGCACGGTTGCGAGCTTAAGAATGAGCGAGGCAGGCACAGCGTCGTTGGCAATAAGATTCAAGCGATACATACGGCTGGCGTAACCCTCGCCGACAATTTCCTGGTAGCTAAAGTCCGCGATAGGCTCACCCAGAACTTCTGACAACCAGGCGGTCGAGAGCTCTTCTATGTTTGTTAAGACTTGTGCTGATTGCTCCATGACTTATGCGTGTACGGTGGTATTTTTAGCCATTACAACACAACCATTCAACTTATCGCCATTTCAGTTCTGTTAACCGCAACCCCCTCGCCAACGACAAAAATGGTGTCTTACAAAGACACCTTTAACTTCAGGAGGAACCATCGTGACAGAGGAAAGCGATTATCTAATCGAGGTGGCCAGGAAAATCAGCCTACCCTATCAGGAACTTCCGGGCATGGTCGCCGCCATGATTACCGGCTCGGCAGCCAAGGGACTAGCAGACAACTATTCAGACATCGACATGACCATGTACTGGCAAGCGTTACCAGAAGATCAAGTTCTGGCGAACATTATGCAGCAATACGGTGCAAGTGAGCGCACCTGGTTTTTAGGCAATCGAGACGACGGCTCTTTCGCTGAAGCTTATCAGTATGAGGGTATTGAGATACAAATCGGCCACACGACCACCGCAGCCTGGGAAGCAGCGATGGACAGTGTTCTGATTGACCACGAATGCGGCACGCCCACCCATAAAGCGCTGGAAGGCACACTCAATTGCATACCATTCTTTGGCGAGGTCCACATTGAGAGCTGGCAGCAGCGCATAGCTGATTATCCTGACGAACTGGCGCGCGCTATGATTCAACATCATATGAAGATCATGCCGGTGTGGGGCTTGCAGCATCACTTTGCCAGTCGAGATGCACAACTCTGGCTGGCACAGCTATTTTCTGAAGCTACTTTTAACATTCTTGGCTTACTAGCCGGTTTGAATAAGCTGTACTTCACCGATTTTCAGTTCAAGCGTACTCGCTACTTTATTAACCAGATGTCGATTAAGCCGGCGCTGCTTGCCACAAGGTTAGAGCAACTATTGACTGGAGAAGTGGGACACCGCGGCGAAATCTTGCGCCAGTTGGTTAATGAATGCGCCGAACTCGTATCAAGACATTACCCTGATATTGATATCAAACCGCTAACCCGCCGCCTTGATTGGACTCAACCGCACTGGCGCTTACACCGTTAGCGCCAGCCATAACATGGCGCAATCGAGCAAACTCGCCATCTCCGTCTAGACTGAATAGATCAGGAGGGAGAAATAGCTCAATGCGAAGGACCGGTTCAGTTACCAATAAGGAGATCATCCTCGAAGAAGGCGTGCAGATTGTTTCCGCGACGGACTTAAAAAGTCGGATCACCCACTGCAACGAGGACTTTGTTCGATACTCAGGATACGAAGAGGCGGAACTGATTGGCGCGCCGCACAATATTTTGCGCCATCCGGATATGCCACAAGCGGCTTTTGCTGAACTATGGCGACGCCTACAAGCCGGCAAATCCTGGATGGGTATCGTGAAAAACCGCACCAAGTCAGGCGATCATTATTGGGTCAGTGCCTATGTCACACCACTGCTTGAGAACGGCGAGATTGTTGGCTACGAGTCAGTACGCAGTAAACCGAGCCGGGAAGAGATTGCACGAGCGGAGAAGCTTTATCGAAGATTGAACGCTGGGAAGTCCATCGACACACTCTGGCAACGAATTGCACCATGGCGCGCCCCAGCAATCCTCGGCAGCATTGTGATATTAGGCGTTATGCTCAGCACCAGTGTGCTTTCTCTGTGGTTGCCGGAATATGCTGCCATGGCACTAGCCGGCATTGTTGGCCTGGCTGGCTTGATGCTAACCCAGAAACAACTCACAGCAGGTCTTGCCGCACCAGCCACAGCTTATGTGGATGATCCGGTGGCCCAGCTAATTTACACCGATGACATCTCTACCTACGGTGCTATTAAACTCGCGCTAATAATGGCCAGGGCTCACAACCACACGGTATTGGAAAGTCTTGAGCAGCTATCAGAAAAGGTTACCGCAGGTGCCCGGCTCACCAACGAACATTCTTCCAGAGTGCGAGGTGCTATGGAGCAACAAAAACATAGAACTGATGCGATTGCCCGGGCTGGCGAGCAGATTAACGACGCTCTGGGCAGAGTGAATCATTCTGCAGAGCAAACTTCAGAGTCCTCTAGTGAGGCGGTGACAACTCTGGCTTCTGGTACCGTGCGCTTACAGGAAGCTATCGCCGGCATTAGCGAGCTGAATATCGCAGTGGGGCAAACTGCTGACATCGTCAACAAACTGGCAACCGACAGCGACCAGATCCAATCCGTGCTGGGCGTGATTTCAGAAATTGCCGAACAGACTAACCTCCTGGCTTTAAACGCCGCAATTGAGGCAGCGCGGGCGGGCGAGCAAGGTCGCGGCTTTGCCGTTGTCGCAGACGAGGTGCGCAATCTCGCCCAGCGCACTCAGGAATCCACCCAATCCATTTCGGAAATTATTAACAATTTAAATCAGGCAACGAGCAACGTCGTCAACAATATCGACAGCGGCCAGAAGCTCGCCCAGAGTGCCGTGGATCAAATCGAAGAGGCAGGCCAAACCATCTCAATTGCAGAATCAGTCCTGAACCGGGTCGATGATAAAGCCGCACAAATCGTCCATGACATCAAAATTCAGCGCGTCCTGACCGGCGAATTAGATGAATCCACTAAAGCAATCGTGGCCTTTACCGAGGACACGTACAAGATTAGTGATGACAGTATGAAACAAAGCCAGGATGTGGCCCGCCTGGCGATCAGTCAAAGAGACTTGATTCATCGCTTCCGATAGCAATTTGATAGCCTGAGCCGGACTTGCGAGCAAGTTGTTGCACCTGAACTAGACTGTAAGGATGCAACACGTAAACCCGTCTAATCTGCAGCAAGACCGGACTTTCTCACTCCGGGCGTTAGCCCTATTTTGTGGCCTTAGCTTACTGACATTCGAGGCCATGTATTACGCGCTGGGCGAGCCATACGGGCCGCTCTGGCTCCGGATCACCGTTGCTGCTAGCTGCATCAGCTTTTTCCTGGTGAGCCAGTTCCACATACCAAGCCGGCGCTTTGCAGAACCTTGTATGGCTGTGCTGGCAATCATTGTCGTTGCCGAAAACACCTATCGCATGCATCTGGTGGATTTCACCATGACACACTCTTTGCCCATGTTGATAGTTCTTGCTGGAGCCGGCTACGCGTTTCGCAACCAGCGAGCCCTGAGCCTGTTTATGCTGACAGCAGCAAGTGGTTTAACCATCACCATGTACGCCACGCCGAATTCAGAAATTTCAGCACCTATTTATATTGGCAGCGTCTGGGCATTAAGCATTCTCACCATGATTGTATTCGGCGCACGAATCACAGAACACAATCAACTCACCGTCCAGGAACAGTTGTTTAGCAGCGTTTTAGATAGTGCCCAGGGCGGCCTAATGCTTTTGCAGGACGGCGCACTGATCCTGGCAAATGATCGAGCCTGGAGCTTGTTAGGCGCGCAAACCGAGACCGAAATGGTCGAGAAGGTTGAGCAAGCTTTGAATCAGCATGTTGGCGCAGCAGAATCTGGGAGCATAGCTTCTCACCTGGTGTTTGGCCTCTATCAGGCTGAGCTCTGGGTCAATGTAAATAGCGAAGTTAAATGGCTCGACGTCCACCTTCGCAGTCACAATCTCGACAATAAGTTAATGATCGTTATCAGTTTGTACGACCTTTCCGAACAGCGACAGGCAATTTCGGCTCTAACTCGCAGCGAACTACTTTTAGAACAATCCCAGCGGGTGGGAGAAATTGGTAGCTGGGACGTTAACCTTGAAACCAACGAGCATTGGTGGAGCCCACAAATGTTTCGCATCTTTAACCTGCCACCGGATCAACAGTTAACGATGACAGAAGCCATCAACCTGCTCGACGCCGAATCCCAACAGGCTTGTTGGGCAGCGATTGCAAGCATAAAAGACATTGGCGATCGGGTTGATATACAAGCAAAAACCGAGGTACTCCCAGGCCAGGTCACCCGGTTAAGACTGGCGGGTGAGGTCGTAGAACTACAAGGCGAGATGCACCTGGTTGGTATCACGCAAAATGTCACGGCAGAAAAGGAGTTTCAGGATGCCCTGGTTCATGCCAAAGTCGCCGCGGAAGACGCCTTAAAAGTGCGCGGTAAATTTCTCGCCAATATGAGCCATGAAATCCGCACCCCCATGAACGGTGTAATCGGTATGACGAGCCTGCTGATGGCTACCGAACTATCCGAATCACAACGGGACACCGTAGAAACCATTAAGCTAAGCGGCGAGAGTTTACTTCACCTGATTAACGACATTTTAGACTTCTCGAAGATCGATGCCGATCGAATGGAGTTGGACATGGTTGAGTTTCCACTCACATCATTAACTCAGGACCTATTGCGGCCATTGCAACTGCAAGCACGTCAGAAGGATTTAAGCTTTCAAGTTATTGTCGCTGAAGACATGCCAATAAAACTCACTGGCGATATCAAACGACTCGAGCAGATTGTCACTAACCTGGTGGGCAACGCGGTTAAGTTCACGGAATCAGGCGGCATCATTGTCCGGTTCACCGGCCACCATGACACGGACAATCACTACCATTTGACCATCATCGTGGACGATACCGGCATTGGCGTTGAGCCAGGTCGCATCAACCATTTGTTCGAGCCATTTACCCAGGCGGATAACTCAACCACGCGCCGCTTTGGTGGCACCGGACTTGGTCTTACGATCACAAAACGGCTAGTGGATTTAATGGCTGGCAACATAGCAGTGACTAGCAAACCCGGCAAAGGTACTCGCTTTGAAGTCGTCCTGCCGCTTGCTGCGCCCTATCCAGATCAGTTGACCAACCAGACTTTTGATAAGAGCAACTCCCAGGTCCACAAATGTCGGGAGGACCTTAGAGTGCTGCTCGCTGAAGACAACATGGTAAACCAAAAAGTTGCCAGCAAGATGCTTAGCAAACTTGGTTATGCACCCGTGGTGGTATGCAATGGCCAGGAAGCGATCGATTCAATGCATGACGGAGAATTTGATCTCGTGCTTATGGATGTACAAATGCCCGAAGTAGATGGCATAGCTGCCACCAGATGCATTCGCGCCATGAAAGATATCCAACAGCCGGTTGTCATTGCTTTAACCGCAAATGCTATGCAGTCAGACCAGGACGCTTGCCTGGCTGCTGGGATGGATGACTTCATGGCAAAACCCATCACCTTGGAATCGCTCTCTGAAAAATTGGCGAAACGATTCCCCGCCTGACCTGGACTGAATTTAGATTTCTCCTCTAAGAGGAATCTTCAAATAGCTGACACCGTTATTCTCGGGACCAGGAAGCATACCTGCACGCATATTGACCTGGATCGAGGGCAACAGAAGACGCGGGGCAGCTAGTTTCGCATCCCGCTGCTGCCGTTCCGCAACGAACTCTGCTTTCGTTTTACCCAGCAGATGAACATTGTTCCTCTCCGCAGCAACTGTAGTTTCATTTTGATATTCGCCTCGTCCCGGAGGCAAATAGTCGTGACACATAAATAAGCGAGTTTGCTCTGGCAAGGCGAGAATTTTTTGCAACGAATCATATAAGGTCTCGGCACTTCCACCCGGGAAGTCAGTTCGAGCTGTACCATAGTCCGGCATAAACATGGTATCGCCAACAAATGCTGCATCAGCCACCAGGTAAGTGACGCAAGCTGGCGTGTGTCCCGGTGTGTGCAGCACACTGAACTCCAGAGCCCCCACATTGAAGGTGTCGCCTTCGGCGAGCAGCAGGTCGAACTGGCTGCCGTCCGTGGCGAAATTTTCTCCGGCATTAAAGCGCGGTGCAAAGGTCTGTTGCACTTTGCCAATATTGGCACCAATCGCCACCTTGGCCCCTAGCTTTGGTTGCAAGTAATGGGAGGCGGTAAGGTGATCAGCATGCACGTGTGTTTCCAGGATGTAATCAACCACCAGATTTTGAGCAGCAACGTAGTGAAGCAACCCATCAGCGCTAGCAGTACTGATCTCGCCTGAGGCCGGGTCGTAATCCAGCACCGGGTCAATGATAACTGCCCGGCTGGACTTCGGGTCCGACACCACGTAGCTGTAAGTGAAAGTGGACTGATCAAAAAATGCTTTTATCGCTGCGGACATGACCCTGCCTCATATAACCATTATATATATGCATATTCTAATGAATTATATATGTACTTGAGGGCAATCACGACATTTTCAACACAACCAGGTCAATTCGCGGTGATAGAACGTCAAGTCAGGTTAAATAGTTGTCTCGCGTTGCCGCCCAACACCAGGTTACGCCGCGCCTCAGCCATGGGCGCAAGTGCTTCAGTCACCTCGGTCATCGCGTGCTTATGAGAGTCGATATGGGGGTAATCACTTCCCCAGAGAAACTGCGTCTCGCCCACCAGGTCACATTGAGCATCAATGGAGCGTTCCGAGGGGTCCATCACGAACCAGAAATTCTCACGGATATATTCGCTGGGTTTACGCTTCAAGTTGATGACATCGCCAAACCGGGCGTGCTTCTCGTCTAAACGGTCCATCAGATAGCCTGCATAACCGGCACCGGATTCCACGATGGCCACCTTGAGCGTCGGAAAGCGGTCAAACAAACCATCACACACCAGTGCTGCGGTCGCTGGTAGCAATTGCATCGTGCCTCCAAGGCCAAATGAGAACACTGTGTTCATAGGCTCGACCTCGGGATTCCACCAACTGCTTGCAGAATTCACCACACGGTTGAAGCGCACGATGAGATGCACGCATATTGGTAAATCGGCCGCCACCATCTCTTGCCACAGCGGATCAAAATCTGGATGAGAGGGACGCTTGCCGTTCACCGGCTCCGGCGCAAGAAACATACCTTTAAAACCAAGCTTGATGCACCTTTTTAACTCTGTTAGCGCCAGATCAACATCGTATAGCGGGATGTGAGCGATTGGGATAATCCGATCAAGCGCGGGTGAGGCAAAGTCCCATTGCCAGTTGTTGTAGGCACGAGCGTAAGCCATGGCGAGCTCGGGATCTTCTGGTTTATCCCAGAGAATCCCGATGGTGGGGAAGACCACACCAGCATCGACGCCCCAATCGTCTAACAACTTGACGCGTGCAGCCGTATCATAGCTCGCCTTTGGGCAACCCTCGAGGTAAGGCACCTCTGGTTTCATAAAAAGCTCTGGAGCGTAGTGATCAACGCCGCCCAATACCGCCAGGCGACCCGCTAAAAGCACCTGATTGTCGACCACTAACTCCTCCAGCCCCTCGCTGTTGACTCGAATCGAAATCGATCGCTCACGATACTTTGCTTCAAGATAATTGTCCCAGAGATCAGGTGGCTCCATGACATGCGAATCCATATCCACAACAAACGGTCCTGCTTTCATTCGCTTATCCTCGCGTCAAATGGTGGCGTGAATCGAATATTGTCTTTCTCAAGCCCATCCAGCACCACCTGAATACCGCCACTTTTAATCATCCACTCCAGTCTATGGTCGCGATATTCTCGTTTAAACAAACCTTGCTCTAATGCTTGCTTAACCGCGCTCATATCTGCACCACTACCTGACATAGCCACTGCCGCCGCCGCTTTTGTCACCGTAACCACACTGGGCCGTTGATTCACTCGCTCTGTCCATGCGGCAAGACGACTACCTGCGGGCGGCGCAAGGCCAAATCCAGCGGAGCCATTAATGTACGGAATGACCGCTAGATCGCCCCAGCCAAAAGCCGCACCATTAAAGTACTCCCGTTCCTGAAGTTGCACCTCTAGCCAACGATGGAAGCTCGCCACCTGCTCAGCCGCTGCCGCATTAAGCACAGGGCTAAGTGCTGCTCCGCCGCGACCAAAATTAGCCACCTCTGATAAACCCCAGTTAATCGCCTCGTAGTGGGTATCCATGACATCTTCCAACATTCTTACCCGGGCGCGCTCTTTGGCCGTGTCCGGCAGCATAGGTGGGTCGGGATATTGATCTTCGATGTACTCGAGGATGATCGTGGAGTCGAAAACTGCCAAATCACCATCCACCAGGCTTGGTACTTCACCCCGCGGGTTGCTGTTTGCAAACTGATCTTCAGTGGTGCCAGAACCAATTCCCGTGGGCAACGGCGCGTCAAATTCAATTTGTTTTTCTAGAAGAGAGATTTTGACTTTCTGGGCGTAAGGCGAAAGGGGATGGTCGTAAATCGTGAGCATCATCGTATCTCGATCATTGAACGTATTAAGGCTAACACGATGACCTGAATTTACTGTTGCACACCCCTCCTTTATTGATGTTAATATTCATTCTCATTCTGGGGGGATTGAGACTAACTGATTCACCTCGGAGCTATTGCTAACACCATGATTACTAAGAGATTTGCGCCGATAATTGGCGCGTTCGCGTGCTTAGCCCTTGTCGCATGCCAACCCAAAGAAAGCGGCAATTCTAGCCCTGTAAAAACAGAACAGGCGCTCTCTGTTGTTTTAGAACCCACCACCCTGACGCCGCAATACACCCGAATCGAAACTGTGGGTACGTCTGAGGCTTATCGCTCCATCACCATCTTTCCCGAATCTAGCGGCGAAGTAACCCGGGTCCATTTTCGACCGGGTCAACTGGTTAAAGAAGGCGATGTCCTGCTGACTCTGGAAAGTCGCGATGAAGTCCTGGCAGTAGAACTTGCCGAGGTGCGCCAGGCGGAAGCCGAGAGACTCTACAAACGTTATCTGGAAAGCGCCGGCACAGGGGCCACTTTGCCCACAACCCTGGACGCCGCCAGAGCAGAGCTGGAGGCAGCTAAAATCGCCTTACGCCGAGCGCAAATCGCCCTCGATGATCGACAAGTGCTTGCCCCATTTACCGGCCATGTTGGCATCACCAACGTGGAGGTTGGCGATCGAATCCAAACGTCCACCGCCGTGACCAGTCTTGATGATCGCAGCCAACTGCTCGTTTCATTTAACGTCCCTGAAACCATGGTTGGCCAACTCGACGTTGGCGACAACATCAATATCGCCAGTTGGTCCACTGCTGGCACAACGGCAGTGGGCGAAGTTTATGAAGTGGATAGTCGCATTAGCCCCAGCACTCGAACCTTCGTCACTCGCGCGCGCGTGGTCAACGACAGCGACCATTTTAGACCCGGCATGAGTTTTCGCGTGACGCTGGATGTCCGTGGCCGGGACTATCCGGTTCTCCCAGAAATCGCTCTGCAATGGGGTGCTAATGGTTCGTATATTTGGCTGGCAAGAGATGGCATGGCCGAGCGAGTCCCGGTGGACATTGTGCAACGTCAGCAGGGTCGCATTCTAGTTGAGGCAGAGATCAAAGCGGGCGACCTTGTGGTGGTCGAGGGTTTACAGAGACTCAGACCTGGTGCGCGAGTAGCGCCTAATACTGCAGTGGCAACCAAAACAGCTAACGAGGGCCATAGCGGTTAAGTCCTATGAACATACACGATAAAGATGATCTTCCTAGCCTGAGTATTCGTCGCCCGGTTCTCGTTCTGGTAGTGAACTTACTGATCGCACTAGCAGGTTTGTCGGCTATTTTAGCGGTGGAAATTCGTGAGCTACCGGATGTTGATCGACCCATTGTCACAGTTCGCGCGGAGTATCCCGGCGCGTCCCCGGAAACCATGGATGCTGAAGTCATCAGCCTGATTGAAGGTGCTGTGGCTCGAGTTTCCGGCATCAAAAGTATCGAATCTTCATCGGAGGAAAATAACGGCCGGATCCGCATTGAGTTCACCCCAGACGTCGATCTGAACAGCGCATCAGCTGATGTTCGCGAGGCTGTAAACCGTGTTTCACGACGCTTACCTGACCGGGTAGAACAGGTGCTTGTGGTAAAAGCCGATGACGACTCCAGGCCCGTCGTGAATCTTGCGGTCATGAGCAATTCACTACTGGACGAAGAGCTCACGCGTATTGTCGAAAAGGACATCATTCCTTCTCTGGTGGCCGTTGAAGGCGTGGCGGATGTGCAACCCTTTGGCACCAGGCAGAGACTGTTGCGAGTGGTCGTAGATCCTCTCAGATTGGCAAGCTACGGTCTTTCCGTCACTGACATAGCCGACGTGCTCCGCCAGGCTTCTTTTGACGTTCCCGCAGGGAGTATTAGTTCGCTCAACCAGGAACTGATTGTCCGTGCTGATGCCTCCGTCATTACCGCTGATCAAGTGGCTGACATCATTATCAGCGATACGCGCAGAATTGGTGACGTCGCCAATGTGTTCTTTGCCCCTGCTGATGCCACTTCCCTACCCCGTTTAGACGGCCATAACGTCATCGGTCTCGGAGTCATCCGTCAGGCCAAATCCAACACCATCGAGATATCCGACGGAGTCCGAGAAACTCTTCAGCGATTGAATGAGCGTTTTACCAACTTAGAAATTGTCATTACCGACGACAGCGCTTTGTTTATTCGCAACTCTGTCAAAGAGGTGATGACCACTTTATTTATCACAGTGGCCATCGTCATCGCCACGATCTGGCTCTTCATCGGCTCTATTCGCGCCACACTCGTACCGTCAGTTGCAATCCCAGTCGCGCTGATTGGCACCTTGGCCGGTATCTGGGTACTAGGTTTTTCTATTAACATTCTGACCTTACTCGCTTTGGTGCTGGCCACCGGGCTAGTGGTGGATGATGCCATCGTCGTGCTCGAAAACATCCAACGCAAACGCAGCCAGGGGCTTGGTTCCAGGGCAGCAGCAGTGCTTGGCACCCGTCAGGTGTTTTTCGCCGTAATTACCACCAGCGCGGTTCTGATCTCGGTTTTTGTACCCATCGCATTCTTACCAAGCACTGCCGGGCGGATGTTCCGCGAATTCGGCTTCGTGCTGGCTTTTGCCGTGGGTATCTCAAGCTTTGTGGCGCTATCTCTGGTGCCAGCCATGGCTTCTAGATTGCCCCCAGATCAACTGCCTGGTTCAGTTCGCAGCATGGTTGGCAAACTTGGGAGTCAGTTGCAGGCGTTTTATGCCACAAGCCTCGACTGGGTTTTGAAAGCGCCGGCCCTCGCTCTGTCGGCCGGATTGCTGCTTGCCGTGGCTGCCGGCTCTTTGTATCAACTACTGCCCAAAGAACTTTTACCTGCCGAGGATCGCGGCATGATCAACATCCGCGCGCAGGGCCCTGACGGTGTTGGTATTAGCTACATGGAACTACAGACCGACAAAATGGAGGCCCTACTAAGGCCTCTTGTTGATGCCGGGGAAATCAAATCCATGTACACCGTGGTAGGTCGTTGGGACCCAAATAGAACATCCATCACTGCGCCCCTGGTTGACTGGAGTGAACGCCAGCGCAGCCAGCATGAAATCATTGCCGAACTACAAGCCCCCATGGCAGACATTACCGGAGCCCGGGTCATGGTTTATGGCAGCAACAGCTTGAACCTGCGTGGTGCAGGAGGTGGTATTGAAGTTGCTTTGGTAGGCAATGATTACACCGACATTTATGAGGCTGCAAAGGACTTTCGACAAGCCATCGAAGATCGCTCGGCAAACTTATCCAGACCCCAGATATCCTACGAGCCTACCCAGCCACAGCTATCGGTGAACATAGACAGACGGCGCGCCGCGGACCTGGGCGTGGACCTGGACAGTCTAGCCACGACTTTGAGAGCAATGATTGATGGCGATGAAATCATTGATTTGAACGTCGGCGACGAGGCAGTACCGATCGTCTTAGAAGCATCCACCGGTGATATCAACGATCCAACAGATTTAATAAACCTTTATGTGACCGGCAATGATGGATCACTCTTACCGCTTTCCACCCTGGTCACACTCAAGGAGGAAGGTGTTGCCGCAGAGCTTGATCGTCAGGTTCAGCGGCGCGCTATTGAGTTCGACGTGGACGTTAAAGCCGGTTACCCACTGCAAGCCGCTGTGGACGAATTGTCCGAGTTGGCAGCGCAAATTTGCCAGGTCATATCGCATGATTTTATGGACTGCCACCTTACAACCTCGAGAGGATTCTTCACTTACTTGATCGCGCTGTTGGTGGTATTTCTGGTGCTTTGTGCGCAGTTTGAAGGTTTTACTAGCGCCCTAGTAGTTACTTTGATCGTCCCGTTCGGCGTTGCTGCGGCAATCTTTGCCCTGTATTTTAGCGGCACATCGGTCAACATTTATTCCCAAATCGGGCTTGTCATGCTGATCGGCTTGATGGCTAAGAACGGCATTCTGCTTGTGGAGTTCGCCGACCAACTAAGAGATGAAGGTTTTGAGTTACTCGAAGCGGTTCGCGAGGGCGCAAGGGTTCGGCTACGTCCGGTGGCCATGACTCTGGTTTCCACCGTGTTAGGTGGCCTGCCTTTAATCCTCGGTACTGGTGCTGGCGCCGAGGCAAGGCATTCTATTGGTTGGGTGGTTTTCGGCGGTCTTGGTACCGCAGCGCTGTTTACGCTTTACCTGACACCAGCTCTGTATCTCTTAATTGCAAGGTTCTCAAAGGCTAGAGCCTTTGAAGAGCAACGTTTGACTGATGAGCTGGCCCATGCAGAGCAACTTACCCAGGAAGCTAAAGCTTACTAACAACTTCCCTTAGGCGGCGCTATCGATTTGCTCGGTACATTCACTTAACCAGCTTAGATCGTCGCCGCTTAAGCCTGGGCTGAGCTTGTCACGGACCTTGCTGTGATAGCTATTCAGCCAGTTAAGCTCTTGCTCACTGAGCATTGAAGTTTCAATTAAGCGCGGATCAAAAGGCACAAAGGTAATTGTCTCGAAAGCCAACATGCCGTCATCTCGTTCCACGACAATAACCAGATTCTCGCAGCGGATGCCGTAAGCATCTTCTTTGTAGTAGCCCGGCTCATTGGAGAGCACCATTCCTGGTAACAGAACTTGATCTGCACCAGCCTTGCCAATCCGCTGCGGCCCTTCATGCACCGAAAGAAACGCGCCCACTCCATGACCAGTGCCATGATCGTAGTCTAAACCTTCTTGCCACAAATACTGCCGCGCCAATACATCTAGTTGAACGCCTTTGGTGCCTTTCGGAAACACAGCGTTCGCCAGGGCAATATGACCCTTAAGGACCAACGTAAACATTTTGCGATGCTCATCTGACGGCTCACCGATCACCACCGTA
>JBKAGC010000504.1:0-22104 GCA_046290215.1 Pseudomonadales bacterium | reverse complement strand
TCATCCAGTTAGGTTCAGACTCGGTTCGGGTGCAAACGTTGTAAACGAGATGCACGCCCGTGTGATGTCTCATCATGCAGTCAGGCTGGCGATCACCGGCATACAATGTGAAGACAGTTCCAATATTATCTGTACACATTGTTCATGCTTTTCTGCCTCCAGTTATGCGATCAGCTCATCACACGTCGTGGCTAACCTTGTAAAAATCGGGTTTCATCAAACACTTGATCACTCCTCAACATAAAGTACACACAACGACCGAGCTTATGGGCTAGTACACTGAGTGCTTTGGCTTTGGACATCCGTCTTTGTAATTTCTTAGATAAGCTTTGCCGTCGTCGTTGCCTTTAAGATAGGTGACCGCTGCTTCCGAGAAGGCCCACTTCAAATGCATGTTGCCGATCTTGTTGCCCTGGGTACCGTATTGTTTGCCTGCAGACTCGGCTTTGCATTTCACCAACCGGCTATAGGAGGCAAACTGCTGAACGGTATCGAACCGGGTAACATCACCCACTTCATAAAGGATGGTGAGCGCCAGTATCTTGCCAATGCCATGAACGGTGCGAAGTAGTTTCACCTCTTTGGTGAAGTGACCAGCGGCTTGTTGTTCCACAAACCGTTCGAGCTGCTGAATCTCTTTGTCCATAAAACCCACAAGCGACAAATCCAGGTCGACGCTTCGCTGCGCAGCCGAGTCAGCAAAAACACCGGACATCTCAGCGCGACCCTTGATTTGCCTTAAGCTGCCTTTCGGAGGTGACGGCTGGTTATATTGAGTTGCTGTATTGCTGACATGAGCTTTGAACTGAGCGCTGTATCGGACGAGCTTGCTACGCCTGCGCAGTAAGTCTCTAGTGGCTCGCATCTCTTTGGGATAGACGTAAGCCAACGGGAAGTTTCCGCCGCGCATAAGCATCGCGATTTTGTGAGAGTCGATCCGATCATTTTTCGCTTTACCGCCGTGTATGGCTCTCATGTAGAGCGCATGCCCCAGGATAAACTCAATGTTTCGTTCTTCGCAGAAGTCCGCAATCCAATACCAACAGTGCATGCATTCCACGCCGATCACTAATTGATCAATGTACGGCTCTATGAGCCGCTCTAATGCATCAGGGCTGGCCTTGATGTCTTTGTGAACGAGCACTTCGGCGTTATGATCCAGGATACACACATACAGCGAACGCGCATGCAAATCGATACCGCAGTAATACGGGCGAGTTTCGGTATAGAATCTCATCGAGTCCTCTCCTTTTTGGTGTGGTGCCTACCAGCATATCGCTTGCGGTATGCTGGGGAGGAGGCTCAATGAGTATCATGCTGTTGAAGCCGTTACGTGCCCTTCGGGCACTTCACTCGGACGCACCGTTCCAGGTTCCGTTTGCAAATGGCTTCGCCATTTTAATTCAAACGGCCCCTTCCACGGCGCGCCTCTTAACAGGGTGTTAGGCTTCTAAGAACATGGACAACGAGCTACTTCAAATATTGTTAGGGCAAGATGATCTAGGGGTGGTCATACGAGCTCACATTAGAATGGAAGAGAATATCGAAAATTTTCTAGCTCTAAGTGCCGACTTTGATCTAATCGACAAGATGGGACTAACCTTTGCACAGAAGCTTCTCTTGGCACACGCCCTAGACTTAGATTCACCTCTTGTACCTCCACTTAAAGTACTAGGGCGGATTAGGAACAAATTTGCACATAGAACGAACTCGGTCCTGAACTCTTCAGACGTCAACAATCTCTACAAGAGCTTTGATTCAGGGGGAAAGAAGTTTCTTCAAATGGTGATTGAAGAAAATCACGATAAACCAGAGCAGTTAGCTTCCAAGTTTTCCGATCTGGATATCATGGAAAAGTTTGTACTGATGATAATAGTTTTGGAGAATCGATTCGCAGTTCTAATCGACGAGAAAGCAAATTACCTGCAAGAGAAGATTGACCAGCTAGAGCAGCCGGATGCCTAACATGTCATTCAAGCCGCTCAAATTCGTTCGCTCAGACGCACCGCTACGGGTCCCGTTTGCATGGTTCGTGGCCTTCCAACCAATCTCCGCGGCACGCCGCTTACCGAGGTTTTAGAAGCCTCAATAACCACCGCAATGGAAGATAGTAAAAAAATAGTCGCGACTCTCGCAAACCTCTTTAAAAAGGAAAATTCGCTATTGGAATTCGAAGTTCTTTCCCTGGGAAAAACTACAATCGAAAGCATCGGATACGACAATTGGAATGGTGGAACCGAGACATTAGGAATATTCTGTAGTGTCCCTCTTGATACTTATTCGAAAATCGAGGATGAAATCCAAACCATAGAGCTAAGAATAAAAGAGAAAACAGAGAAGATATTCCGTGCTTATCCGCATCACTGGATCGGAGAAGTTGTTATTTCTCCCGAGCTATCGACCGAGATTGTGGGAAAGTCATACAGAATTACAAGCAAAGAACTGCTTAGATTGCTCGAACTACAAAAAGGTCGCATGATTTCTGTATCGACGGGTGGGCCAAAAATTCAAAGCGTCAACAGCGAATACGTTGCTGACTATGAAGCCATATCTATTGGTCTTGAAGAACGAGATATAGATAACCCTAACCCTTTTGAAGATCTCTGGGGATGGTACGGAAAGTGGAGTGACGGATCACTACCAAAATACCAGCATCGTAGAGACTTCATTTCAAATTTATTTGAGGAAACATTAGCTCTAGTCAAAAAATCTTCCACAAATGACACCAAGCCAATTTTCGAAGAACCAACTGGCTGGGCTCGGGTTGACAGAAGCCTTGGAGAAATCAAACTGAGACTAGTGCAAGCATCTACAGAAGAGCAATTTCAAGCGGTAGGATTACTGTGCAGAGAAACTCTGATTTCTTTGGCGCAAGTTGTGTTCGATCAAGACATACATAAGACACTAGATAAAGTTTCCGCGAGTAAGACAGACGCAAAACGAATGCTAGAAGCCTACATTTCACACGTATTAGCTGGAAGTACAAACGAAAACACTCGAAAACATGCGAAGGCTTCCCTGGCACTTGCAAACGATTTAACACACCGGAGAACAGCTGAGTTCAGAATCGCAGCCTTGTGTGCCGAAGCAACCAACTCTCTCGTGAACATAATTTCTATTATATCCGGGAGGAGAGATCCGAAATGACGGTTTCTAATATGTTGTTGGAGTCGCTTCTCCGCCCGACGGGCTACGTCACTCGGACGATGCACCTGCGGTTCAAATGTGAATCACATTTGAATCCTCGGTGTCTTCGCCGCTCAACAAGGTGTTATATGAAAACCGAATACTGCTCTGCAGTCTCGAAAATCTTAAGAAGCCGTACGCAGGAATAGAGATGCATCAAAACATTTATGCATTTGCAAAAGACGGAAAACGACAGGTTTGGGAAATTCCTAGGCTATGGAAGCTAGCCGAAGGCTTGCCGCAATTTGAATGGGAAATCCAAAACTTCGCAGAATTCGACAAAGATGTATGGTTCTGTGGAGTGACCGCACCCACTGTCAGAAACGTTTTCAGTCATTGCATGAGAATTAACTCCGCCGACTTGAGTTACCCGATTATGCTGGATCATCAGGGCGGAATTATCGATGGAGTGCATAGAATTTTGAAGGCAAAAACCATAGATCTGAAGACAGTTCCTGCTGTTCAGTTTATATCTCTCCCGGAACCAGATCGAGTGGAAGATTGGCCGCAGTGAGAGACAAGCCATATATCATTCTGTTGAAGCCACTCCGTTCCCTCCGCTCACAACACTCGGGCAACTCACCGCAACGCGGTCCCGCGTTTAAGAGAGTGTTAGATTCCCCGTGAGTACCGAACTTCACATACTTTGCGGCCTACCTTGTTCTGGTAAATCAACACTCGCCAAGAAACTCGAAGTCGAGCTACCAGGGCTTAGGCTTGGACCTGATGAATGGTTGCTAGATCTGATTCCTGACAGAAATCAAGAAGAGGTAGGACGACAAAGACCAATACTGAATTCGATTCAATGGGAGTTGGCACAACGCGTTTTAGCGCTTGGTAGCAATGTCATCCTCGAACATGGGTTTTGGAGTCCCCAGGAAAGACTGACAGCCGTAGAAGCCTGCAACTTAAAAGGCGTGGCAGTCCACCTTCACTACATGAAAGTCAAAATGAGTGTTCTAAAGCTTCGACTTGAACGACGAAACGCGGATTTGCCTAAAGACTGTTTTTACATTGAACCGAAGCACCTGGAAGAATGGGCGCCGGATTTTGTTCCTCCGGATTCTGAAGAGCTCAAGCTGTACACTAATTTTGAGATTTACGAGCCGGAAATTTAGCATGCTGCGAGGGTTATACGTTAAATCGAGCTCAATCAATTTTAGATCGTAGTACTACTACAGCCCAATCGTGCCTTAAACCGAGACCAATTAAATCATGGGAGTAATTCGCGAGATCGAAGTTAAGGACATCCCTGCCCTGTTTGTAGTTCGTCCACAGACCAGAGAAAATGCAATGACCATCGAAGAATTGGCTAGCATTGGAATCACTCCGGACTCCATGGTTGAGGCAATCAACGATTCCCATCGAGGTTGGCTGTATGAAGATGACGGCCAGGTGGTCGGCTTTGCCATGGGCGATTCCAAGAACGCTGAGTTGACGGTAATGGCGATGTTGCCAGATTACGAAGGCAAAGGAATCGGTGGCAGTTTGTTGAGAAAGGTAGAGAATTGGTTAGCGTCAAACGGGTGTAAGAAAATATGGCTGACTACCGATATAGACCAAAGCCTTAGAGCTTATGGATTCTATCTGAAGCACGGCTGGGAAGACTGGAAAATACAACACGAGTTAAGGTTCATGACGAAGTGTTTAGATAATCATCCAGATGTGTAACATGAAAACCAAATCACAATTGCACTCTCTGCTCTATACTACAGACGCGCCGTCGGGGCGCCGGCTCTCCGAAACAACGGATCCCGTTTGCGATTGGCTTCGTCAAGCTATCGCAAGCACACCCATCCAAGATGTTGTGAACCCAAAGATCCTGGCATCCAACATGGAGGGAAATTGTGTTCGATCACTTTGAAATCAAGGTTGTTGAATTTGATAAGTGCTTAACATTTTACAAGGCTGCATTGAAACCACTGGACATTGAATTGAAGTGGTCAGATCCGTCTGCGGCTGGATTTGGTATGGCTCATGAACCTAACGTCAGGTTTCTAATAGAGAAATCTGAGTCTTCCACAAAAAGTCATATCGCATTTAAGGCAAAGGATAAAACGGCCGTTGCTGCATTCTATGAGGCAGGTTTAACAGCATCCGGAACTTGTAATGGAGAGCCTGGACTTAGAGAGCATTTTGCCCCAAATTATTATGCGGCGTTCCTGTATGACCCGGATGGAAACAACGTTGAAGCGGTTGTATACCTTTAGCTTGATTCATTCCTGACCAAAAGACGGTGCGTATCCCGCAAAAATGGGAGGTATTAGAGGTGGATTGAACGAAATTTAGCCAACCTATTAACAAAGCCGCACGCCCACACACAGCGCCATAGCTCTTCCCTACCGCTATGGTGTTGTGTAACGATGGAAACCTATGACTGCGCTTAAGAAATCGTTGCTAGGACTAACACTCTGGACTTTGGGTTGGCTCTTATCCTGGTACCCAATCGGGGATCATCCCTGGTTCTTTTTGGTCATGCTTTTTTCGCTAATATTTTTTGCATCCGAAAAGTCGAATCAAATCGCCAACAGCAAAATTCGTTTCTTCCAAACCATGGCGATATTGATTCTAGTATTGAGCCTAGCCAGAGCAATGGAACCCTACCTGGATCAACTCATCATTGATCTAGCGCGGAGCGTGCTGTTCATGGGCGCTTCCACGACGTTAATACTCATTCGTATATACACGGTGGCAGTTACGGAAAACCCCGAAACGATTGATAAATCAGAGTTGAATCCGGGCGAGGCTTAAATTCGCGGCAGTTTAGACAGGAGAAACCATGTCACATCAACCCGATAACGCGAATTTAGATAGTTGGCATCGCTACTTTGCAATAGAAGCAAACAACCGGGCCTGGGACCTAGCCAGCAAAGCTTCAAGAACTGACGATGAACTACATGAAATGCTTAATCTTGCCCATGCTTCAGCCATGCACTGGTCAGTTGTAGGAACAGACCAGAACGTTGCTAGAGCAAAATATCTTGTGGCTGAAGTTCATGCATTGGCGGGAAATGGTGAGTATTCAAGAGCTCTAACCGAAGAAGTCATGCAATTTTTCGATATTGCCAGCCTGGAGGACTGGGAGGCTGCGTATATCTATACGATCCGAGCCCATGCTTTATCGTTAGTGGGCACAGATGATGAAAAGGTGAGTTCGTATCAGCAAGCTGAGGCGTCAGTGTCGGCAATCTCCGACGCAGAAGAACGAAAAATTGTCGAGCAGACTTTCAAGCAAATTTCCGCTCCGTGAGTATGGTATCTGAAGGGTTGTTCACTTGTGACTCAATCGGGTTTGTTGAGGCATGATGGATCAGAACATTGAATTACGAAACGTAACGCCCGAGAACTGGAGAGATGTCGCCAACCTCGAACTGGAACCATCACAGACTGACTATGTGGCGCCAAATTCCTACTCCCTGGCCGAGGCAGCTTATCGAACCCAGTGCATACCAAGAGCGATTTACTCAGGCAACATTGTTGTCGGCTTTATCATGTATACGCCGCTTGAACCGTTTGATAATCCAACGGAATTTGAAGTGTTTAGATTCATGGTAGATCGGCAATATCAGAATCAGGGAATTGGTAGAAGCGCGTTAACCCTCGCCCTGGACGAGATTAAGCAAAACCCTAACCTTGAGGTGATCTGGATCGGCTATTCACCGGATAACCCGGTCGCTAAAGAATTTTACGCCTCATTCGGCTTTGTCGAAGATGTGCTCGATGATAGCGGCGAGATGAAGGCTAAGATTGTTCTTCAACATGAGCGGCAAAACCCATGAAATGCACTCCACCGCTGTATAAGGCGTTATAGATTTTGAGCAATCCATCAAACCCGATTGCAGCCATCATGATTCACGCCGCCGACTGGCAGCGTGCTTATGAATGGTATCGCTCAGCCTTCCCGAACGCGAAAGAAGTGCAGGTAGAGGAGTATGAATTTAGATACTTGAAAATAGGCAACATCGCTCTGGAGATTGTCCAGGCTGATGAAAAAGTGAGCGCAGGTACTGCTGGCACAGTTGTCTATTGGCAAACAAACCATTTCGATGCCCGCCTTAAGTATCTGTTAGATCTCGGTGCGGAGTTATATAGAGGCCCGAAAAGAATCGAGAAAGGAAAGCGCATGTGCCAGGTGAAGGACCCTTTCGGTAATCTGATCGGTCTACGCGAAGGTAGCACTAGTGATTTGTAACGTAGTTTCCAAGTCGCGTTCCAGCCTCTACCACCTCGCTTTTTGGATGCTGCCATTCCATGCACACGCCCTATCGTGCCCGTCGTACGATGAACACTATTTTTTCCAACAAGAAAATGTCGCGGTGATCACTGCCGTGGAAGCCAGGCTCGTTGAGCAGCCAACGCCTAAAGTCGTGGTGACCTACCAGACAAACGAAGTGTTGCAGGGCTCAGTACCCGCTACAGGAACGTTTTCATTCGAGCCCAACCTTACGCCCTGGCCAACCCGGGTTGATGTTGGCCATAAATATATTGTGCCCTTCCTGAATACCGACATTGAATGGAATGCCTGTTCGCAGGCGGCGTATCGATTCGACGAGTGTACTGTGTATGCGTTAAAACACTTATCAGGCGCAAGGCTAGAAAAAGATCTAAAGTGCCATAGGAGTTTACTGCGTAGAAAGGCGATACACTTAACGAAGCCCAGAACAAAAGGCGACTCAGTCCAAATTCAGATGATGTCAGAAGCGGAACTGGAAGAATATATCGAGCGACTAACCGAAGCAGGAGGCACCTGACTTGTTATCCAAGCTAAACTGCTCGATATGGCATTATGGGTCTTTCCCAGAAACGTTTAATCGTTAAGGTACTTAAAAATGGTTTCTCTTAAGAAAAAACTCGTCGCCCAACTCGAAAAAGTGCCTGGTATCGAGCATGTGCCATACCCAGATCGTGACGATGGATTTTCGGGGCTGAATTTTCAGGACAAAGAGATTGCTCACTTTCACAATTTCAACGAGCTAGATCTCAAACTAGGAAAAAAACTGATTAAGCGAGAGGGACTTAATCACTATCCAGATTCCAAGAACCATCCCAACAGAGGGATAAATTCACAGTACATTGAACTTCGCTTCAATAACCAGGCTGAACTCAATGAGGTTGTGCGTCTGGTAAAACTATTGATAGCTGAGCGCACCACATGACTATAAAGCCATTATCCTTGCCCAAACACGCTATTTCTCCGGCGCCGCAGTTACAGCCAAAAGTTGGCTCTTACATTTATCCTAAGCGCCTGCAACATTTAGCTTATTGTTGTATTTTTAGCCTTTTGGCCAGCTCATGTTCAGAGCCAATAAAGCCAGCCACATGGATTGAGGGAAGATGGGAGATCAATACAGAACTCTCAATCCGCGCGAACGGTCGAGCGCTGGAGCAATCTTCTGAAGAATTAAAAGAAATTTTTCGCCGGTTGGCGAGCAATACATTCTGGGAAATAACGAGTAATTTCCTACGGGTAAGCCAAACTATTTCTGAGCTAATTACCCAACAGGCCCACAATGTTCCAATTCAAATGCGCGACGATATTCTTGGCCCAATTATTATTGAGATAGAGAGCAACCCGAAGGCAGGGATGAGAATTCTAAAGCTCGACGATAACAACTTTTGTACAACGCTTTGGATGGAGCCAAAGAGTGAGTATGCGGGCAAGGAACCAAGCATGAGATTTTGCTACACACGAGTAGACGCATAGACCATTGTTGAAACGCACAACTCTCTTGCACGATAAAACTGAATCAAAGTTCAAAAGGTACGAACATAGACATCAACTTCATTGCCTCAGTCGCCGAACGCGATATCGACCTTTTGCTACTTGAAGAACTCACGGTAAATTTCGAGTTTCAAGATTGGCTTGTGACGCGAGCAATTGGACTTAGTTCGTTCGCTGAATTCGTTGGTGCCTGGCATTCAGTGACGGAAGCCGAGCTTGGTGAAACCGACCTGCAATTCATTTACGTCTCAGATGCTGGTCAGCGCATCGCCTTATTGATTGAAAACAAAATTTCTGCCCCGCCTCAACCGGATCAAGCCGCGCGTTACCAGTTACGTGGTGAAAAAGGTATTACTGATGGCTACTGGGAAGACTTTTGTACTCTGGCCATCGCCCCTGCGCGGTACCTCAGTTCAACGCAGCATTCCAGCGAATATGATGTTGATCTTAGTTACGAAGAAATCATGGCGTTCTTTGCCTCTCGACGCGTTCAAGACCAACGGTTTGCTTACAAAGCGAAGGTGATACTTGAGGCCATTGAGCAAAACCGCCGCGGCTACCAGGCCACTTATGATGAGGACATGACAAACTTTGTCGCCGCTTACTTTGATGTTCACGGGAAGGCGCATCCAGAGCTAGGTATGCAGAAGCCAAAACCGCGGCCTGCGAGCAGTGACTGGATAACCTGCATTCCTAACGGCTACCCGAAGAGTATCTGGCTTTGTCATCAGTTGTTTTCGGGCAAGGTTAAGGTCTTTTTCGAGGGCCAGGGGGAACAACTTGATGAAATACAACTTCGCTACGCTAACGTTCTTGACCCGGATATGAAGGCCGGTATCGCAGGTAAGTCTGCCGCCATTGCAATTGATGTTGCCAAAATCCGTCCAAGAGAGACCACATTCGAAGATGTAATTACCGAAACAAACTATGCGATCGAAGCACTGCAAAGATTAGATCGCATGGTGCGATCTGTTGAAGGCATACTTTAGCTACGGCGACACAGTGAGACTTGGGTACGATTAGAAGCACCTAAGAATAAGCGTTAGGATGTCAGTGAGCGGTGTTCATCCCATAGAAGTGAGATAAGAATCATGGCAGAAACCAGAGAAAAAATAGACTTCTACATCACCTTGATACTCAAACTCGGCGCGGCAGTTTTTGCCGTGGTTTTCGGTACAGCGCACCTCGCAAAGTTTGACCAGGAGCAATTACTCAAATCCAAACTGGTTGCCAGCACCAATATTAGCTTCTTAAAGCATGGCACTTATATTTCAGAAGACGATACAAGAACCTACTGCGATGTCAGTGGTAGATACGACGTCAAAAATACCGGCAAATATCCATTCATCGTTCACGATGTGTCCTTCCAATTGTGGAAACTGCCTTACATTCAAGTAAGTGAACAGAACGCAGCAGAAGTGATTTCTTACACCCTCTCCGAGAGAATTGATAAGCCTTCGTCAAACGACGCCGAGTTAGTTGCTGAAATTAAAGCAATCCCAGTGGGAGAACAGTTCGGTATAAACAATGAACTACAGCGCTCTTTCGGGTTCATTGTCCCTATCCCACAAGAAGAACTAACCTCCCACCAGAAAAAAGTCGGCCCGAGGTATGTCGTTGTCGCAAATGCCAATGCAGGAATCGATGCGCGTCGCCCCTGGTACAGCGAATTAACTCACATGATTGCCGGTGATCCGGGTATTGGCTTTTTACCCAATGATCTACGCCATTTCACAGCCACGTTTAACATCTGCGAAACATACCCTAACGTCCAAACTGAGAACTCACCCTGAGTGCGCTGTTGTTGATATCGTTATACTGCGAAGACAGCTTAGAAACCGTCATCAGCCTTCAGACTTAAGGAACTTATGCTAAAGAAAATTTTTGCTATTTTAATCTTGATCGTTACTGGTAGCGCTACCGCCGATATAGACACCCTAAAAAAGCGTGCTGAACAAATGAACGCTTTTAGTGACATCAAGGGCACCTGGGAAGGTCGATTTAAACCAAGGTCCAGCCAGCCTGGTGTCATTAAAGGCAAACAGCCGGAGATGTTACACGCAACATTTGTGATAGGTACTGATGAACACGCTGTGTCTATCAGAGCCGAAGACGGCAAAATCGTCCAACTACCGGGCACCATCACCTTGATCGAGGATACCGCTGGTTGGATCATTCATATCCAAAGCAGCGACGAGGCCTGGATCGAGAAACATGTTTTCACGTTTGCGCGCCACACCAACACCATGGCGTTTAGTACCTACACAAGAACGGTACACAACTGGTATATACCGCCTGGCCTGGATGACGATCTTGAGTTCTTCAGCACCTTCTGGGAAGGCAAAATTTACCGTGCGACCGACCAATGATTAAGAATCGTCAATCGATACACCTATAAATCGGCGCATAAATTCGGTTTAAAGATACTCCAGAAAAAACCGCTTGGCATTCTCCCCCATCACACTACGGATCTCATGCTCGGTGAAACCCTCATCCACCATCACCTGGGTGAGAATGGCTAGCTCCGAGGTATCAAACATCACCGCAGTAGCACCGTCGTAGTCTGAGCCTAGCGCCACATGCTCGACGCCTAGCAGATCAATGGCGTAACGAATATTTTGCACAACACCTTCAGGTGTGACATCACAAACCGCACCGGCCCAGTAGCCAATACCCACTAAACCGCCCTGCTCGGCAATCCGTTGCATCAAGGCGTCATCTAAATTACGGCCCTGATCACACACGCCTTTCATGCCGCCGTGGGAAAGAATCACGGGCTCGCTCGATAAATCCAATATCTCCCCCACCATTTTCGGTGAGGCGTGGGCTACATCAATGATGACCCCAAGCTCGTTCATCCGCGCCAAACTGTCACGGCCAAATTGCGTTAAACCAGACTGACTCACGCCGTGCAACGAGCCACCAAGCAAGTTGTCAAAAAAGTGCGTGAAGCCTGCAATGCGTAGACCCTGGTCATAGAGCGCATCAAGTTTGTTTAGGTCGCCTTCCAGGGGGTGCGCCCCTTCAATCAAATAGATGGCCGCAATGACGTTCTCACCTTGCTCACGTAAATCCACAAACCTCGCAAAGTCCTCTTTGGATTCGATGAGAACAAGCTCGCCCTCGCTAGCCGCGGCAAAGTCTTTGAGTTTGTCTAACTGGAATGTGGCACGCTCATAAATGCTATCCCAGGTGCGGACCGGCCAGAGTGAGGCCATGGCCAACATGGTAATGCGGTCTGAATCCGCAGTGTTGCTATCGTAGTTCTGCCCTTCTGGGCTTTTGGTAGTGGCGGAAAAAACTTGTACCGCGACGTTGCCTTGTTGCATCCGCGGCACGTCTAAATGACCGATGGCCGATTCTTTAAGTAGGTCTCGCTTCCACAGCAGTGAATCTGTATGTAGGTCCACCACGAACAAGCTGTTGTGCAGCGCCTGAATCTCTGGGCGAATCACATAAGGGTCGTGCTCAAGGTTGACGTTGGTGGCGTTTTCAACCCGCCCAGGAATAATCGCCAGCGCGACGCCCGCAATCACCAACAGTAATAAAACGATTCCACCCAGGATTCTCATCTGCTTGCCTATTTGGTTATTTTTCTTTTTCTGCAACTGAGCCTACTACAAGAGCAGACCAGCGCAAAAACAATGACAAAACTTAACCAAAAGGACTTCCCCGAGTAAACTCCATCACGTCGTCCCAGTGAATCGCTCATCATGACTCCAGAATCCTGGTTGCTGATCGCCGCCTCCTTGACCATTGTCATTGGCCTTGTGCATTCGTTGCTCGGTGAGCAATTGATCTTCAAACAGTTGCGCCAGGGTACTATCGTCCCAACCAACGGCAAGCCCGTGCTCCGGGAACGCCACCTTAGAATTCTCTGGGCCAGTTGGCATCTTGTTTCAATCTTTGGTTTTGCTTTTGCTGCTGTCTTAATAGCATTCGCGACCGCGCCGGACGTTGCCCTCGATAGGGTATTTCTCCTGGTGACAACAATCACCATGGCAATGTCTGCTTTACTTGTACTTTTCGCCACCAAAGGGATGCATCCAGGGTGGGTGGGCTTGACTCTCGTTGCCTTGTTTACTGTGCTCGCCCAGTGACGCGGCTGTCACCACCATCTTGCCACTTGAATCCAGGTATTGTGTGCCAGAGTTTAAAAGGGCTCTCAGAAAGGCATCATCTATGGCCATAGAATTTCTCGCCTTCCTCCTCGCCATTTTTGCCCACGCTGTGATTTTTATGCTCTCAAAGCATGAGCAACGTCGTAAGCGGCTAGTCATTGCCATCGCTCTGGTGCTTTGCGGTTATCCCGTTATGGTCCTTGGCATTCTTGTGGGCCTGGGTGGTAATCGCGACTTGATTCCTCTGGCGCAGTTCTTACTCTTCGGGCCAGTGTTCATGTCAGCAGTGAGTTTTTTGGTGTATCGCTTTGTTAACTCATCGAAAGAAACGCCGAACAGTCACAATCCAAGCGATGCTGAGGATCTTTCATGACGCTTAAAGAAGCGCTTGAAAGCTGGGATGGTAAGTCTGCGGCGGATATTGAGGCGATTTACGCCGACCATGCCGAAAGTCACAACTTCGTGACTCAACTCATCAAATACTCCGCCAATGAGTCACTGCAAGCTGGCGCTACCTGGCTGCTGAAGCACCATATAGAAAGCCAACATCTGCCCTCGCAAACACAAACCACCCGCTTCTTGCTGCTCCCTGAAAAACTTGTTGATTGGCAAGCCAGGCTGCATTTTCTGCAGTGCTTACCCCATTTGTCGTTAGTGAATGCAGATGAGGTCATCATGGCGGCCTTCCTGCGAGACTGCCTTGGCTCCCACAACAAGTTCCTGCGGGCCTGGGCTTACAGCGGCTTTCATCTGCTGGCGCAACACTATTCTCAGTACGAGGAGGAAGCACAGCATCTGCTCCAGCAAGCAATAAAGGAAGAAGCGCCGTCCGTAAAAGCCAGAGTCAGAAACTTACTAAAAGACAGTAAACACAGCCGTTCATGAAGGGCTTGTTGCGCGGGCAGTCACGAAACAGGATAATTTCCCGTTTTTTTCGCCCTGATATCAGGGATAACCGAACCAGGGAAGGTTCGCAGGTGAAAATCAACATGGCTCAAGCACTACTGCTGCTTCTATTCGGCATCATTTCCTTCAACGCAGCAGCTGCGGATCAATCCGCCACCCCCGACCCAGAAGAGATGGCACCAACATTTGCCGACCATTCGGTTTACGTGTCTCAGGGCACTTTAAAGCGCATCGATTTTGCCTCCCATGAGAGCGGCGAGTTTATCAAAGACAGGCTCAGTTACCATATCGGCGAACCGGTCAATTTTGCTGGCAACTACCGCCTCGCCGTGGTGGGTTGCGGCACTATGTGCCAGTCGCTGCTGGCGATACAGATCAGCACGGGCAAAATTGTCGATGCGGTCACAGCCAGCCTCGGCGCTTGCTATCAACCGGAAAGCCAATTGCTCATACTAAATCCCGACCTGGCGAGTAATTTCGAGGGAGAAATCCCTGGCTGGGCAACCACCAGCTACTACCGAATCACACCTTTTGGCTTCAAGCTTCTGCACTCCAGCAAATCGAGCTATACCGGTCCATGCCCATCTGGTGATTAGATGGATATGTTATGGGCATCGCCAAAAAACGAGCTAAACTGAATAAATGCAGGCGCAAACGTCAACGCTTATCCCGATAGTCAGGCTGATTACTGGTCTCATTTTCGCGTGCCTGCTGACCGCGAACACAGCGGCTGAAACTGTGGAGCGGCCAAGGGTATTGATGATCTATGGCACCATGTACCTCAGCCCGTGGATTCAGAAATTTAATGAAGCCATTTATGAAGACATCGGCGCCGGCAAGGATGTCACGGTCCAAATTGAACTACTGGATCTTGCCCTTTATAACGACGATGAAAAAGAGAACCATGCCAGGCTAATCGCTGACAAATATCGGATGTTTCCACCAGATCTGGTGATTGCCGCGTTGCCCGCGGCTAACCGCTTCGTGGATGAGTACGGCCACATCTTTGCGTCAGATGCACCAGTCCTTCATGTACTGGCCGGTAAGAAAATCGAACAACGCTTAAACAGTGATCCGCAAGCAAATCTGATCACCTCCTCCTGGGATGCTGCAACTAAACAAACTGCCGACCTGATGCGGCAGCTATATCCGGAACGTAACAAATACTTCCTGGTGGCCGGGGCTTCCACGGACAACGTCGCTTATATGAATCGAAGCCGGCAATCCTTGCTGGATTACGATGTCGAAGTGGAGCCTCTGGTGGGTTTTACCCCTGCTGAAATCGCAGCCGTGGTCAACGAACGCAGCCAGGACTCACTGATTATGTATATTACCGTCGACCGTGATCGCTATGACAATCGTTATACCGGCCCACAAATGATGAAATTGCTCACGGATGCCGTGGATGTCCCGGTGTTTTCCATGCTCGAAACAGCGCTTGGTCACGGTGTCATGGGCGGCAGCTTTACCAGCGCAAAGCTATATGGGCAGCGTGCAGCAGCCATCATTCAACGCATGCTGGCGGGCGAAACCCAGATTCGATTTAACGCGCCGCCAACTCAAGTGGCTTTTGATTCTGCGGTGTTATCTCGATTTAACGTACCGCTTCACAAACTGCCAGAAGACGTCAAGTTGTTGAATCACACCGAGTCTGTTTGGCAGCGTTATCAAATTGAGATCATCTTCATTAGCCTGGTGATTGTCATACAGACAGTATTGATTGTGGCGCTGATGTACTTGATGCAACAAAGACGCAAGGTTGAGCGAGATCTGGAGAACCAGGCTCGCTTATTCGAATCAGTGATTAACGCGATTCGTGATGCCATTGTGGTGACAGATTCTGACGGCAATATCATCGCCACTAACTCACCTGGTTTTGAGCAAACCTTTGGCCACAAGCCTGGCCATTATCAAGGCCGCTCTATTGCCGCCTTGTTTGATGATGAAGTGTCACTCGACCCCAGAGCGCCCACCGTGATCAGTTGTGTGCATCAGTCTGGGCAGCTTTTCCCTGGGGAAACCAACATTGAAACCGTACGCAACGTCGAAGGCCAGGCTGCCGGTTTTCTGCTTGTTGTTCGCGATGTCTCGGACCGCCTGGCCCGCGAAGAAGAATTGCGTCAGGCCCACAAAATGGAGGCAATCGGCAACCTTGCGGGCGGCATTGCCCACGACTTCAACAACGTCCTTACCGCCATTATTGGCAACGCCGATATAGCCAGTGATGCAAAGATGCCAGAATCACAGAAGCAGCACGCCATCGAACAAATTCTCGCCGCTGGTATTCGAGCCCGCGACCTGGTCCGTGAAATTTTGAACTTTTGTTATCCAGGTGACGAAGTTAGCCATGAAGAAATCAAGGTGGCTGACTTAATTCGGGAAAGTGTCGGACTTGTGCGCGCATCGTTCCCATCCAGCGTCGAGCTAAACATTGAAGTTGCTGATGACCTCTGGGCGCTCAAAGGCAATGCCACAAGCCTACAGCAGGTCATCTTGAACCTTTGCTCCAATGCTAACCAGGCCATGGATGGTGCCGGCTCAATGGATCTGCAAGCGTTCAACCTCAGTACCCAGGCGCCGCAACACTTGAATCGTGTGCAGTTACCGGCTGGGGACTATGTTGTTCTGAAGTTCAAGGACTCTGGCAGCGGCATTAGCCCTGACATCATGTCGAGAATATTTGAGCCATTTTTTACCACCAAGCAACGGGGTGAAGGCACAGGCATGGGGCTGGCTCTGGTCTATAGAACGGTGGAACAACACAACGGCTTTCTCGATCTGGTCTCAAGCACCGCGGGCACGGAGTTTTCTCTGTACTTCCCTGCTCAGGTTACTCGGCCCCAGGGTACGCCACAAAGTAGCGAGCTTACTCATCAGGATGATTCGTCCTTGAACATCTTGCTCATCGATGACGACCCACTGGTCCTGAATATCAATCAGGAATTGTTGGAGCGCCTGGGGCACCGCGTTCAGGCATTCTTAGATCCTATGGACGCGCTTCAGGTATTTCAACAAACACCTGAAGCATTTGATCTAGTGTTTACAGACCAGACCATGCCCGGCATGGATGGCGAGACGCTGGCTCGTACGATTCGCGCCGAGCGCAATATTCCCGTCCTGATCTGCACTGGTAATCGTGACATCAGCAAGATTGCCCAGTCTGATGGGGTTCGTTCTCTCGCCAAACCCTACACCGCAAACGAACTCAGTACCGCGCTTCAAGACGTTATGAGTAACGCTGTTAAGCACTAACGGTTACTCGCGCTTACAAAAGCCTTACACTTTCAGTGAAAGGCCTACCTTATGATGGCACGGTGAATCATCTCGTTAAAACCCTGGTCTCAACCCTCGTTGTAGTCACGCTGTTGGCTGCACTACCTGAGTTCTCTTATGCCGACGTGCGGGTGTTAGACACTTTTGCTGCGACCCAGTCTGATAGTGACACGCCACCAGTGGACGCCCAGTGGCAAACCGTGACAGCCAATACACCGGAGTCAGATGAGTATGCTGCGGCCCGGGAGCGGCTCTGGTATCGCATTCATGTAGACAGCAGTGAAGTCCCAAAGGGTGAACTCTGGAGCCTATTTTTCTGGCGCTACAACCTTAACTTAAAAGTGTTTTTTAACGGCGTTGAAATTGGCGGCGATGTCATCAAACCTAATCGTTACACCATGGGCTGGAACCACGCCCTGCTGGTAGATATCCAACCCACGAACTGGCTCGAGGGCCAGAATGTCATCCATATTCAACATAACCCGAGCCCATTCGGCGGTACCTTCTCGCCTTTTAAGTTAGGCAACAAACAGGCGTTACAAGAGGCCTATGAAGCGCGCTACTTCTGGCGCATGCAGGTGCCCGAGTATCTACTGGTGTTTGCCCTGGGCATTGCCCTGATTACTTTTATCCTCTGGGTGAATCGACCCGGCGACACCCATTACCTCTGGTTTTTGGGGATGTGTTTAAGCTGGAGCGTGTTTCTTACCCATATGGTGATCTACCACAACCCGATTCCTTATGAGTATTGGTTACGGTTGGTGCACATGGCGCTAAGCACCTGGATCTTCACCTTGTTTGGATTCATAAACCGTCACTTGGCACTCCGCCAAACTGTGCTGGAGCGCTTCGTGTTGGTGGTGTACTTGCTGGCGCTAACGTCACACGTCGTTTCAGGACCAGAACAGTTTCGCCTGTTCGCTTACGTGACCCACCTCGTTAATACCCTGGCGGTAATGTTTTTGTTCGCGCTCTCCCTGCGCAAAGCAGTGCAACGTTTTGACCGCACTGCTATCGCTTTATGTATCGCGGTGGTGGCCCAGGTGCTGTTTGCTTTTCAGGACTTCTGGCTGTTTTTTGCTGCCGAGGTTGATGACTGGGAGAGGACCACCCACTTGAGTCACTTTGGCGTCCCGCTCCTCCTGAGCGTGTTTTTGTATTCACTCATTAATCGTTTTAATGAGGCTTTGACCGAATCAGAGCAACTTAACAGAGAACTAGAAGACCGGGTCGCAGCCGGTAAACGCGCACTAGAAGAAAGCTACGCTGAAAGGGAAAGACTTGCGCAGCAAAACGCAGCGATTGAAGAGCGGCAAAAAATCTATCGTGAGCTACATGACGATGTGGGTTCGCACCTGATTTCTGTGGTTCATAGCGCTACCGATGACCGGGTGAATAAACTCGCTAAACAGGCGCTAGATAGTTTACGCAGTGCCGTTTATCGCGCCACCTACGATGACGAATCGTTGCTGGAATTTCTTGCCAACATCCGCGATGAGGCGAAGCTCAGGCTGGGCAACGCTGGGTTAAAACTCATCTGGTTTGAAGACCCCGATTTACCGAATGCGGTGTTAAATTCTGCCGATGCCTTCCATCTTTCCCGGCTGTTACGTGAGTTAATCTCAAACACGATTCGCCATGCCCAGGCAGATACTTTTTCAGTCACCATCGAAGCGGTAGAGGAAGAACACAGACCTGATCTCAAACTTCTAGTCGAGATCGCCGACAACGGTATTGGCTTTAATCCCGAGGACTCTCAAACCTATCGCGGTGCCGGGCTACAAAACATCAAATATCGATTGGAGCAACTGGATGCCGCCGCGGCATGGCAAACCAGTGACCAGGGCAGTCAGCTACGATTTCGCTGGAGCCCGCGCTAAGGCGTTCTGCACAGTAGCGCCGTTAAACCCTACGCTGCTACACTGCGCTCACCATTTTGGAGGGAATTTTATGCTTAATCACGTCATGATTGGTTCAAACGATATCGAAAAAACCAAAGCGTTTTACAACGCGGTACTAGGAGTTTTAGGCTGCGGTGAACCGATGGTTCACAAAAACGACACCGGCCAGACGCGTTTGTTCTATATGCACAATGGCTCAACTTTTAGTATTAGCGAACCGATCAACGGCGAGCCGGCCACTGCGGCTAACGGTTCTACCATTGGTTTTGTTTGTGATTCACCGGAACAAATCAAAGAGCTTCACGATGTTGCCATCGCCAACGGCGGCACCAGCATTGAAGAAGCGCCAGGCCCAAGAGAAGGCAGCATGGGAGTTATGCATCTTTGTTACTTTACTGACCCAGATGGCCATAAGATCTGTGGTATCCACCGCCCGGCTTAAACCATCAAACTGCACCCTGAATTGTCAGTGCATCGTCAACAGGCGATTTTGGGTGCAGGCTTTGAGCTGCTCATCAGGCGCTAAGGTACTGCCCCACATCCACCTCATCGATTTGACTGGGCTCTAAGAAGCGCTCTGCATATTCCTGGTACACACCGGAACTCAGGAAGAGCTGAAACAGCTCAGGGTCAAGGTGTTGATCCTTCACCATAAAACCCATGATCTTAATACTTTCGCTTAAGGTCTTTGGCTTCTTGTATGGCCTATCTGCTGCGGTGAGGGCTTCAAACACATCGGCAATGGCCATAATGCGCGCCGGGATAGACATCTCACCGCCTTTGATTTTCTTCGGATAACCCGTACCGTCCATTTTCTCATGGTGGCCGCCGGCAATTTCAGGCACCCGTTCCAGATGCTTGGGGAAAGGCAGGTTTTCAAGCATGACAATGGTTTGCACAATGTGGTCGTTGATCTTGAACCTTTCCTCATTTGTCAGAGTGCCACGAGAAATACTTAAATTGTAAACCTCGCCAAGATTATATTTGTGCTCAGGAACGTCTACTTTGAAACCATAAGGGTTTTGCGGATCCGCCGAATGCACCGGCACATCGTGCTCCACAATATGATCAACACGATCTGCAAGAAGTTTTTCTTTCACTGGCAAGGGCTGCGCGGCGACGCGGTTTTTCCGTTTGGCTTCATCAAAGGAAATCCCCAATCTGTCATCCAGGGTCCGGGTCCATTCGTAATCGGCAATTTTCGCTAAGCGATCCAGGCGTTCTTGCTCCATAAACTCACCGCCAAGATTACACTCGGCAATAAACGCAAAATCATCATCCAGTTGCGCCAGCTCTTTATCCAGAGCAACTTTCAACATTTCTTGATTTTCAGCTCCGGCCAACAACTTTTCGTGATAGGCGATCACCCGCTCTCGTTTGATCACTTCAAAGCGCGTGCGAATTTCATGGATGCGGTCGGTGATGGTCTCAAGTTTAGTGGCTTTGTCCACCACATACTCAGGTGTTGTCACCTTGCCGCAGTCATGCAGCCAGGCGCCAATGTGCAGCTCGTACCACTCTTCTTCATTGAGATCGAAATCCGCAAACGGTGGCAGCTTGGATTTACAGGCCGCATCCGTGAGCATTTCTGTGAGTTCAGGGACACGCTGACAGTGACCACCGGTGTAAGGCGACTTGACGTCCACCGCACTTGCCATTAATTCAATAAAGGAGTCCAGCAAGTTCTTTTGCGATTCAAGAAGATTCTGGTTTTCTAAAGATACCGCCGCTTGTGAGGCCAAGGCTTCAATCAGCGGCTGGGTTTCAGATGAAAACGGACCCACCTCGCCGTCTTCATTCTGGGAATTCAAGAGTTGCAGCACGCCAATCACACGGCCGCTGTTATTCTTCAGTGGCACTGTCAAAAATGAGATGGATTTATAACCCGTTGCCGCATCAAATTTTTTGGTGCCAGTCAGGTCAAACTTATCGGTTTCGTAAGCATTTTCAAGATTGATGGTCTCGCCGGTATTCGCCACATAACTCACCAGATTGTGCAAATTTGGTTCGCCGGCATCATCGAACATGGCCACAGCTGGCAAGCTGATCTCTTCGCCGGTGGTGCCACCCTGGGCAATACCCAGTGAATCCGTACGAACAATGGTGAAATCTAACTTGTCCTGACGATTGCGGATGTAGAGCGTACCACCATCCGCTTTACCAATATCTTTGGCTTCGAGAAGGATCGTTTCCATCAGGACGTTGCTGTCTTTTTCGGACGACAGGGCAATCCCGATGTCGATCAGTCGTTTAAACGAGGGTTGTTCCGACGACACAAACACTTCCTTTTCACTGACATTTGCGGCTGCAGAGACTTGATCAATTTCAAGTCAATGATGTCCACAACCGTTTATATCCATTTGCTGAATGCGGTTCAAGTCTCTGTACTGGAACAAGACGACCGGTCAAGCTGGCAGGCAAGCAGCACTTTCGCTAAGCTGCCGCGGCAATAATTGATTTGAATAGAGTTTGGTGACATCGATGGCAAGCATACCCTTTGTGTACAAATACGATTTTGACTACGCGGTCACAGAGCAGGTGACGCCGCTTATTCGCCGGGTCACCGCACGCAATCCCAGCGGCTTTACGTTTCATGGCACGGGTACCTACATCATCGGCCAGGGGGAAGTAGCCGTGGTGGATCCCGGTCCACTGATTCCTGAGCATATTGAAGCGCTAAAATCCGCCGTGGCCGGTGAAACCGTCACCCACATCCTCATTACGCACACACACTATGATCACTCCCCTGCTGCTGCACCACTAAAACAGCACTGGGGCTGTAAAACCTACGGCTACGGACCCCACGGCGCGGGTAAGATCGCTTCTGGTACACCCATTGAAGAAGGGGGTGACATGGACTTTGTGCCAGATGTTGAGATACGCGATGGCGATATTCTCAAAGGGGATAGCTGGACGGTTGAATGTGTTTACACGCCAGGGCACACGTCGAATCACATGTGTTTTGCGCTCCAGGAAGAAAAGGCTCTATTTACTG
>JBKAGC010000503.1:0-24423 GCA_046290215.1 Pseudomonadales bacterium | reverse complement strand
AAGCCGCAGCAGAACTACTAGCTGACTTCCTTGATGCTGTACTTCTGGAAGATTGGCACCGGGCCGAGGCGGTTCAGGCCGAGATTATCAAACTCGAGTCTGAAGCGGATGACATAAAACGCAAGATCCGCTCGAATTTGCCGCGCAGTATCTTTATGCCGGTGTCACGCTCTGACTTACTAGAACTTCTCCAGTCTCAAGACCGTATTCCAAATCGGTGCCAGGACTTTGCCGGTTTGTGCTTTGGGCGAAAAATGTATTTCCCTGCGGACATCCAGGACAAGATGCGAGAATTCGTGGCCAGTGTTGTTAAAACCGTGGCTGCCGCAGGCAAGGCATTGAATGAGCTCGATGAACTGCTGGAGACAGGTTTTAGCGGCACGGAAATCGAATTGGTTGAGAGCATGATTAAAGATCTGAACGAGTCCGAGCACGACTGCGATGAGTTGCAGAGCCAGGTGCAGCAGATTTTGTTCAAGATAGAAGACAAAACTAACCCTGTTGATGTGATGTTTTTGTACCGCCTGATCGAGTGGTTGGGAGATATTGCTGACTACGCGCAGTCGGTGGGTAACCGAATGCTCTATCTCATTGCCAAGTAAGCCCAAATAAGTAACCCCGAATAAGTAACGAAGATACAAGAAGAGTCCTATGGGTGTAATCGAAGACTACGGCAACATTTTGCTTATCCTTGCCATATTGTTTGGCTTTTTTATGGCCTGGGGTGTAGGTGCAAACGACGTTGCGAATGCCATGGGTACCTCGGTTGGCTCAAAGGCAATAACCATCAAGCAAGCCATTTTGATCGCGATGGTGTTTGAGTTTGCAGGGGCTTATCTTGCTGGTGGTGAGGTAACTTCAACCATACGTAAAGGCATCATTGATCCAGCGGCGATTAGCGACTCGCCGGAATTGTTGGTTTACGGCATGATGTCAGCCCTCTTGGCCGCCGGTACCTGGCTTCTGGTTGCAACCATGATGGGCTGGCCAGTCTCCACGACCCACTCAATTGTCGGCGCCATTGTTGGATTTGCTGCAGTAGGTATATCGGTGGACGCAGTGGCCTGGGGTAAGGTTGGTGAAATTGTTTCGTCCTGGGTGGTTTCGCCGCTTATGGCAGGGACCCTGTCGTTTCTTTTATATATGAGTGTGCGGCGCTTTATTTTTGGCACCAGCGACCCTTATCTGGCGGCAAAACGTCTGGTTCCCATGTACATGTTTATGGTGGGGTTTGTGGTTTCAATGGTGACTCTGGTGAAAGGTTTGAAGCACATAGGCCTTGATGTCACGTTCCAACAAGCCATCGTTTATGCCATCGGTGTGGCGCTATTGATTACGGCTATAGGCGCGGCGGCGCTAACTCGAATCAAGCGGGTTTCTGATTCTGAGCAGCACAACATAGTTACCGTTGAACGCATTTTTGGTGTGTTGATGATTTTTACCGCCTGTTCTATGGCCTTTGCCCATGGCTCCAATGACGTGGCAAATGCCATTGGTCCTCTGGCTGCGATCAACGGCATCATTGAATCCGGTGGTATCGTCGCCCAGAGTTCAGCCATGCCAGCCTGGATTCTCCTCCTTGGTGGTGGTGGTATTGTTGCGGGTCTCGCGCTTTATGGTCATAAGGTGATTCGCACCATTGGTACCGGGATTACCGAACTTACTCCGAGTAGTGGTTTTGCCGCAGAACTAGCCGCGGCCACCACGGTGGTATTGGCTTCCGGTTATAGCTTGCCCGTATCCACAACCCATACACTGGTAGGTGGCGTACTGGGGGTGGGTCTGGCGCGAGGCATTGCCGCGCTAAACTTGCGCGTGGTGGGGACGATCTTTGTCTCCTGGATGGTGACCTTGCCCGCTGGTGCGATATTGTCCATTATCTTCTTCTACTTGTTTAAGTGGATTTTTGGCACTGGCTAACCTGATACCGGTGCTATCGTTTTAGCCCGGAGGTTAATTTGGATCAGTCAGTAGTCATTGTTACCGGTGGAGCCGGTGCCCTCGGTCAGGCGGTGGTCGCCTGGTTTACCCATCGGGGCGCCAGGGTCGCAGTATTGGATTACAGCGACGAGTTATTAGCCAAAGCCTATCCAGAACCTTCTAGTCAGCATGCCTACATCGCCTGTGATCTAACCAGCAGAGAGTCCACTGCGGACGCGGTTGGCCGCGTGGTGCGCGAGTTCGGTCGAATTGATGTGCTAGCGAATATCGCCGGGGGGTTTCTCATGGGCGAATCAGTTCATGAAACCTCGGATCAAACCTGGGATTTCTTGTTCGACCTGAATACTCGATCGGTGCTTAATACCGCTGCGGCCGTTGTGCCAGTGATGCTCGAACAGGGCGGCGGCAAGGTGGTGAACGTGGCTGCCAGGGCAGGCATTGCCGGGGCTGCTGCCATGGGTGCCTATACCGCATCGAAAGCCTCTGTGATGCGCCTAACAGAAAGTATGGCGCTAGAGTTGCGCGAACAAAACGTCAACGTGAATGCGGTGATGCCTAGCCTGATTGATACGCCGCGTAATCGCAATGATATGCCAGACGCGGATTATTCAAAATGGGTAAGTCCTGCGGATATTGCCGAGGTGATTGGTTACCTCAGTTCTGACGCCGCCAGAGCGGTGCATGGTGCTTGTGTACCAGTAGACGGATTAAGTTAAGGGGGGAAGTATGGAAGATTGGATTCTTTATGAGGTAGAAGATGGCATTGCCACGGTAACGATCAACCGGCCAGAGAAACGTAATGCCATGACGTTTCAAATGCTGAGTGATTTTATTAGCACCATGGAGAGAGCAGGAGCCGATCCTGATGCGCGGGTGGTGATCTTGACGGGGGTCGGCCGGTCTTTTTGTGCCGGCACAGACCTGGCTGATCTCAGTACCGTGCCTGGTGCAACCAGAGGCCTGCGCGGTACCGCGGAAGAAAAGGGTCGCTGGTGGCCAATAGTTGCTTGTAACAAACCGGTGATCGCAGCCATTGATGGACCCGCGGTTGGTATGGGAGCCGAGTTTACCTCGCAGTGTGATTTCCGCCTGGCTACGCCCAATGCGCGTTTCGCCTGGAACTTCGCCCATCGCGGGCTGGTACCCGATACGGGTGCTGGTAGCTGGTTATTACCCCGGTTGATTGGTACCTCAAAAGCACTTTGGCTGCTTTACTCCGGCGAGTTTGTTACCGCCGAGCAAGCATTGGATATGGGTTATGTGACAGAAATTGTTGAACCAGAGCAGTTGTTACCTCGTGCTAACGAGATGGCCAAGGTGATTTTGAATGGCTCGCCGTTTTCGCATCAGCGCATCAAACAATTGGTTTATGAAGGTCTTGGAAACTCAGTGGATGAGCATATGGAAAACCACACCAGGGCCTTAGCGGAGTGTTTTAAGTCTGCTGACCATGAAGAGGGTGTGGCTTCGTTTCTGGAGCGTCGACCTGCGAAGTTCACGGGCAAGTAACTCCTATCTCACTGACCATTGGCAGCTAATCTATGGCGATCAAGAAATGGCGGCGGCTTGGCTCCACTGCGCTCACGGAAAATCGGATTTTCGCCTTGCATGAGGCCCAGGTTGAATCACCGGAGAGTGGCGAGGTTCACCCGTTTTACTACATTGATTCTGCGGACTGGGTAAACATCATCCCGATCACCGCGGATAATCAGGTGGTCTGCATCCGTCAGTTTCGACATGGCAACGAGAGCATCACCCTGGAAATTCCCGGCGGTATGGTAGACCCTGGTGAAGACCCAGCGGTTTCTGCCGCGAGGGAATGTCTCGAGGAAACTGGTTACGCTTGCCACGCGGTGGAATCTTTAGGTGTGATCGCGCCTAATCCTGCGCTGTTTAATAACTCTGTTCACACCTATGTAGCCCGTAACGTCGAGCTCACGAGTGAAATTGCCAATACCTCCACCGAAAAAACCGAGGTAGAGCTGGTGCCCCTGGATGAAGTTGCCGCCAGGCTCGTGAAGGGTGATATCAATCATGCCCTGGTGGTTGCCACATTATGGCGCTTTCTTTATCAGGAACAGCCTTGAGCCAAAAACAGCCTTGAGCCAAAAACAGCCCTGAGCCGAAAACAGCCCTGAGCCGAAAACAGCCCTGAGCTAAAACAGCCTCGAAATAGCTAAGAGCCCTATTCAAGCAAGCGCCTGATTAACGATACTCAGGAATACTCACGTTGCCTTCTACATGAGCCGTTCTGATATCGCCAGAGCCCTTTCGATGTAAAATGAAGTTGCCGGCGATACGTTGCACAGAGATATCCCCTGAGCCATCGGAGCCGATTTCCACTGAGCCTTTGACGTCTCTGATGGTGATAGAGCCACTGCCGTCTGAGCCAATATTGACATCGCTGCGCACAGTTTCGATGTCAATATCACCGGAGCTATCTCGTTCCACGGTGACAAATCCGGACACCGTCTCAACCTCAATATCGCCAGAACTATCCCGGACAATGGTGAGATCGCCGCCTAAGTTTTCCACTTCCAGGTCGCCAGAACTGTCTTCTAATTCAAGATTGCCGCGGTGATCATTGATTCTGACATATCCGGCGCTATCGCGGAGACTCAGATTTCCTGAGGTTTCTCGGAGGCGGATGTCCCCGCTGCTGTCGATCAGCTGCTCGAGCCTAACGCCGTAACCTTCAAGATCGCCGCTGGAGTCCTTCACCAATAGTAGCATCGCTTTTGGCACCTCCAATGTGATGTCGATGTAAGCGTAGTCTGCATGCCAGTCGCTTTCGTGATAGGGAATAATTGCGGAGAGTTCGAGGGCTTTGTTATCAGCTTCAACGCGAATATCCATGCGATCTAGATAAGTGGTTCGGTCTGTACAAGCCAAACCTTCAATCCTAATCACGTCGCCCTCTGTTCCCTCCAGGATCAGATCCCCCGCAAGTGCATTGAGGCGAATCTCGTTAAAGTCGCCCGAAGGCAGCTCGTGTCGAATGGTCTTCTCCTCGCTGCAGTAGGCACTAACGCCCTGACTGGTGAACAACACAGCGCTGAGAAGAGCAGCGGAACAGGTGGATGTGAACTTCATCTTCGCGTTCTCATATATGTGAATAGCCTTTAGATGCAACATACGGCGGCAAGGTTTAAATTGCCCCTGTCACAGTTGCGTGACCGGGTGCGGATTCGTGTCACTCTATGGTGACACTTGCAAATAGTCTTTAAAATCAATTAGTTAAATGTCGTCAGCGGCGAATATTAACAGCTCAGAGGTAGTCTTAACACTGTGGATAACCTCTGGGTAACATGACCCGGACACCAAAACCGCCCGGAGGCCTTTAAAAATGCGGGTGAGATTTTTGGCACAGGGTGTGCATATAGATAAGGGCACGAAAGTGTAGCTAGAACCGATTAATTGGCCGTCAATTAATCACAAGGCACCGCAGGATCCTTCAGGGTCCGGCATTGGGGATATTCTCGGGCAAAGAATATTAGGGTTGGCATCAATTGCCAGCCCGAACCCAGAAACCTCACTCCTTCCGATTAAATTCCTCTAAGCGATTAAAGCTAATCATAGATTGTATTTCTTCAACGTAAGCCTCACCGCGTTCGGAGTATTTTTCTAGCCCGGTTGCTAGTTGACCGCCAGACAGCGCTTGATCATTTTCCCGTAACTCCACTCGAACCTCACGGAGTTCTGCATAGGCAGGGTGAGAGTTGATGGTACGAATATATTTCTCCACACCAGCCTGGACGCTAAAGAACTTCTCTACCTCGTGTTTGGCGTCATCCGCGCGACGTTGAGGGGTAATGCCACAGCCCGGTGAGAAGCACCAGATGCCAAACAAGTTGTTGCCTTGCCGCGCAAAGCGCGAGGTGCCCCAGGCTGATTCGTTTGCGGCTTGTGCTAACACCAGTGAGGCTGGTACGACGTCAACCTTCCTGTGGAGTCTGGCAACGAGTTCTGCTGCCGTTAGATTTTTGCTGACTACTCGATAGCGTTTGGCTAACGCATCTAACTCGGCTTGTTCATCTTCGCTTAAGTCATTCGGATCGATACTGTTTAAAAAATCCCGGCGCGCGAGTTCATTGTCGTTGGCGGAACGAATCATAGGCAGCAGGTAGTTGAAGAACTCGCGCTTCTTGGTTTGCACGTCTTGATAGCTGCTGAAGTCGGGTAGTGTAACTTCTGGCTCAGGGGCTTGCGGCTGTGGGTGTTGTAGCCGCCATTGATGTAGGACAGCAATGGGGCTAACCACCAAAATGGCCATGACCAAAATCATACCAACTGCACTAAATCGCATTGTTTGAGCCTCCTCAATAACGAGTACGGGGCTAGCTTTGTTTGGATCATTATGGGCGCAAGTCGGTCACTAGAGAAGCCTTGAGTCGAAACCCAGCGGGAAATAAATTCAAGGCGCCATGCTGCGCCGCGAAAATACTATTTTGCTAGAGGCCTGAGCCTTACCCAACCAGTTTCGATGTTTTCATCACCCGTGTCGTAGCCTTCGTCACCTGGCAGTACTAGCTCACGGTTATGGTTAACCCTGGCGCGCTCGTCAGGTAGAACCGCTTCGGCCGCGGCGATCACCTCATCGGCAGAGTTAAATCGGGCCAGAGTGCGAACCATACGCAAGGTTGGACTCATCAAGACCATATCACCGGCTTGTTCTCTTTCGAGGATTTCCTTCGGCGAGAACCAGCCGCAATGTACAAGCTCAGAGTTATCATGTTTAGGGTCTTGATTGGTCGGCATACGCGAAACGAAGAAGCGCGCATCGAAACGCCTGGGCGGTCCCTCCGGGGTAATCCAGCGCGCTACATAGTGCATTTGGCCAACATCCAGCAGCAAGTCTTCCTCGGCAATCACCTGTAAAAAGTCCTTGCCGTGATCGTTAACATTGTCGCGGTGTTCATCAAACCGATTGCGATCTTGCTCGCTAATAATATCTAGCGAGATGTGAGTGTCTTTATGGATGGCAAGTAAAATGCCAGCTTCTTCGAAGGCTTCCCGAACCGCGGCGGCATAATAAGCTAGTCCGCCTCGATCAAGGCCCAGCAAATGACTTGCCTCGGCATCGGAGCGATGCACGCAATAGGTTTCAAAGTTTTTGTCAGCGCCATCCACCGCGCCACCAGGGAACACCCACATGCCACCGGCAAACACGGTGTTGGCATTCCGCTCCATCATAAATACCTGTAGGTCAGGCTTATCTTCAACCAGCATTACGGTAGCCGCTGGCCGAATGGGTACTTGTGGTTCGCTCATAATTCACTCTTCATGGAGCCATAACCATAAAGGACTACGGGCTGGGAGTACACGGTGTTCGGCAAAGGCAGGGGCGATGGCAGAGCTAAACGACGTACGGTATCTGTTGGCTGGCAAGCGCTAGTTGCCTTCCAGGGTTCTGGGCGACAAACTAGCGTTTATGCACAAGCTTATCTTATTCGTTTTAATGTTTGTTTTAAGTGGCACGCTGAGCGCTGAGCCACGACGAATCTTGCTAGACGATGGCACTGAAATCGTTGGCGAGATTGTGGCGTTCAAGAATGGCAGTTACACGATTCGCTCTGCTGCGCTGGGCACCCTGACGGTGTCTGATCGTCAGGTGAAGCAGATCAGTAGTCTTCGCAGTGGCTCGCCAGCTTCATCTAGTTCGAACCATTCACAAAATAACAGTCCCCTGGAAACGGGCAAGTCGGCGTTACAAAGTAGCCAGGTACAAGCAATTCAGCAGCAACTGGCAAGTGATAGTTCGATGGTGCAACGGATCCTGGCGCTGCAATCCTCGCCTGAAATGCAAGCGGTGCTTGCAGATCCTGAGGTGATGGCAGCAGTGCAACGATTTGATTTTGAAGCGCTGGCCAATCACCCAAAGATTAAACGCTTAATGAACAATCAAGATATTCAAGCCATTACCCGCGAGGCTAACTAGCACGGCTAGCTTTTTTGCTTTTAGCGCCTGTTTTTCTCGTCTGTAGTTTTGCTGGAGCTTTCGCCTTGCGCTTTGCTGGCGAGGCTTTCTTTTGTCGGTCCGCCAATAGCGGCTTTAGGTAACGACCGGTTTCTGAACCTTTGACTTTGCTCACATCTTCCGGTGTGCCCGTGGCCACGATCTTGCCGCCCTTAGGTCCGCCGTCCGGGCCAACATCGATAATCCAATCGGCCGTTTTGATGACATCCAGATTGTGTTCAATCACGGTGACGCTGTTGCCCGCATCCACCAGGCGATTCAGGACAGCCAGCAGTTTGCGCACATCGTCAAAATGTAAGCCGGTGGTAGGTTCATCAAGAATATAGAAGGTTTTACCGGTAGCGACTTTAGATAACTCCCGCGCCAGCTTGATGCGCTGCGCTTCACCGCCGGACAAAGTGGAAGACGGTTGTCCGAGATGCAAATAATCAAGACCGACATCCACCAGCAATTGCAGTTTAGACACGATCTTTGGATGTTCGGAGAAGTGCTCCACTGCCTCGGCAATGGTCATCTCAAGCACATCGGCTATGGATTTACCCTGGTACTTCACTTCTAAGGTCGCGTCATTAAAACGTCGTCCGTCGCATTCTTCACACTTTACAAAGACGTCAGAAAGAAAGTGCATTTCAATCTTACGCACGCCGTCTCCCTGGCAAGCTTCACAGCGCCCACCTTTGACGTTAAACGAGAAGCGCCCCGGCTTATAGCCCCGCATTTTTGAACCAGGCAGCATCGAGAAAAAGGTTCGAATCTCGTCGAACACCTTAATATAAGTGACTGGGTTACTGCGTGGGGTACGGCCAATAGGGCGTTGGTCGATGGCAACCACCTTATCTAACTGCTCAAGGCCGGTGATTCGATCATGCTCGCCAACCCGCTGCGTGGCGTGGTGAAAGTGGCGGGCGAGGGCAGGGTGGAGAATGTCGTTCACCAGAGTTGATTTACCCGCGCCGGATACACCGGTGACCGCAGTCAATATACCGATAGGAAAATTAGCAGTGACATCTTGCAAATTGTTAGCGCGAGCACCTTCAATAGTGATATGTCCGCGCGCCGTACGGCGCTCATCTAACATCTCAATTTTGGTGCGGCCGGAAAGATAGTTGCCGGTTAATGATTTTTTGTTTTTGGTGAGACTTGCCGGTGTCCCAGCATGGACAATGTTGCCACCTTGAATACCAGCGCCGGGGCCAAAGTCCACCACGTAATCTGCCAGGCGAATGGTTTCTTCATCGTGCTCTACCACCACCACGGTGTTGCCAATATCGCGCATGCGGCACAGGGTATTTAAGAGTTTTTCGTTATCCCGTTGATGCAAGCCAATACTGGGTTCATCGAGGATGTAAATCACCCCGGAGAGCTCCGAGCCAACCTGGCTGGCGAGGCGAATACGCTGGGATTCACCGCCGGACAAAGTAGGTCCAAGGCGGTCTAAACTTAAATAACTCAATCCCACGGAAACCAGAAAATTCAGGCGATTGCAGATTTCTTTGAGGACCTCAGTGGCGATTTCGCCGGAGGCACCAGGTAAGTTTAGATGGGTGAAGAAGTCGTGAGTACGATCAATGGTCCAACTGGAAATATCCACAATGGTCTGGTCGGCCACTCGAACCGCAGCACTTTCTGGTCGTAATCGAACGCCTTCACAACTTGAGCAAGGGGTGTTGGCGAGAAACTGCGAATACCAGCGTTTCGCCCCTTCCGACTTGGTGCTGGTGAAGCGTCGCATCAAGCGATTGACCAGACCCTCGTAACGGGAGTTGGTGGTGCCATGGCTACCCCAGTTAATTTTGTAGCGGGTGTCTCCAGTGCCATACAGAATGGTTTGCTTCTGCTTGGCAGTGAGTTTGTTGTACGGCTTATTCAAGGGAATCTTCAGGTGAGCGAAGACCTGGCGATGAAAGGCAATGGTCATGCCTTTGTTTTCTTCGATGATTTTACCCACTGGCTTCAAAGCACCTTCCGCCAGGGTTAAGGTTTTATCCGGGATGAGCAAATCCGGATCAAATGCCACCTGGGTACCCAGGCCATTACAGTCATGGCACATGCCCTGGGGTGAGTTAAATGAGAAGGCTTGCGGTGAAAGCTGCGGAAACGACACACCGCAGTGGCTACAAGAAAGATGTTCAGAATAAAGCTGGTCTTTTTGTTTGCCGTCGCTCTCCACGGCGGCAATTAGCGCGCCGTCGCCAAGCTTTAGGGCGTTTTCTACGGATTCGGTAAGTCGTTCCTGAATGTCACCGCGCACGGCAATCCGGTCGATGACAGCTTCCACGGTATGTTTCTTACGTTTGTCCAACGCTTCAATGTCTTCACTTCTGACAATCTCGCCATCCACGCGGAGACGCACGAAGCCCTGCGCTCGCGCATCAGCAAGCATCTCCCGGTGTTCACCTTTACGGTTCACGAGCAGCGGCACAAGCAACAAAAGACGCGTGCCCTCGGGCAGTTTGCCAAGCTCTCTGGCGATGTGTTGTGCCGATTGGCTTTGCACTTTACGTCCACACTCATGACAGTGTTGCACGCCCACTCTGGCAAACAGGACCCGCAGGTAGTCGGAAATTTCTGTGATGGTACCCACGGTAGATCTGGGATTACGGCCGGTGGTTTTCTGCTCGATGGAAATGGTGGGCGAGAGTCCCCGGATCATGTCGTACTTTGGCTTTTCCATCTGGCCGAGGAACTGCCGCGCATAGGCAGACAGCGATTCAACGTAGCGGCGTTGGCCCTCGGCGTAGAGTGTGTCGAACGCCAGTGACGACTTGCCAGAGCCTGAAACACCGGTAAGGACCACCAGTTTGCGCTTCGGTATCTTAACTTCCACGGACTTCAGGTTATGTTCCCGGGCACCTCGAATCAGGATGTGATCGAGTTCTTCAGAAGCCGTTTTCATGTGATTCCTTAAGCGCCGCAAAGTAGGTGGGTATGTATATGTATACAGTAACCTGAAGTCAAGTAGTAAGACCGCCGTAAGCTCTAAACAACATTAAATTTTTCAAGCTCAATTCGGCTTTGATCTCGGTCTGAACCACCTTCCAGGTGGCCGGGAACTCGCCGGCCCAGGACCAATTGGGTGACCAACTGCCATCATCTGCTTGAGTATCGATTAAAAACTGGAAATTCAGCGGTAGCAGGTCAGCAAAAAATTCTGCAAACACATTGTCAGGTCGAGTGGCGACGCTGAGGGGTGTTAAGCAATATTCTTCCCAGTCCAGCGGCTCACTGTTCACCAGGCGAAAAGCATGACTCAACAGTAGCGGCAGCATCGTCATGCGCTGCGCTTTGGTTAATGCCTTGGATTCATATAGCCGGCCAAAACAAAGCAGCTCATGCATTTCCAGCGACTCTGCTGTGAGGTGCGCCATGGCGGTTTCTAGGAGTGCGGGTGTAGTGGTCGCCATCAGACGGTTGTCTAACAAGTATTTTAGCACTTCGGCACTGGGATTAGCCTGAAAGCCACTATCTGCAGCGTTAAAACGCCACCAGGGTGCATGGGGTGCATCGTTGGCCTCGGCGTGGATAGGCTGCCAGCCGTGTTCTCGGTACTGCCCGACCAGGTACTGCAGGGCGTTGTTGGCTAGTTCGGAGCCCATGCCAGAACAACTGTCTAAAATTTGCAGCGCCACTGTGGTGGCAATCACGGTAGATTTCTTGGTGCGAAGATCCGCCTCAAGACCATGCCCAAAGCCACCATCATGGTTTTGGTAATGCCCAAGGGCAGCAAGTACATTGTTGTTGTCAGGGCTGCCGCCGTTTGTAGGGAAATGGTAGAGCAGCCGCTCCCGTTGTAGATTTGTCCCATACTCAAGAATAAAATCCATAGCACGTTGCTGAGCGGCTGGCTCGAGATGAGGTATCGGTGGGTTGGCGCCGTCCTCAAGTGCTGGAAACGCAATCACATTAGATGGCTCGGCTGGCTGGTGAATCGCGGGTGTATGCACTGCCATGACTGTTCTCCTTGCGCGGTTTGCGAGTTTGCAATGAGATCAGTCTAAAACAGGGGTACTGACAACCTTATGTCAGGAGAGTGAAATCGTTTAAGGATAAGGCATGCGTCGCGCAGATCGATTGTTCCAGCTTATGTTATTGCTGCAAGAAGGCAGGGTTCGCACGGCGAAGTATCTCGCCGAGAAACTTGAGGTGTCAGAACGAACCATATATCGCGACATTGGTGATTTGATTGGCTCGGGTATTCCCATTGATGGTGAAGCAGGCGTGGGTTATCTGCTCCGGGACGAATATCGTTTGCCGCCCTTGATGTTCAATAGTGATGAGCTGAAAGCGCTGGCGCTAGGGGCGATGATGGTACAGGCCTGGTCGGATCGGGAGCTGGCGTCTGTGACGAAAACCGCCATTCGCAAAATCGAATCTATCCTGCCGGAAAAGCTCCGCAAAGAAATCGAACTTGAGCAGATTGTCGTGCCGGGCTTCCAAATGGCGGAAGCCACTTCCAACAACTTAACTGCAATTCGACATGCAATCGATGAAAAGATGAAGCTCGACCTGACTTACGATTCACTCAAAGGCGAACAGACCCAGCGCACGGTTTGGCCGTTCTTACTCTACTTCTGGGGCAACAAATGGACCCTGGGCGCCTGGTGCGAGTTACGCCAGGGCTTTCGTTCGTTTCGTGTGGATCTGATTGCCAACTCCGTGGTGGCTGAGCAGTTTCCGGAAGATCCAGGCCGCTCATTGCAAGCGTATGTTGATTATCAGCGCGATTCTGAATGGCGTAGCGTGCGCTAATCGGTATGATGTCTGCGCGAAAAAACGATCAAACCCAGGATTCAACGAGATAGGAATCAGAGTATTTTATGGCTACAAATAAGACCGTCACCGCAGGTATGTTGATCATTGGCAACGAAATTCTCTCTGGCCGGACTCAAGATGTGAACCTCAACTACCTTGCCAAAAGCCTCAACGAACTGGGTGTGCGCATGGTCGAAGCGCGAGTGATCCCCGATGTGGAAGAAACCATTGTGGCCACCGTGAATGAGTGCCGCGCGAAGTTTGATCATGTGTTTACGACCGGCGGTATTGGCCCAACCCACGACGATATTACCGCCGTGTGTATTGCCAAGGCCTTCTCAGTGGATGTGATTTACCATCCTGAAATTGAAGCGCGTATTCGGCGCCGTGAAGCACCGCCAGAAGTCATGGAATCGCGCTTGCTAATGGCCCGGGTGCCAGAAGGTGCAACCCTGATTGATAATCCAACGGGCGGACCACAGGGCTTTCAAATGGGTAATGTATTCGTCATGGCTGGAGTGCCCATGGTGATGCAAGCTATGGTGAGTTCTCTCACCAAAGAACGCCTGGGCGGGACTAACCCTGTGCGATCCCGAACCATTGGGGCATATCTTGGCGAAAGCCAAATTGCGAAACGACTCGGTGTGCTGCAAGAAGCACATCCTGATGTGGATATTGGCTCCTATCCCTTCTATCGCGAAACTGGCTACGGGACTAACCTGGTTATCCGTGGTACCGATGAGGCGGAGCTAGACCAGATTAAGGAAGACCTGCGCGCGATGATTATCGACATGGGTGAAGAAGCCCACGACGATGGCATCTAACGGCTAAATTGTGGCGCCTTGCCGTAGGTTAAGGTGCGCCATAACCACTCCACGGGGCCAAACCTGAACCGCGCCAGCCACAGCGGGCTTAGCCATAGTTGCAAAAGCCAAATGCCAACGACGACGCCATATAGCTCATAGCGTTGCCACTGACCCAGGGTGCCCAATCCCATACCGGTAAAAATCAAAGTACAAATAAGCGAATGCATTAGATAGTTGGTCAGTGCCATACGACCCACCGCGGCCAGTCGCGCTGTCATCGCGGCAAGTGCGCCGCTTTGCACGATCCAACCCAGTAAGCCAATGTAACCCAGGGCCATGGCCAGACGACCGATGTGATAAGTGGGCTGCATTTGCGCAAAGGTGGCGAAGATGTCGAACGACATTGAGTAAGCGTGAAACACCTCATAGCCATTGGTGAGCAAACCGATACCAAAGCCAAAAACCACCAGTTTCTTGTAAAAGGCCAATGACCGGCTGGCTTGCAGCACGCCAGTTTTATAGAGTGCCATGCCAATTAACATCATGGCCAGGGCATCCCAGAATAAAAACACTGGTAATACGAATTGGTAGATCTCGGTGGTTTTCTCCGCATTCCAGGCAAACGCGCTGGCATAACTCGAGGTTCGAGCCTCGATCTCTGCAGCTTGTGCCTCCGGTGTTAAGGTGAAGTCTTTGGCAAAATCCAGCCAGCCGTCCGCGGCCATTTGGAGTTCTTCGCTGATCGGTTCATTAACCGGTGCATCACGGACTTTTTCATAAGCTTGATAAGCCTGGCCCAGACCAAATTGCGTTGCCATGTGAAACAGCGACATAAGTACAATCAGCAAACCTGCCAGAGTAAGCAGCGACTTTGCGGACTGATTCCGCGCCAGATAGAGCAGGGCGCCAGCTAAGGCGTAGGCCACCAGAATGTCACCATTCCAGAGCAGGATGTAGGCGTCGAGCAAGCCGAACATCAATAGCCAAAAGGTTCGCTTATAGTGGGTCCAGCCGGATTTGGCTGACTCACCCGTGGTAAACAGCACTACACCAGCGCCAAACAGAATAGAAAACAGGCAACGCATGGCGCCTTCAGCAAACAGCTCAATGGTTGCCCAGGTGAAAATGTTGGCAAAACTGCCGCTCACGAGATCAAAACCAGGATTCGAGTAAGCAGGGGACAACAAGCCAAAGCCGATAATATTGAGCAGCAAAATGCCAAGCAGGGCAAAACCGCGAAATACATCCAGCGACTCAATGCGCTTTGCCTCACTGGTAGGGGCTGTCAGTTCGCTCATGGTCTTGCTTCCATTGCTGTTGAGATGGCCAATATTTAGGCGTATTGAATTGAGGTTTTAGACGCCGCGTGATGAATTTGCGTTTAAATGATCGCTGCAGCTGCGGAATCATCCAACTTCTGGTTAAGATAGCAATACTGAAGCTATAGGTGCCAGTAATGCTGCAAGCACATTCGATCAAAGCGTTTGTACCGGCCGAGGACTTCGAGCTGTCGCGCCGATTCTACACCGAGTTGGGTTTTACCGAGAATTGGGCCAACGAAGGTCTGGCAGAATTTAGCTGTGGTGACGCCCGCTTCCTGTTGCAGAACTTTTTCGAGCCACAACTTGCCGAGAATTTGATGATGCAACTGATGGTTCCAGATTGTGAGGTCTGGTGGGCGAAGTTGCAGACCATTGACCTAACGAGCTACGGCAAGGCTCGCGCCAAAGCACCGGAGTTACAGCCCTGGGGACAAAAGGTATCGTACCTCTGGGACCCAGGTGGCGTGCTCTGGCATATTGCCGAGCCCATAAGTTAAGCAATTTGCAGTCGCACCAATCTAGAGAATAAGTACACCTGCGAAAGCAAATTAGGTTCTCAACTGGGCAGGTAACTCTTGAACAGGCCAGGTTACTGGCGAATTGGCGGTAAGGAATAATTATGTCCATAAAGAGAGATACCTACACCCTGATCCGGGATGGGCAACGCTTGCTCTGGTACACGGATCGGCTTTGGCAGTTAAGTGCAACGTTGCCTGTGCAAGAAGTGGCGCTGGCGGATATTCCTGAGTTCCAACAAAACTGTTGGTTCCAGTCACGACCGCCAACCCTTGAGGAAGTCTCTAGTCATGCCCAGCGCATTTTTACTGCTGATCTTAAGTTTCCCGTGATCCTTAATGATGCAGGAGGACTCATGGATGGTGGCCATCGTCTCTGCAAAGCCCACTTGCAAGGCCAAACCCATGTGCAGGCGGTGCAGTTCTTGGAACTACCGGAACCTGACGAAATAGTCCCGGGAGATTTTGTTGATCTCCGTACCGACCGGCTGCGCATTCGTGAGTTTAACGCTCATGACTTAGAGGCACTGTTTCAGCTATACCAATTGCCTGAGACCAGCGAATTTGAGTCCTGGGATCCCCATGAAAACCGTGAGCAAAGCCGCGACTTGCTGCAGTATTTTATGGATCAAAGCTACCAAAAACCCCGTCGTGAATACGTGCTCGCAGTTGAATTTGAAGACCAGTTGATTGGCTTATGCGGTTTAGACCTGGGTTTTGGTACCGAAACAGATGACTCCCGTGTGGGTTTCTTAAGCTATCGCTTGCACCCGGAGTATTGGGGGCAAAATTTTGCCACCGAGGCTGCAAAGGCGCTGATGCAATTTGGATTTGCAAAGCTCGGCCTGCATCGCGTCTACGCTGGTTGTAGTGCTAACAATGGTGCATCTGTTAGAGTGCTGGAAAAACTGGACATGCAACACGAGGGAACCACCAGACAGAGTTTTCCTGTAGGCACGGACTGGCACGATTACAAACTGTTTGGCCGCCTAAAAGATGATTGAGATAAGAACCTATCACACCAATGATGAACGCGACGTGGTCGAGCTATGGCAATTGGCTTTTCCCGATGAGCCAGCCTGGAATGAGTCTAAGGCACTGATTTCTCGCAAACTCACCGTACAACCCGAATTGTTTTTTGTCGCGGAGCACGCTGGCAAGGTGGTTGGGACTACTATAGCGGGATTTGATGGGGTCAGGGGCTGGGTGCACAAGGTGGCTACTCATCCTGATTACCTGCGCCGCGGTATTGCCACGTCACTGATGCAAGCGGCAGAGCAAGGACTAAAGCGTCTGGGTTGTACCAAATTGAATTTACAAGTGAGAGCAGGTAACGACTCAGCACAGGCGGCCTATGAAGCCATGGGATATCAGGTGGAAACGCGGGTAAGCCTGGGTAAACATCTTTAATTTTTTGATCGTGGCATAATAGGAGCTCATTCGAAGCAGTAGAGTCTTATGGCCGAGCAGTTTCCCGAACTTAATCAAAAACTCACTGAGTTCATCAATAACCAGCATTTGTTTTTTGTTGGCACCGCAGGTGCGGAGGGCCGGGTCAACGTGTCCCCCAAGGGTCTGGACAGTTTACGAGTGCTTAGCCCAAATCGCGTGATCTGGTTAAACCTGACCGGCAGCGGCAACGAGACCGCGGCTCACGTGTTGGAAAACTCCCGCATGACCATTATGTTTTGCTCTTTCGATCGCCAGCCGTTAATTTTGCGTTTGTATGGTGAAGCGAAAACCATCCACGACCGGGATCCAGAGTGGCAGGAGTTGATTGGCCATTTTCCCGAATACACTGGCGCCAGGCAGGTATTCGATATGCAGATCCACATGGTGCAAACCTCTTGTGGTTATGCGGTGCCGTTTTATGAAATGACAGGGGAGCGCCCCACCTTAACGAAATGGTCTGAGAATAAAGGCCAGGAAGGCATCGAGGCTTATTGGCAAGAAGAGAACCTACAAAGCATTGATGGCAAAGAGACCGGGATGGCACCGGCATTGGAAAAAAGTTAGGCGCGAGTTAAGCAAACGGTGACAACCGGAGGTGAAGTCTTGTGGTTGAAGTAATGATCAGACCAGAACAATCCGGTGATTTTGGCAAAATCACGGTGTTGATCGATGAAGCGTTTGCGGGTATGCCCTATGCCGGTGGCGATGAGTCTGAAGTGGTGTTGCGCTTAAGGCAACAGAACGCCCTAAGCCTTGGTTTGCTGGCTGAGGTTGATGGTGAGCTTGTGGGACACATCGCCTTTTCCCCGGTCAAAGCAGATGACGGCAGTAGCGGTTGGTTCGCGCTTGGCCCGGTGGCAGTATTTCCGCAGTTTCAGTCGATGGGTATTGGCGGTAAGTTGATTACCGAGGGCTTACGCCAAATCCAGGGCCGGGGCGGCGTGGGTTGCATGTTAACGGGTAATCCCGATTACTACCGCAGGTTTGGTTTTGAGTTTTCTGCAGGGAATTGTCCGCCTAACGAGACCGCAGAGTACTTTATGATCAAGCGTCTCACTGATGCGGCAGCGCCGGCGGGTGCTCTGCACTTTCATCCGGCGTTTTACAGTGATTGAATCTGCATAAGCCCCACGGGCACTTTTCGATATTGCAGCGAATAACACACCTGACATGTCCTCAGACAAGATAAAACAATACTACGAAAGTACTGAGAACCGCGATATCCGCACCAGTCTCACGCGAGCGCTGGCGGAGGTGCAAGGTCGCTTTGCAGCGGTCACCGCTATTGATTGCGGTTGCGGTGCGGGACGTGACATTGCCTTTCTTCGGGAGCAGGGCTGCAACGTCTACGCATTTGATGTTGAAGCCGAGTCGATCCGCCGCTGTCGTGAACGTTTTAACGGCGTCGCGAATGTTCATCTGAGTCAGGCGACATTTACGGATTATGACTATCCCAGCGCGCAGTTAATCTCGGCTGATGCGGCACTGTTTTTTTGTCCACCTGGGGAATTTGGCCTGGTCTGGAACAAGATTAGCGAAGCGCTGGTGCCCGGAGGGATTTTTGTTGGCAGCTTTCTTGGAGAGCGAGATACCATGGCCAGCGATGCCTATGACAAAGAAGCTTATTGGCCAGATGTTGTGACTTTTACAGAAGCCTCCCTACGCGGATATTTGTCTGACTTCACAGTCCATCACTGGCAAGAGCATGAGATGGATGGTCAAACTGCCCAGGGTGAAGACCATCACTGGCACATTTTTGAATTGATTGCAGAAAAGCGCTAAATGCGCCGTGAACGCCACCGTTGCAGAATCGCCAAGAATCACTTAGGCTGTTTGCAAAACCTGCGACCTGTATCATACTGTTGGTATAGTTTACGTCAGTATTGCAGATGACCTGTATACACGGGGCGTAGCATGATTAAGAGGCGCCGAATGTCACCTAAGACAGCCGAGGCCCGGTGCTCAGTTGAGTAACCGCAAAGAATCACCCAGAGGTGGTTGACTGACCGCAAAGCGGTTGAAGATTAGATTGCACGAAAGAATTTGATGAAGACACGTCGTCGCGTGTATGCATACGTTACGAGCCAAAAAGGTGTGCTGATATTGCAGCATCCCGAACATCCTGAAGCAGGATTGCAGGTTCCTGGCGGTACCGTCGAAGCGGGGGAGAGCCCCGAAGAGGCCGTGATTAGAGAAGTGTTTGAAGAGACGACATTGGCGATTATGTCGCGCCCAGCTTTATTGGGCCGACAAAGGTTTGATATGCGCGAATTTAGTATGAACGAAAGCCAGGATGCGTGGTTTTACCAATTGCATTTTGAGCTTGCTGAAGACAATCCAGTTTATGCAGACAGTTGGTTACATGAGGAAACTGATCCTTCTAATAACCCAGGTGCTGCGCCGATTCCATTCCGCCTGTATTGGGCAAAACTACCCTACGAAGGAGAACCCTTGATAGCACATCACGGCAAGTACCTTAATCAATTGGCAGTGAGTCAACGATGAGTCAAGAACTAGAAGCAATCCTTGAGCAACTGCGAGAACTGAGCGCGCCACCGGCTCCAGATGAGCCTCAAGTGGACGAAGATGGTAATGAAATTGAAGTAGAAGCTAACGAGACAGAAACCAGCGTTTCTGTGGATGCCATTCGCGATCTGGCAAGCTCGCTGGAGACCGACCAGGCATTAGCTGATGAACTCTGGGCGGCAGACTTTTTGCAAGCAAGATTGCTAGCAACCTGTGTTGCCGATCCTTCTGAGCAAAGTTTGAAGACAATCCAGGCCTGGGTAAAAGCGACCAACGATGAAGATCTCGCCACCAGCATTGCTGATCTGGTAGCACAAACCGAGATCCGCAATGACGTTATTGCCAAGTTTGTTACCAGTAAAGACGCCATGGCGAAGACTGTTGGCTTTGCGTCAATTGCCAGCACCGTGAATGAGGATCCTGATCAGCGTTCCGAAGTCATGGAAGAGTGGCTGCAAATGATTACTGCAGGTGCCGAGGATGACCGGGAAGAGGTTCGAACCGCGGTTTCTAATGCTCTGTTAGAAATTGGTAAGGTGGATCAATACTGGCACGATGCTGCCATCGTGCTGGCTTGCGAGTTACAAGCCGAAGGTCCCAATGCTATTGCCATTGGCACTGAGGCAGAGGACATCCTTAACCGCATGGGCGCAATTGTTGATCGCCGCAGCGGTAACTCGAAAAACGCCCGGAATCAGAACGGCCAGGGTCAGAATAGACGTCGCAATAAGAACAATAAAAACAGCAACAATAATCGACGTGGTGGTCGCGGCCAACAGGGACAGAACAACTCTGGTGGTGCGGACGGCAAAAAACCAGGAAGAAGAAATGGCCGCAACAAAAGGCGAGGTCGAGCACCTGCTCCGAAAGCTGTTTAACGGTGGCGCCATTGAGCGGGTGCCAAAAAATCGCAAGGATGCGGATGTGTTTCTTGCGTTGGCAGCCGCTCGTGTGGATTCTCAAGTTACGCTTTCTGAGCCAGAGTTGAATGAACAACTGTCAGACTGGTTAGACGGTGTTGCTGATCAAAACGCTCTCGACCATGTGACGCTGCGCCGTGATCTTGTGGATTATGGGTTTGTCCTGCGCGACGATGAAGGCACTCGTTATCGCACCAATCAAACCGTGATTGACCAGTTTATTGATCGCGAAGCTCGAACCGTACTCCCCAGTGCAGTGAAGTCCGAGGTAGAACAGGAACGCGCCCGTCGGCGCAGGGCCAATCAATCTTAATGGTCGACGTAGCCGACATGCCAGGGGAAGTACGCAGTAAATTTGCCGCTTATCCCGACCATGTCCAGCCGAAAATGCTCGAACTGCGTGAACTCGCGTTGTCCTGTGTCGGTGAGCCCTATATTGACGCGGTTCAAGAAACCTTAAAATGGGGCGAGCCCAGCTACCTTGCGAAACACGGCAGCACCTTACGTATAGATTGGAAGCCCCGCGCACCGGCGCAACTGGCCGTTTATGTCCACTGCCAGACGAGTCTGATTGAAACCATTCGTGAGGTATATGGTGACTTGTTCACCTACGACGGTAAGCGAGCCATTCTGCTGCCGTTAGATAAGCCATTACCCCGTGCACAACTAAAACACTGTATGTGCCTTGCACTCGGGTACCACAAGCGTAAACACCTGCCACTGCTGGGTTTGTGAGTGGCGGTTGCCTTGCAGTGAAATGGCGAGTTCGATTGATCAGGTAATTTAATGTCTCCAGAAACCCTTATCTTGTTTTTCTCCGCATCAATTGCACTTGGTTTAGCCCCCGGACCTGACAACTTGTTTGTTTTGGCTCAGTCTGCGCAGCATGGAATCAGAGCGGGGTTGTTGGTGACGATCGGTCTTTGTACGGGGTTGGTGTTTCACACGGCGCTGGTAGCGTTTGGCGTAGCGGTGATCTTTCAAACTTCTCCGGTGGCGTTTACTGCGCTTAAAGTGATCGGTGCCTGTTATTTGCTTTATCTCGCTGTGCAAGCGTTTCGTGCTGGTGCTAGTCGCGCTGAGCCTGCAACGCTCAGTCATACCAAACTGTATTTGCGCGGCATTGTGATGAATATCACTAACCCAAAAGTGGCGATTTTCTTTCTGGCTTTTCTACCGCAATTTGTCGAACCTGATACGGGTGAACTCCCATTACAGATTGCGCAGCTCGGTCTGTTATTTATACTGGCGACATTGCTGGTATTTGGTGCCGTTGCCTTGTTAGCTGGCTACTTGAGTGGTTGGCTTAGGACATCGTCGCGCGCTCAACAGGCTCTAAACTATCTTGCCGGTACCGTATTTGTGGCGTTAGCGGCCCGGCTCGTGCTGGTACAAAATTAACCAGAAAGGAAAACCCATGACCGACAAGGTAGAAGTACTCAACGTCAATCATCCAGGACAAAAGAGCAACGTTGATGCCACCAAGTACGCGGCAATGAAGCAGGCGCTGTTACAAACCTTGCCCGAGCAAAGCCCTGGCTTGACCCAGAAGCAAATGATGGAACAAGTGAAGTCTTTTTTACCTGAATCGATATTTCCCGGCGGTGCTAAGTCCGGCTGGTGGTTGAAGTGTGTGCAGTTGGATCTAGAGGCGCGGGGGGTAGTGGTCCGTGAAGCGGTCAAGCCGCTGCGCTGGTACAAGCGATGAGTTATCTCGCGCTTGCGTATATTCATCTCGCCACCATTGTCCCGGCAATGCTGCTGGGGACATATTTGCTGCTGCGGCGAAAAGGTGATGGCCCACATCGAATGCTTGGCAAGATTTATATGGGGTTAATGCTGTTCACCGCCATCATAACCTTGTTCTTACCAGCAGCGGTGGGTCCAAGATTTTTGGATCACTTCGGCTGGATTCATTTGTTAAGTTTGCTGGTGCTGTACACTGTTCCAGCAGCTTATCTAGCGGCTCGGGCGCACAATGTGAGAAGGCACCGCGCTAATATGATCGGTTTGTACATTGGCGGTATTCTGGTTGCGGGCTCATTTGCATTAATGCCCGGACGCATGCTGCACGACTGGTTGTTCGCTGGAATTTAATGCCGATAAATTATATACAACGAGAGGGCTATGAACACTCACCACTACACTTACGCGGCTGCTCGCGACTGTTTTTTATCGTTGGCCAGGCCGTTTGCAGCAAGTATTGAATCTCATGTCCATCCGCTGCAGGGGCCGGACGGTGAGATTGCCATGGACATCGCCACCTTTGGTCAGGCTGACGCCAGCAATGTGCTGGTTATGACATCCGGTACACACGGCGTAGAGGGTTATTGTGGCTCGTTTATTCAGTGTGAGTTTTTACATCGCGGTTTGTTAGAGAACTTACCTGAAGATTTTTGTCTGGTGATGATCCATGGCGTGAACCCATACGGCTTTGCCTGGCAGCGACGGGTCAATGAAGACAACATCGACTTGAATCGCAATTTTATCGACCATGATCATGGTGCTCGCAAAAATACCGGTTATGTTGAGCTTAGCGCGCTTCTGGAACCAACAGTCTGGGATGACGCTAGTACCGCGGCGATGTGGCAACAGATATTCGCCATCGCCAACCAGCACGATGATGAACCCGGTTGGCAAGCCATGGCGATTACCAGTGGTCAAACCGACTATCCAAACGGCGTGTTTTATGCGGGCCAGGGTCCAGCCTGGTCAAACCTGAAGATTCGCGAGTTTGTGACCCGCCTGAAAGGCAAGCATGTGGCCTGGCTAGATATCCATACGGCGCTTGGTGCCTATGGCGAGGCTGAGTGCATTGTTGAGTACCCGCCTGGTTCTGCGCCATTAAAACATGCACAAAAACTCTGGGGTGAACGAGTTCGTAATACCAAAACCAATGAGTCTTTGTCTGCTGATATTGCTGGCTCCATGGGTGCCGGAGCCCATGAAACTCTCGGCGATGATCTGGTGTTTTGTGGTCTGGAATACGGCACGGTGAAATCAAAGCAAGTGCTTGAGGCAGTTATCGGCGATCAGTGGTTACACCGCTATGGGGATTTGGCATCAGCGCAAGGCAAAGCGATCAAACAGCAAATGATGGATGCCTTTTACCCTGATGACCCGAACTGGCGAGCATCGGTGTTCAATATAGCGTTAGACGTCATCAAGCCAATTCTGGCCGCGCCGTTAGAATAATTCTTCGCCTTGCTTGCGTACCGGATCCGGAAAGTCCCGGTATAAGGCGAATTTCACATTGCTAACCTTGCCGTTTACTGCATGGTGAAAGCTTTCTACCTGGCCAGATCGAGTTGCCACATGATTAAAGGCGATGTCGATATCCGCAAGATTGTCGAACTCCAGCATGATGTGGAATTCCAGTAGGTCGTCGGCGGCGAGGCCAAGCTTCTTCCGCGTAATGCGATAGCCCTTTAAGCTAGATTCAGCGCTTAGGTGAGCAAAGTAAGCCTGTAAATCCGCGACAAACTCAAGATCGTTTACGCCGGCTTTAAGGTCGCACCAGATGTGATAGATATTCATGGCGTAACCCTATTCTTCTTGCAGTTTAGGGTCAATTCTTGAATGCTAGTGTGACAAAACATAGTAAAGCAAAAAGGGGGCTTTATGTTTCAAGCAGAACCAATCCTATTACCAGTTTTTTGTCTTGTTCTCTGGACTATCGTGCAACTGTTCTGGATGGCGGCAACTCGCTTGCCAGCCATTGCCAAGGCCAAGCTTGGTCCTACCGCGGGTCGACGCACAGCAGACCTCGCTAACCAATTACCAGAACAAGTGCAATGGAAGGCCGACAATTACAACCACCTGCACGAAGCGCCAACGCTGTTTTACGCGGTGGCAATCGTGCTGGCGATCATCGGACAGGGCGACGGGTTCAACACCATTCTCGCCTGGGCCTATGTGGGTTTGCGCATCGCGCACAGCATCGTGCAAGCGACGATCAACCGGGTGATCATACGGTTCGCGCTTTATGCCCTGTCATCGCTGGTACTGATGGCGCTGATCCTTCACGCCGGAATCGCGGTGTTCTAGGCCAGCGCATAAGGCGGCGGATTATTCCGCCACCTGCACTTCAGGTTCGGCAGCCGCATGGGCGCGCGCGGCGAGGTAGCGTTCGCCATCAAGTGCCGCCATGCAGCCCATCCCCGCTGCCGTCACCGCCTGCCGATAGACGTGGTCGGTCACGTCTCCGGCCGC